>DASROJ010000037.1:0-8185 GCA_035646975.1 Patescibacteria group bacterium
CGGCATGGGCCATCACGCGATCGCGCTCATCGATCGAGACGGTCGTCCCGCCCCGACAGCACGTGCCGTCGCAGTTGCGCACCGAGGCCTCGCCGAGGAAAAGCCTGCGGGTCACCCGCGGCGCGATACGGGAAACGCTGAGGCCGAGGTGATCGCGGATGACCCGATAGAGTCGCTCGAACCGCGCGCTCGCGGCCGGCTTTTTCAATCGGGGGGCTGTCGTGTGCGTTCGTTTCATGACGGCGGGCGCTCCGGCCGTGAACCGGGCCTGACGACTGGAAGGCCGCGGGCATCGATACAGGCGATACAGGCACTGAGACAGCCACTCAGACGGGCGCTGGCGGAGAGAGTGGGATTCGAACCCACGGTGGAGTTTCCCCCACACACGCTTTCCAAGCGTGCTCCTTCAGCCACTCGGACATCTCTCCGCGAGCGTGGTTATCGGTGGCCGATGCGTCGAGGCCCGACAGGTTAGCGCAGTCCGGACCGGGGGGTCAACGAGCGACGCGGTCTCCGGCGCCGTGAAGCGTCCCGGCGGGAAGACGGGCGGCAGAGATGGGCGTGCAGATGGCGAGGCTCCACATGCCGAGCAGGTTCACCCGGTCGATCCGTTCCACGTCGAACAGGCCGCTGTCCTTGACGACCTTGAATGGCAGGTCGAGGACGAACCCGAGCCGCTTCGTCAACGGGGTCAGCCGCCTCTCGCCCCAGGCGACCAGGCGGTTGCCGCTGTGGAAGTGATTGAGGAACAGCACGCGGCCACCCGGTTTGCACACGCGGTGCACCTCCGCGATCACCTGTTCGGGCTTCTCCACGCAGCTGATCACGTACGACAGCAGCACATGGTCGAACGTCGCGTCGGGCCACTTGAGCCGCTCGGCAGACATGCGGCGCAGGTCCACGTTCGAACGCCCCAGCTTCATCACCTTTTCCGCGGCCTTGTTGAGCATCGGCAGGGAGATATCGATGCCGGTGACGTGGCAGCCTTCAGGGTAGAGAGGCAGGGAAAGCCCGGTGCCGACACCGACCTCGAGGATGCTGTCGCCGCGCTGGATTTCCATCGCCGCGATGGCGTGCTTTCGTCCGGGCTGGAGAATGGCATCGAAGAGGAGGTCGTAGACGCCGGAGTACGAAGAGTAGATCTGCTCGACGCGCTCGATGCTCATCAGCCCCCCTTCGACTCATCATACATGCCGGCATCATTTCTGACGGCGGCCTTCATTATATTGACCCTCTCCGGGGGCGTCCATATACTTCGCGCGTGATCCCGCTCAGAGTCGCGTTCCTCTGGCATCAGCACCAGCCTCTCTACAGAAACCCGAGAAATGGCAGGTACTCCCTGCCCTGGGTTCGTCTGCACGGGCTGAAGGACTACTACGATATGGCGGCGCTGGCCGGGGAGTTCACACGGCTTCATCTTACAATCAATCTGGTGCCTTCGCTCCTGGATCAGCTCGATGATTACGTCGAGGGGCGCGCCATCGACCCGGCGCTCGAGCTTGCCCGCAGGCCGGCGGGTGACCTGGTCGACGACGAGCGTCTTGCGATGCTCGATCTTTTCTTCAGCGTTCCGTATCGCACCTTGATCGCCCCCTATCCGCGTTACGCCGCCCTGTTCCACAAGAGAGGCCAAAGGGGAATCGGTGGCGATTATCGTGAAGCGCTCTCGCGATTCAAGCCTCACGATCTGCGTGACCTGCAGGTCTGGTTTCACCTGGCGTGGTGCGGTCCAACGCTGCGCGGCAGGCCCGAGGTGATCGACTTGTTCAAGAAGGCGGACGGCTTCACGGAAGACGACAAGTCGGCCCTGCTCGATTTGCAGGATGAATTCCTGCGCGAGATCGTTCCGGCCCATCGACGTCTGGCCGCCGAGGGGATCGTCGATATCGCGACGTCACCTTATTATCACCCGATCCTCCCCCTGCTTTGCGATCTCGATTCGGCACGCGAGGCGGTGCCGGGTCTGCCGCTGCCCGATCTGCCGTTCCGGCACCCGTCCGACGCGGCCTGGCAGGTGCGCGAGGCTCTCTCGGTCATGGAGCGGCGGTTCGGCAGGAGGCCGGCGGGGATGTGGCCGTCCGAGGGGGCGCTGAGCGATCAGGCCCTCGCGACGCTGGGTGCGTGCGGCGTCCGCTGGACCGCGTCGGACGAAGGGGTGCTGCGCGCGTCAACGGGGCTGCCGGAGGGCTCCGATCAGATTTACCGTCCCCATCTGCTCGAGGCGGCCGGCGCCGACAGCCCGGCGATCTTCTTTCGTGACCGGGTGCTGTCGGATTTGATCGGTTTCACCTACGCAACCTGGGCCCCTGCGGACGCCGCCGCCGACTTCATCGGCAGATTGCGATCGATCGGCGAGCGGGCGCCGGGTGCCGTGGTCAGCGTGATCCTCGACGGAGAAAACGCCTGGGAGTACTACCCGGACAACGGTGTCGGCTTCCTGCGCGCGCTGTATCGGGGCCTGACCGGCGCCGACGACATCCGCACGGTGAACTTCACCGAGGCGCTCGACGGCGGCCCGCCGCCTGGCAGGCTCGCCCATCTGCGCGCCGGCTCGTGGATCGGCTCGAGCTTCACCACCTGGATCGGCCACCCCGAGAAGAACAAAGCGTGGAATCTGCTTGCCGCCGCGCGGCAGCATGCCGGAAGACGCCTCGAGAACGGACTCGAAGGCTCGGCGGTGTTCGCGAGTCTCGCCGCAGCCGAGGGCAGCGACTGGTTCTGGTGGTTCGGCGAAGATCATTCATCGGAGCAGGACGCGATCTTCGACGCATCGTTCCGGGATCTGCTTCGCAACGCCTACCAGGGTCTTGCGATCGATCCACCCGCCGAGCTCGACTTCCCCATCAAGAAGCCCCGGCCCCATGCCTGGAGCCGGCCGGCCGCAGCCGTCCAACCGGTCCTCGACGGAGAGGTGACCGATTACTTCGAATGGCTGGCTGCGGGTGTGTGCGACGCAGCCGCCGGTCAAGGAACCATGCACCAGACCTCGGGGATGATACGGAGGATCGCCTATGGCGTCGACGACGGCTTTCTGTTCGTCCGGGTGGATCCGGAGCGTGGAGACATCGCGAGTCTTCTCTCCGGTCTGGATGACGGCCGGATCGGGGTCGAGGTGATGTCGCCGCGCCGCGCTTCGGCCGGCTTCAGGATCCAGAACGGGAAGCTCTTCAGCTTCGGGGATCTGTCAGCGGAGTTTGCGGCGGGCGCCGTGCTCGAGTGCGGCATACCGCTGCCCGGGGCGACGACCATTCCCACAATTGAGTTCTTCGTCACGTTGTCGGCGCGCGATGGTCTGCTGCAGCGGCTGCCTCGCGACGGCTCCGTCTCCTTCTCACCCGGAGAGCCGCCGGATTGGAGCGTGTGATCGTGAACCGACGCATCCGCCTGGTCTTCGGCGTGCATTCGCACCAGCCCGTCGGCAACTTCGACGATGTCATCGCGAGGGCACTGGTCCAGGCCTACGATCCGTTCGTCGACGCGCTGGAGCGTCATCCGGCGATCACGGCGGTGCTGCATTACACCGGCTGCCTTTGCGAGTGGCTCGATCGGCATGCACCCGCGCATCTCGACCGGGTGGCGGCGCTGGCGCGCGCGGGAAGGATCGAGATCCTGACGGGCGGTTTCTACGAACCGATTCTCCCGCTCATCCCGCGCTCGGACCGGGTGGGGCAGATCCGGTTGCAGACACGCTACATCGCCGAGCGGTTCGGCGTGGCGGCCAGGGGCATGTGGCTCGCCGAAAGGGTCTGGGAGCCGACGCTGCCACGCACGATGCGTGAAGCCGGTGTCGATTACACGCTGCTCGACGACTACCACTTTCTCGGCGCGCTCGATGCCGACCCCGTCGGCGGCTATTACCTCACCGAGGACCAGGGTGACCCGGCGCGTCTGTTTCCCATCAGCGAGCAGCTGCGCTACCTCATCCCGTTTCGCGATCCCGCCGAGACGATCGAATGGCTGAAGAGCAAGGCGGTCGATGCGCCAGACGGCGAGACGCCGGTGGCCGTGGTCGTCGACGACGGCGAGAAGTTCGGGCTCTGGCCGGGCACCAACGCCTGGGTTCACGGCGAATCGGGCAGGGACGGCTGGCTGGATCAGTTCTTCGTCGCGCTGGAGCAGAACGCCTCGTGGCTCGAGACCACCACGCTTTCCCGCGTCGTGAAGGAGAGCCCTCCACGCGCCCGTGTCTATCTTCCGCCCGGCTCGTACTTCGAAATGGGTGAATGGGCTCTGCCGCCGGGCCGTGGCCGGGAGTTCCCGGTCATCGTCGAGGATTCGAAGGCCCGGAACCGCTGGGATCGCGAGCGGCCTTTTCTTCGCGGAGGATTTTTCAGGAACTTCCAGGCGAAATATCCCGAGAGTCTGCTCATGGTGCGACGCGCCCAGATGATCTCGCGGATGCTGGATGACCAGGATGGCGCCATCCCCGCCGCGGATCGCGAGGGAAAGCCTTCAGAGGCGCGCAGGCATCTGTGGCGCGCCATGTGCAACTGCTCCTACTGGCACGGAGTCTTCGGCGGACTGTACCTGCCGCATATCAGGCGTTCGGTGGGAGAGCATCTCTGCCGCGCGCGGCGACTGCTCGAAGCCGCCAGCCCGGCGGGAGGGCCAGGGCGGCCGCCGACGGGCCGGTTCGTGGATCTCGACGCGGACGGAATCGATGAGGTCGAGTTGCAGACCGAGGAGCTTTACCTGCTGGCGGAGCCCGCGCGCGGGGGGGCGATCCCGGTGTTCGATCTTCGTCGAAGGGATTTTCCGCTGGGGATGACGCTGACGCGGCGTGTCGAGTTCTACCACGCCGAGATGCTGAAACCCCGCGAAGCCGCCGAATCGGCCGGGCACGAAAGCATCCATGACCTCGCGGTGGAGGCGACCGATGAGCTCAAACGTCTCGTCGTGGCCGACGATCGGCCGCGCGCCAGCGGGGTCGACAGGTTCCTCGATCCCTCCACGCGGGTGGCCGACCTGGCCGGGGGAACCGTGCGCGACCTCGGAGATTTCTTCGTCGGACGGTACCAGGCCGAGCTGCGGTCTTCCGGCACGGTCGCCGAGGTCGTCATGACACGGGACGGATTCGCCGCGGGCCGCCCGTACCGGGTCGTCAAGACGATCCGTGTCGGGGCGCGGGCCGGCAGGGTCGAGCTGGTCCACCGGATTCAGCCAGGCTCCGCGCGGGCCGATGGGCTCGGCACGGAGGTCCTGTTCGCCACGGAGCTCAACCTGGCGTTGATCGAATCGATGGGTCGCGTGGTCCTGACGCAGGGGCAGGATCCCGGCAGGATCATCTCCCTGTCGGAGACCGTTGAAGCGGGACCGGCCGCGGGCCTGAGGATCGAGGACGACTACGCGGGATTCGCCTTGAACCTGCGTGTCCAACCCGCGGCGGCTGTTTGGCACTATCCTGTGAGGACCGTCAGCCGCTCGGAGATGGGATACGAGGCGATCTACCAGGGCTCCGCCCTGCTTCTCGTCTGGGGAGCCGGGTCGAGGATCCCGGAGGAGACCCGGGTCGAGATCGAAGTCGAATATCTGCGGTGAGACGGGAACGGCCTGCGCCGCTGCCTGTGTCATAATCAACAGACGGAGACAAATTCCACATGTCGGAACTGCGCCACGACCCCATCCAGCACCGCTGGGTGATCATCGCCACAGACCGCAGCAAGCGTCCGACCGACTTCCTTGCTGATTATGCCGAGATCGCCGGCGGGTCATTCTGTCCCTTCTGCCCGGGGCACGAAGACAAGACGCCACCGGAGATCGCGGCGATTCGAACGGACGGCTCGTCCCCCAACCAGCCGGGATGGCAGGTGCGTGTCATCCCGAACAAGTTTCCCGCGCTGATGATCGAAGGTGAGCTCGAACGCAAGGGGATGGGAATCTACGATCGGATGCGTGGCATCGGCGCCCATGAAGTCATCGTCGAAAGCCCCGATCACCAGCTGTCGCTGGCCGACATGCCTCTGGACAAGTTTACGAAGGTCATCGAAGTCTATCGCGACCGCCACGATGATCTGCTTCGCGATCAGAGATTCAAGTACATCCTCATCTTCAAGAATCACGGGGCGACGGCGGGAGCCTCCCTGGCGCACGCCCACACGCAGATCATCGCAACGCCCGTGACCCCCAGGACGGTCGCCGTGGAGCTCGACTCGGCGCGCGCGCATCATCATCTCAAGGAACGCTGCCTGTTCTGCGATGTCATCGACCAGGAGATCGACGAGGGGCGCCGCGTCGTCTATCTCGATGACCAGTACATCGCCTTCACCCCGTACGCGTCGCGATTCCCGTTCGAGATCATGCTGGCTCCGCGAAAGCATCGTCATCGGCTGGTGGACATCGGACCGGACGAGGTCGAGGGTCTGGCGCGGGCGCTCAAGGACGTTCTTTCGCGACTGAAGAGGGCCCTCAAGGACCCTCCCTACAACTTCATGTTCCACACGGCCCCCAACACCGAGACAACCCACAAGCGCACCAACTTCTGGACGAGCCTCTCGTTCGACTTTCACTGGCACGTCGAGATCCTGCCGAGGCTCACGAAGGTGGCCGGTTTCGAGTGGGGCACGGGCTTCTACATCAATCCGACGGCCCCCGAAGAGGCGGCCCGTTTTCTCAAGGAGATAAAGCTCTGAAGATCGCGATGATTGCATCCGAAATGGCCCCTCTGGCGAAGGTCGGGGGCCTGGCCGACGTGGTGGGCGCTCTGTCCGCCGCGCTGGTGAGTGAGCAGCACGATGTCCGCGTGGTGCTGCCGGGCTACGCTGCCATCGACCTGTCCCGGCACACCGTGAAGAACGGGCCGAACGGGCGCACGGTCGAGGTCGCCGCGGGCAACGGCGCGCGGGTGACCGTGCATCTGGTGGAAAGCGACAGGCACTTTGGAAGGCCCGGAATCTACAACGATCCGAAGGATGGGAAGGGGTACGCGGACAACGCGGAGCGCTTCATCTTCTTTCAGCGCGAGGCGCTCGCGCTGCTCAAACGCCTCGGATTCGCTCCCGACGTCATCCATCTCCATGATCATCAGACTGCGCTGATCCCGGCCTATCTGAGAAAGGACGGCGATCCGTTTTTCGCCGAGACCGGCACGCTGTTCACCGTGCACAACCTCGGATACCAGGGACTGTTCCCGGTCTCCGTGCTCGAGGCCGCTGGTTTCGATCGATCGGTCTTCTATCCGATGAGTCCGTTCGAATTCTGGGGCCAGGTGAACTTCATGAAGGTGGGTCTCTCGCTGGCCGATGTCATCACGACCGTCAGCCCCACCTATGCGAAGGAGATCTGCACACCGGAGCAGGGCTGCGGCCTCGAAGGAGTTCTCCAGGCGCGACAGAGCGATCTCCACGGCGTGCTCAACGGCATCGACGACGATTACTGGAACCCGTCGAAGGACCAGCATCTCGCGCACCACTACGATGCCGGCAACCTCGCCGGCAAGACGCTGTGCAGGACCGAGCTGCTCAAGACGATGGGACTGCCCGCGTCACGCAAACGGATGCCTCTCATCGGAATCATTTCCAGGCTGACCGAGCAGAAAGGGTTCGATCTGATCGAGCAGGCCATGCCGGACTTGATGCGGCGCGAGCTCAAGATCGTGGTGCTCGGCGCCGGGGAAGAGAAGTACGTCAGGCTGCTGCGAGAAGCGCAGGCCGGCTTCCCGGCTCGTGTTTCGGTCCGTGTCGGGTTCGACGAGGCGCTGGCGCATCTCATCGAGGCCGGCTCCGACATGTTCCTGATGCCGTCGCGATACGAGCCCTGCGGTCTGAACCAGATGTACAGTCTGGCCTACGGCACCGTCCCGGTGGTGCGGGCCACCGGGGGGCTGGCCGACACGGTGCGTGAAGAAGGCAGCGGCGGAAATGGATTCGTGTTCAACGAGTACGAAGCCTCGGCGATGACCGCGGCGGTCGACCGGGCGCTCGCCGCGTTCGCCGACAAGAAAAAGTGGACCCGCCTGATGCAGGCCGGAATGCAGGGCGACTATTCATGGGCGAGATCGGCGCAGACCTATGCGACCCTCTATGCCCAAGCCAGGGAGCGGGCCAGAGGACGTGTCACCAAGACCACCCAATACGCCTGAGGCGGCGGAAAGCAGCGAATCGGTCTCCACGCTCGGAGTCCTCGGAGCCTCCCTCGCGGCCTCGCAGGTGGGGGCGGCCCTCGCCGGGGCGGGCGGATTGATCCGCTG
>DASROJ010000038.1:0-7480 GCA_035646975.1 Patescibacteria group bacterium
GCACCAGCAGGTCCGACTCCAGCAGCTGCCTGTTGCGGCCCAGCGAGGCCTCGATGTGCGGGCTGCCGGCCTCTTCCTCACCGTCTAGCAGGTACTTGAGATGGATGCGGCCTGCCACGGGGGTCGCCAGCCATCGCTTCAACGCGATCAGATGCATCACGATGGGCGCCTTGTCGTCGGCGATGCCTCGCCCGTAGACGCGCGCTGTCCCGATCGACCTCTCGTCGAGAGATGTCGGCTGCATCGACTCGGTGCCTCGGTCGCCCCACTTCCCCGACAGGAGATGCGGATGAAATGGCTCGCCGCCGGTGGCGGGCCAGTCCTCCGCCGGTCCGGTAGGCTGGGTGTCGTAGTGCATGTAGAAAAGCACGGTGAGCGACGGCGACGCGACCTTCCGCTCCGCCAGCACGAGCGGGTTGCCTTCTGCCTGAAGCGTCCTGGTGTCGAACCCGAGCTCGCGGAACCGCTCCTGCACCCATGTCGCGGCTTGCCCCGCGCCCTCGGCATCGCCACTCGCGCTGGGAAGAGCCGCGAAATGCATCAGCATCTCCGTGGCCTCGCGCGCCTCGCGCACCCGCCCGCCCGGCGGGGCCGCGGGGGGCGCCTGAGCGGCAAGGACCGCCAGGGTCAACTGGAAAAGCGGCCACAGCAAGGATGTCATCATCAGCTCCAGCGGAACCAGCGCAACGCCAGCACGAACGAGACGAATCCCCAGGCGGCCAACCCGCCAAGCCGGCCGAGCTGGGAGACCAGTGTCGCGCCTTCAAGAATCACGGCGCGCAGCGCCTCATTGAGCATCGTGAGCGGCAGCGCCTGGATGAACGGCTGGGCGGCGGCGGGGAATCGCTCCGAGGAGAAGAAGATCCCCGACAGCAGCCACATCGGCAGCATCACGAGATTCATCAGACCCGACACGGTCTCGATCTTCTGCGCGCGGCAGGCCACCAGCAGCCCGAGACCTGAAAACGACACCGCCCCGAGCATCGAGATGAACAGCACGGCCAGCAGGCTGCCGCGGACCATCACCTGGAACAGCAAGGTTCCGGCGGCCAGAAGCAGGATGATCTCCGGCAGCCCGAAAATCATCCGGCTGCCGATCATCGAGATGAGGAAGTCGGTCTTTCGCATCGGCGTGGCCACGAGGCGCTTGAGCAGCTTGCGCACGCGCATGTCCACCGTGACGAATCCGATACCCCACAATCCGCCGCCCATGAGATTCATCCCGAGCAGACCCGGGATCAGGAAATCGATGTACCTGGAGCCGGGCTGCGTCACCAGCTTGTCGCCCGTGCCCACCGGATCCTGCCGGCCCGCCGCGCGCTGCAGCGCGTCGTCGACCCGAACGCGCGCCAGCACGCTCTCCGGGCGGGATCGATCGTACACATATTGATAGCCGTCGCCAGGCACCACCGTGATGTCGGTCCGTCCCATCCTCAGGCGCGCCGCGCACTCCTCGGCGGTATGTTCCTCGACGAGGAACCCGGACCGCGCCGAAAGCGATGCGAGGACGCGGTCGGCCGCGGCGGCTTGCGTGCGGTCCACGTCGACACGCACCATGTCAGGCGGCTTCTCCCGGAAGGCGATGCCCAGACCGATCGCCAGCAGGACCGGGAACCCGTACACCCAGAATATCGCCTCCGGCTCGCGGAAGAACTCGCGCAGGCGGCAGATCAGCAGCTGCTCAAGTGGATGATGTCTGGTCATCACGAAGGTGTCTTCCGGTCAGCGTGACAAATACGTCCTCGAGACTCACGTGACGCGTCGTGAGCCGGGCCAGCTCGAGTGATTCGCTCTGCAGTTTCTGCAGCAGTCCCGGGATGGCAAGGTGCGGCTCCGTGACGGTGAGCGCCACGCCCGTGGCCTCGATGCGCACGGAGCTTACCGCGGGCAGCGTGAGCAGGGTCTTTTCGTCGATGCCACCCGAGGCATCCACCCCCGGGCCGCCGCCGTTCACCGCGAACTCGACCACGTGCTCGCCACCCAGTCGCGAGATCAGATCCGCGGGAGCCCCCAGGGCGATCACCTTGCCATAATCGACCACCGCCACCCGGTCGCAGAGTCTCTCGGCCTCGTCCATGTAATGCGTGGTGATCATCACCGTTCGACCCCGGGCGCGCAACCCGCGGATGATCTCCCACAACTGGCGGCGCGATTGCGGGTCGAGCCCCGTGGTCGGCTCGTCGAGAAACAGCAGCTCGGGATCCCCCACCAGCGCGCAGGCCACCGCGAGACGCTGACGCTGCCCGCCGGACAGCTTGCCGACCCATGCCTTTGCTTTTTCGGTCAACGAGACCTGCTCCATCGCCGCGGCCGGCTCGATCCCGGCGCGGTAGAAGCTTCGGAAGAGATTCAATGTCTCCGCGACGGTGAGCTTTTCCGCAAATCGTGTTTCCTGCAGGGAGATGCCGATCCTCTGCCGAAGGTCGTCCTGGTCGCGGCCCCATCGCATCCCGAGCACCTCGACGTCGCCCGCCGTCGGCGACAGCAGCCCCTCGAGGATTTCTATGGTGGTGGTCTTGCCGGCGCCGTTGGGTCCGAGCAGCCCGAAGCACTCCCCTGTCCGCACATCGAGGTCCAGCCCGTTGACCGCGTCCACGGGCCCGGTACGGCTCTCGTAGCGCTTCGTCAGACCCGCGCAACGGATCGCAAGAGAAGGGGTCGTCGGGCCATGCATGGAGCAGAGGATAGCCGAAGCCCAAGGCCGGGGGCCAGGCCGTGCAGGCTAGAAGAAGAGGGTCACGCTGACCCGGGCATTGGGATCAGTGCTGCACTCCTGACGGGAGTTGTGGGAGGAGGTGACCTTGACGCAGACCTGCCCGGAACCGCTGGAGTTCTTGTCCACGACCGCATGGAAGAAATTGATCTGGTCGTTGAAATCGGAGGAGAAGGGAACCACGCCCGTCACGCTCTGTGAGTGGTCGTCGTCCTCGAAACGGGCATCGAAATCCACGCCGGCGGTCCCGGTCACATCCACCGTGACGTCTTCGACGACTTCGAACCCATGATCATCGCTGTCGCAGGAGTAGATACCAAGATGCGCCAGCAGGACGACAGCGCCGAGGCATGGAATCAGCAACCGCATGCGACCATCCGGGAAAGGCAGCCCAGCCCTGGTGGCTACTGGCCTTCCATTTCGAGCACGAGCTCGGGCAACGACCGGGTTCCCTCGCCGGGTCTCGGCCGTCTGACATCGTGGGCAAGACCCAGTTTTTCGAGCGTGACGATGACCCACCAGCCGAGATCGATCTGCATCGGCTTCCAGCCGAGCCGCGCGCACCAGGGCTGGGCGTGGTGATTGCCGTGCCAGTTCTCGCCCTGCAGGAGGTGCCAGCCGGCCAGCCACGGAACATTGCGGCTCGTATCGCGGCTCGCGTCATCAGGGACGCCCATGTGACAGATGCTGTTGACAAAGCACTGGCCATGCAGGGCGAACACCAGGCGGATCGCGCCCAGCCAGAAGAACCCCTCCAGGCCGAACATCAATCCCCCGAGAAACGAGAAGGCCATGATCGGGAGCTGGAGGCCGTTCCAGATCCGGTAAGAGGGGCGATCGAGATCGGGACAGTACTTGGGAATCGAGGCCTGGCCCGCCTGCCAGATCCATCGCAGGTGCGCCCACCAGAAACCGCCGATCATGGGGCTCGAGACATCCTCCACGGTGTCGCTGTTGGCGTGGTGCAGGCGATGATTGGAGGTCCACCCGGTCGGGGTTCCGGATCCATTGAGCACGGCGAAGAACGTGAGCACCGATCTGACCACCGGGTTCAGCTTGAGCGCACGGTGCGCGAGGCTGCGGTGGTAGCAGACCGTGGTGCCGATGCCGCCGATCCAGGTCAGCGCGAAGGCAGTCAGCGCGATGGGCCACGAAGGAATCGGCACGATGAACAGGCCGACCAGAGCCGTCACGTGGATGAGGACGAACCAGAGCAGAACCTTGCCTTCTCCAGGAGCGGGGCGCCACCAGCTTCGGGCCCACGGACGTGACTGAAGAAACTGTTCCCAGAGGGAAGCGCGCGCGGTGCTCAGTCTATGCTCCCTTCACAGAAAGTGGATCCGGGGGGATGATGGATCAAGGACCAGCCGGGATAGCGCGGGCAAGATGCCAGAGAACCGCCGACGCGTCAAGCAAACTCCCCGGAGCCGCAAATCCGCGACGAAGGCCCGTTCAACCTGAGTACAGCATAATGCCCGGGGCATGCTGTTGGCCAGCAGGAGGTCGGCGTCGAAATATGCTTCTGGGGGCGCGGCGATTCGGGGTCGACCACCGTGGCCGCGGCAGAAGATCGCTCGAGCCGGAGCAGCGGGCTGCATCATGTGTATTGTCTGTATTGACGCGTCAGCCATCTCAGCCTGGCAGCCCCGTCAGCCCCATTAGCCCCGTCATCGACCGCTCGATTCGCTGGAATGGTCATCTGCTCTTCGTTTGCGGTCCTAAGAAACCGGCTTGCGCGTCTCGACTTCTGCACGTATAAAAACGCGCCATTTGAATGCTTCCCTGCCTCATTGCGCCAAACCATGACTTGGAACTTTTCCGGGAGACGCGAATCGTTCGCGCCCCCCTGTTTTGCTGTCTTCCTGTTTTCGAATGGCTCGCTTCAAGACACATTTTCGCAACCCTGCGGAGCAGACGACTGATGAGACACCGGATGATCAGGAACACCGGGCCCCGGCTCGCCGCGGCTCTCGTTCTGATGATGGGCATTCTTCCGTCCACGGCACAGACCAATGCGGGAGGCGCCGGTGGTGCGACACCCGCTCCCGACATGGATATCCGTGGACCGCTGGCCAACGCAATGCCGGCGCCGGCCCTGTCCTCGCTGGTGCCGGGCCCTCAGCAGCAGGCGCTGACCCAGTTGTCCAGGAGCGTGCCCGACCTCAAGCTCCGCTGGAGCGCGCTGACCGGGGCTCCGAGCCGCATCCTCAGCCTCACGCAGCCCCTCACTGGGCCCCAGGCGCTGCCGCCCGAGCAGGCCGCGCTCTCGTTTCTCCAGCAGTATCATGACCTTCTGAATCTCACGCTGGACGACCTGGCAGCCGTGAGGACCTCGCGGCAGTACCTGACGCAGCACAACGGCGTCACGCATCTGACCATCCAGCAACAGGCTCAAGGTCTCGACGTCTTCGGCTCCATCGTACAGGTGAACGTCGATCGGGACGGCCGCATCCTGAGCCTGTCGGGCGAGCCGATCTCGTTGAGCGGGATCACGGTGTCGACGACCGCCACCCTGGACGAACCGACGGCCGGCAGGCTCGCCGCCACGGCGGCCGGCGTGTCCGATGTCAGGATCGTCAAGACCGCGGGCCTCGTGTTCTTTCCGCAGTCGGCCAAGCAGCTCAGGCTGGCCTGGGACGTCACGGTCGAAGACGCCGGTTCGGCGAACGTCTATCGCACGCTGGTCGACGCGCTGGACGGTACGGTGCTGTGGCGCCGGAACCTGACCCAGTACAACCACATCCCGGCGCATGGCCTGATCTTTCCGTCCGACAATCCGAATCCCGACACCCCGACCGGCACGGCGCCGGGCTGCTGCGTGTCGCGTGTGGACACCGAGTTCACGGGCACCGGTCTGTTCCCGCATGGAGATCCGCACTTCGACTGGTGGAACGGTTCGGGTCTCGCCCGCACAACGACCATCAGCAACAACGTCCAGGCGCAGGAGGACCGCGATGGCGACAACTCCGGCGGGTTCCGCCCGACGGCGGGCGCCGGTGAGAACTTCACCTTCACCAACGATTTCACGATGGACCCGTCGGTGGAGAACGGCACCGTCCAGAACCAGTCCTCCGCCATCACCAACATGTTTTACTGGGACAACCATCTGCACGACATCTACTACAGCTTCGGCTTCGACGAGGCCTCGGGCAACTTCCAGACGGACAACTTCGGGCTGGGCGGCTCTTCAGGCGATCCGATCATCGCGGACGCGCAGGACAACCGCGACGGCATGCCGGCGTCGCTGTGCAACTCCAACTTCTTCACGCCGGGGGACGGCTCCTCTCCCAGGATGCAGATGTTCATCTGCAACAATGCGTCCCCCGAGCGGGACGGCGCCTTCGAGAACCTCGTCGTCATCCACGAATGGACCCACGGCCTGAGCAACCGGCTGATCTCGAACCTGATGAACAGCCAGGGCGGCGGCATGGGAGAGGGGTGGAGCGATTTCACGGGGCTGGCGATCACCTCGGAAGCGGGAGATGACCTTCGACTGAAGTACCCGCGCGCCCAGTGGTTCTACAGCAACGTGAACGGGAACCGTATCGAGCCGTACAGCACGGATCCGAACGTCCACACCCGTACGTATGGAGACATGAACGACACCGGTTCGTGCGCCGTGAAGGTCTGCAGCAACAACGCCTCGACGACCTGCACCAAGAACGCGGACTGCGGCGCGGGCAACACGTGCAACGCGACGGCTTGTGGCTTTCCAAGCCAGTGCGAGCCGCCCGCTACCACGATCTCCCAGGGACCCTGCCAGGCCGAGGTGCATGCCACCGGCGAGATCTGGGCCAACGCGCTCTGGATCGCCCGGGCCAACATGGTCTGGAAGTACGGCTTTGCCGCCGGCGGCGACACGGCCCTTCAGCTCGTCATCGACGGAATGAAGATGTCTCCCTCGGACCCCGACATCCTCGACGCGAGGGACGGCATCCTGATGGCGGACCAGGCCGACTATGCCGGCGCCAACGCCTGCCTGCTGTGGAACGCTTTCGCCCGGAGCGGGATGGGGCTTTCGGCCCTTTCCACCGGCTCGGCGGACATCAACCCTCTCGAAGCGTTCGACACGCCGTCCACCTGCACGCCGAACATCCAGGTCAGCGGTCCGGTGGATTTCGGCGTGGTGTGCACCGGCGCATCGAAGGACAACCAGCTCGAGATCTTCAACTCGGCCTCGGGCGATCTGATCGTCACGTCGGTCGCCAGGATCTCGGGGAGCACGGACATCACCGTGGAGCCGAACCCGGCGCAGCCGGCCGTCATCCCGGGTGGGTCGCATCTGGATTTCAACGTGCGTTGCGAGCCCTCCTCCACCGGAACGAAGACCGCCACCATACGTGTCTCGAGCAGCGACCCGGACCAGCCGCAGATCGATTTGACCTACACCTGCAGCTCGCCGGCGCCGAAGCTCACCACGGTGATCGCGGACAGCGGCAGCTTCGGCGATGTCTGCCGCGGCGACATCAAGGATCTGCCACTCACGCTGAGTGACAGCGGCGGCTGCAACCTCTCCGTGACCGGCATCACGTCGTCCAGCGGCGAGTTCCTCGCCGCTTCCGCGATGAGCTTCCCGCTGGTGATCGGGCCGGGCGATGCGGTCGACGTGCCCGTCAGGCTCGCTCCCACGACGCTCGGAGCCAAGTCAGCCGACATCAGCATCGCCAGCAACGACCCGGCCTCGCCCAAGCTCGTCCATGTGACCGGCAATACGCCCCCGGGCGACGTGAGGGTGACCGGTTCGACGACCTTCGGCGATGTCTGCGC
>DASROJ010000039.1:0-18277 GCA_035646975.1 Patescibacteria group bacterium
GATTCGGCTGCAGCTCGCGGGGATTCTCAAGGCAGTCGTCTCGATGGCATCGAGGGTGTGCAGCGTCGACAGCACGAGGTGCCCGGTCTCGGCCGCCGTGATGGCGGTTTCGATCGTCTCGTAGTCGCGCATTTCGCCGACGAGAATGACATCGGGGTCCTGGCGCAGCGCAGAGCGCAGAGCCTGCGAGAAGGACTTGGTGTCGACCTCCACTTCGCGCTGGTTGATGAGGCTTTTCTTGTCGCGGTGAAGGAATTCGATCGGGTCCTCGATGGTCATGATGTGTTCGGTTCGCGTGGCGTTGATGTAGTCGATCATCGCGGCCAGCGTGGTCGACTTGCCCGAACCGGTGGTGCCCGTGCACAGGATCAGGCCGCGCCGCTCCTCGGCAATCGTCTTGAGGATCGGAGGCAGCAGGAGATCCTGGAAGGTATGGATCTTCACGGGAATGACGCGAAGCACCAGCCCGACCGTGCCGCGCTGCTGGAAGATGTTGCAACGAAAGCGGCCGAGCCCGGGAACGGAATAGGCGATGTCCAGCTCGTAGTTGTCCTTGAACTTCTGCTTCTGGCGGCCGCTCATGATGCTGAAGGCCATCGCGATGGTGTCCTCCTGCATCAGGCGCTTGAGCTCCACCAGGGGAAGCAGGTCGCCGTGAACTCGAATGACGGGGTGGCTGCCGACCTTGAGATGGAGGTCGGACGCCCCACGTTCGCTGGCAATCTTGAGCAGGTCATTAATGTGCACGTGACCCTCCTGAACCCTGCGGCCGTGACGAGAATCCGGAACCAGAATAAAGAGCGCGCTCCGTGGGGCAGAAAAGCGCTCTTCGCGGGCGAAAGTGCCGCAAAGACAGGGGTTCAATCTATCATCCGATCCGGGTCGAGTCAAAGAATCGGGCCAATTGTCGCCGGTGCCGCGTTATGCGTGCCCGTCGCGGCGATCCAAAGGAACCCGACAAAGCCGACGTGCGGCCTGGTGGGATCTGCTAGCCGGGCGCGCGGCCTCGCAGGGCCGCCCCCAGGTCTCCGGCAAGAAACAGGATGAGCGCCGCCGCGACGATCCCGACGGTCTCCGTGCGCATGACGCGTGGCCCGAGCGTAAGCCGCTCGAAGCCGCCGCGGATCGCCAGGCCGACCTCCTCGGGACTCCATCCCCCCTCAGGTCCCACGGCAAGGGTCGCCGAAGCGGCCGCGGGATCCATCTCGAGAGACACCGGTGATCCGGCCCCCGGCTCATCGGCGGAAAGCGGCGTCAGGATGAACCGATGGTCCGAAGGGCCACCGGCTTCGGCGTCGAGGAACTTGCCCATGCCGGCCGGCTCGCACACCACCGGCACGCGGAGCCTGCCGCACTGGCGCGCCGATTCCCGCGCGACCCTGCGCCAGCGTTCCACACGCTTCCATTCGCCGGTGCGCCCGGCCCGGACCGAGGTTCGCTCGCCGACGATCGGAACGATGACGGACACGCCGACCTCGGTCACCTTCTGCACGATGAGATCCATCTTGTCATGATGAGGGATTCCCTGCGCCAGCGTGAGCCGCAGCACCGGTTCTACGGCGCGATCGTCGGGCGAGGTGAGCCTGACCAGGGATTCCTCACCGGCAGTGCGTTCGACGATTCCCCTGAAGCCGCGGCCCGCCCCGTCGAACACCGAGACCTCGTCACCCGTCCCGAGCCGCAGGACGCGGCTGAGATGATGGTGCTCGGTTCCACGCACGACGGCGACCTCCTCGCCGCGGATGTCCCCGGGGTCGACGAAAAACCGGCGCTCAACCACGCGGCTCCCTCGACAGCGTCAAGGCCAGCCAGTCCCCATCGACCGATCGTCCGGTCACGGTCAATCCGCAGCGTGCAGCCGCTCCGGCAACCTCCCGTTCCTCTTCCTTCAGGATGCCCGAGAGAATCGCCTCGCGCCGGGTCAGCGCCGAAAGGGACGGCATCAGCCTGAGAAGGGTCGAACCATTGATATTGGCGACGACGACCTCGAACGGCCGCCACTGCAGTGCCTCCAGCGTCCCCGCGATGAGGTGCACGCCGTCGACGGCGTTGATCGCGAGATTGCGCGACGCCACCACCACCGACGTCTCGTCGATGTCGATCCCCACCACGGGATCACCGCCCAACATGCGGGCCGCGATCGAAAGGATGCCGGAACCCGTGCCGGCATCCAGGACGCTGTCGCCCGGGTGAACGACCCGCTCGATCAGGCTGACGCACATCCTGGTGGTGGCGTGCTCCCCGGTGCCGAACGCCCGGCCTGGAGTCAGGCGAATCACCTGCCGGCCCAGGGTATCGGGGGGCGTTGCCGGACCGGGCACGACGAGGAATCGCTCCCCGAGGACGAACGGTGCAAGACCTTCCATCCACCGCTCGTGCCAGAAGCCATCCTTCACCGGCTCGGAGGCGACCAATCTTACGCGAGCGGCGCCGCCCAGCTGTTGCTCGACATCCCGGATGAGGGCCGTCTCGTCGATGCCGGAGGTGAAATAGGCGCAGAGGCTCGGCCCGACGGTCTCGACACCGAGGCTGCCGAGCTCGTGCAGGCGCACGATGAGATCCTCCTGCGCGGGCTGGGTAACCGAAAACGTGATGCGGCGCCATTCGGGCATGGCGGATTCTACTTCATCCGCTCGAGGGCCTTGAGATCCTCTGCCGTGAGCCCATCGTCGCCACACTCGGCCAGCTTCTCGAGCAGCTTCTTCCCCTCCCGCGACAGACGCGTCGGAGTTCGCACGAGGATCTCCACGAGGAGATCTCCGCGTCCGAATCCGTGAAGGTTCGGCACGCCCTTGCCGCGGACACGCAGGATGTCACCGCTCTGGGTGCCTGCCGGGATCTTTATCCTCTCGGCCCCATGTATCCCCGCGAGCCGGATCTCCGAGCCGAGGGCGGCCTGGGTGATGGTGACCGGCACGCTGCAGACGAGATCGATCCCGTCCCTTCGGAAGATCGCGTGCTCCTTCACCGAGATGAAGATATAGAGATCGCCCGCCGGCCCCGAGTTGGCGCCGCCATCCCCCTCGCCGGACACCCTCAGGCGGGAACCCGATTCCACACCGGCCGGAATCTTCACCTTGAGCGTCCTTTCCTTCTCCACCTGGCCGGTTCCCCGGCACCCGGTGCAGGGTTTCCTGATGACCCGGCCATGTCCCTGGCATTGGCCGCAGGTGCGTGCGATGGTGAAGAACCCCTGGGAAAACCGCTGCTGCCCCGTGCCGCCGCATCCCGGGCAGCCCTGGATCTCTTCCGCGGAAGCCGCGCCCGTCCCGCCGCATCCCTGACAGGACTCGGTGCGAGGAACCCGGATCTGCGTGTCGGCTCCCAGCACGGATTCTTCGAGGTCTATCTCGAGATCGTATCGCAGGTCGGAGCCGCGCCTGGCCGCCGTGCGGCCTCCCGATCTGCCGCGGGCGCCGCCGGGAAATCCGAACAGCTCGCCGAACAGACCGCCGAAGAGATCTTCGAACTCGGTGAAGGCGTTCGGGTCGAACCCCGACGCGCCGCTCCCGCTGAGTCCTTCGTGACCGAACCGATCGTACCGGGAGCGTTTATCCGGATCCGACAGCACCGAGTAGGCTTCGGCCGCTTCCTTGAATCGGAACTCGGCTTCCTTGTCGCCCGCGTTGCGATCGGGATGGTGCTGGAGGGCGGCCTTCCGGTAGGCGCTCTTGATCTGCTCGAGCGTGGCCTCGCGCGTGACCACGAGCACCTCGTAATAGTCTCGCTTGCTCACATCTCTTCGCCGGGAGGTGCTTCAGGCTCTGAGGTCTTGAATACCGAGGGGTTGTACATGATGACATCGGTCAGGATCTTCGATGCTTCACCCAGTTTTCCCAGGCACTCGGTGCTCTCCTGAAGACTGCTGCCCTGAATGGCTCGTCGCGCATCCTGCAGGATTTCCTGGACCGCCGCGCGATGTTCATCGTCGAGAAGATTGCCGAACTCGGCAAATGACTTCTCGTTGGAGTCGAGCAGGCTCTCCAGCCTGCTCTGTATCCGGGTGAGCTCCGCCTTCACCCTGTCCTCCTCGGCGTGACGGCGGGCGTCCTCGATGATGTCGTTGATTTCGCGCTCGGTGAGACCGCTCGACGGCGTCACGGCGATTCTCTGCTCGCGGCCGGTGCCCTGGTCGCGCGCGCTGACATGCACGATCCCGTTGGAGTCGATGTCGAATGTCACCTCGATTTGCGGCACCCCCTTGGGTGAGGGAGCGATGCCAACGAGGTCGAACTTACCGAGGGACTTGTTGTGGCCCGCGATCTCCCGTTCGCCCTGCAGCACGTGGACCTCCACCTTCGACTGGTTGTCGGTGACCGTGGTGAAGATCCTCGACTTCTTGGTCGGTATGGTGGAGTTGCGGTCAATCAGCTTGGTGAACATCCCGCCACGAGTCTCGATGCCGAGCGAAAGCGGCGTGACGTCCAGCAGGACCATGTCCTTGACCTCGCCGCGCAGGATGCCCGCCTGTATCGCTGCGCCGATGCCCACCACTTCGTCCGGGCTCTTGTCCCGCGTGGGTTCCTTGCCGAATATCTCACGCACCAGCTCCACGACCTTGGGCGTGCGGGTCTGGCCTCCGACCAGCAGCACCTGGTCGATCCTGTCGGCCGTCAGCCCGGCGCTGTGCAGCGCTTCTTCGCACGGCTTGCGTGTCCGTTCGATCAGATCCTCGACCATCTTCTCGAACGCCTCGCGCGTGAGCTTGACGTTGAGGTGCTTGGGTCCCGATTCGTCCGCCGAGATGAAAGGCAGGCTGATCTCGGTGGCCTCCATCGCGGAGAGGTCGCACTTGGCCTTTTCCGCCGCTTCCTTGAGTCGCTGCAGCGCCAGTTTGTCCCGGCGCAGATCGATGCGGTTCGCCGCCTGGAATTCGCTCACGAGCCAGTCGATGATCCGCTGGTCGAAATCCTCGCCACCGAGAAACGTGTCGCCGGATGTGGCCTTGACCTCGAAGACTCCGTCGCCAATCTGGAGCACCGTGATATCGAACGTGCCACCGCCCAGATCGTACACCGCGATCTTCCGCTCCTTGGTTTCGTCGAACCCGTAGGCAAGACTGGCGGCGGTCGGCTCGTTGATGATGCGCGAGACGCTCAGGCCGGCGATCCGACCCGCGTCCTTGGTGGCCTGACGCTGCGAGTCGTCGAAATAGGCAGGCACCGTGATGATGGCCTCGTCCACCTCGGCGCCGAGGAAGTCCTCCGCCATCTCCTTCAGACGCGAGAGGATGATTCCCGAGATCTCGGCGGGGCTGTAGTCCCTGTCGCGAATCCGGATGCGGATATCACCGTTGACCGCTTCCGAGATTTCGTAGGGCAGCACCGTCTTCGCCCGCTGAACCTCGGGGGCGCCGTACTTCCTGCCGATCAGGCGTTTGACGGCGTACACCGTGCTGGTCGGATTGGTGGCGGCCTGTCTCTTGGCTATCTGCCCGACGAGCCTGTCGCCCTTCTCGGTGAACCCGACGATCGACGGAATCGTGCGAGCGCCTTCCTTGCTGGGGATCACATGTGGCTGGCCGCCCTCGATGAACGCCACGCAGCAGTTCGTCGTTCCGAGATCGATTCCGATGATGCGGCCCATCGATCACCCTCCATGATCACGACACCGATCCCGCGGTGCCGCCGACTTCGTCCTACTCTCCTGTGGCGCCTTCGCTGCCGGCTGCTTCCTCCGGCTTGACCGCCACCTTGACCAGAGACGGCCTCAGGACACGGCCTCTGAACATGTAACCCTTTTGAACCTCTTCGAGAATCCTGTTGGGCTCGAACCGGTCGGTCCGCTCCGTCACGACGGCTTCATGATAAACCGGGTTGAACGTGGTGCCGACCGCCTCGATCGGCTCGAGCCCCGCTCTCGTGAGGCAGTCTTTCAGCTGCCGCCATATCAAGGCCACTCCGTCCCGGAAAGCCTCCCCTTCCGCGGCGCCAGCCAGCGCCCGCTCCAGGTTGTCGAGCACCGGAAGGACCTCTCTCACGAGGGAAGCGCCGGCCTGGGCCCGCTCCTCCTCCCGCTCCCGCTCGATCCGTTTGCGGAAATTCTCGAAATCGGCGCGGGCTCGAATCCACAGGTCGTGGTACTTGTCCCGTTCCGCGACGGCCGCTGTGACCTGCTCCGACGATGCCTCCGCGCCGCGCGCGGTGTCCGCGGTGCGCGCGGGTGCGTGCCGCATCGGCGCGCCGGTACCCGGATCCAGCAGCTCGACCTCGCCGGCATCCGCCGTCCCCGGCTTCGATGGAGCCAGGAAGTCGGCGATGTCGATCTTCTCGGGCTTCTTCTCGTCCTGTTTCGTCATTTCAGCGGCCTCCTGGGGCGTTCACCCCTGGTACCGCGACAGCGCGTCGGAAAAGAGCCTCGCCACCGAATCGACCAACGCGATGGCGCGTGCATATTCCATCCGCGTGGGACCGATGATGCCCAGCGTGCCCAGTGTCTGCCCCTTCGTGCCGTAGCCGGAGGCCACCAGCGCGCAGTCCGTCAGCTCGGGGTTGGGGTTCTCCGAGCCGATGATCACGCGAACCCCCTGTGCATTCTGCTCGAGGCAGCTGTTGAGAACCCTGAGAAGCTCGTGTTTTTCCTCGAAGGTGCGAAAAAGCCCGCGAAGCCTCTCGAAGCTGGCGAAGACCGGGTCGGAGAGCAGATTCGACGTCCCGTCCATGAAGACGTCCGAACCCGCGGCTTCGATCGCGGGGTTGTACTCGAGGCCGGCCTTGCCCAGCGTCAACGCGTCGCGCAGCACCGAGTCGTAAAGAGCCTTCTCCTGCCCCATCATCTCGAGGATCCGGTCCCGTATCTCCGGCAGCGTATGCCCCTTGAATTCGTCGGTGAGCAGCCGGCCGATCTGGTCGAGTTTTTCCTGCTCGTGGTCGCTCTCGATCTCGACGACCTTGTTGTGGATGGTCCCGGAGGCGGCCACGAGGATCACCAGCACGCGGTGCGGGGCCAGCCGGACGAATTCGACGTCGCGCAGCCGGACCCTGGCGATGTGCGGTGAGACGACCACGCCCATGTGCTTTGACAGGCGTGAGAGCAGCCGCGAGACATTGGTGAAAAGCTCGTTGATCTCGGTCTGGTTTCCCTGCAGGCTGGATTCAATCAGCCGCTCTTCCGCGGGCGGCAGGCGCCGCCCCTTGAGAAGCGAGTCGACATAAACGCGATAGCCCAGGTCGGTCGGCACGCGGCCGGCGGAGGCATGAGGCTGCGCCAGCAGATCGCGCTCCTCGAGCTCAGCCATCACGTTGCGGATCGTGGCGGCCGAGAGACCCTCACGGTTGAGTCTCGAGACGGTGCGCGACCCGACCGGCTCGCCGGTCTCGATGAAGGCCTTGACGATCGCCTCGAGTATCTCCTGGCCCCGCTTTTCGAGCTCTATATCCTTCATTGCGCCTCACTTGCCGTCAATTCCACAGGCCCGAGTCGATGGCTGAATATAGTGGCGTTTTCGCGGGGGTGTCAAGGAATGCCCCCGCCCGCGCCTGCTTACGCGCGATGGCTGAGCAGATAGGTCTTGATGAACTCATCGAGATCGCCGTCCAGCACGTCGTCGACCTGTGATGTCTGGACGCTGGTTCGCAGGTCCTTGACCATGCGATAGGGATGCAGGACGTAGGACCGGATCTGGCTGCCGAACTCGATGTCCTTCTTCGCCCCTTCCTCCACGGCTCGTTTCTCATCCTTCTTGCGGCGTTCGAGATCGTAGAGCCTCGCCTTGAGCAGCTTCATCGCCGTGTCCCTGTTGCGGTGCTGCGATCGCTCGTTCTGGCACTGCGCCACGATCCCGGTCGGCAGATGGGTGATTCGAATGGCCGAATCCGTGACGTTCACATGCTGGCCGCCGGCGCCACTGGAACGGTAAGTGTCGACGCGCAGATCCTTCTCGTCGACTTCGATCTCGATGTCCTCGTTCAGCTCGGGATAGACGTACACCGACGCGAACGACGTATGACGACGGGCATTGGCATCGAACGGAGAAATCCTCACGAGCCGGTGAACGCCGTTCTCCGCCTTGAGATACCCGTAGGCGTCCTTGCCCTTCACGAGGGCCGTCGCGCTCTTGAGTCCGGCCTCCTCGCCCTCCTGGTAGTCGATGACCTCGACCGAGTAGCCGCGCCGCTCGCACCAGCGGAGATACATCCGGTAGAGCATCTCGGCCCAGTCCTGGGCTTCGGTGCCGCCGGCACCGGGATGGATGGACAGGATGGCGTTGTTGTGGTCGTTCTCGCCGCGCAGCATCATCTCGACTTCGACACCCTCGAGCTTTGCGCGGAAGTCCTCGATCGCCTGGCGCAGGTCTGCGTTGACCGGCTCGCCTTCCTTGCCGAGGTCGACAAGCGTCGCGGCGTCATCGTGGGACGCCAGCAGCGCCTCGCCGCGCTCGATGCTCTCCTTCAGCGCGGAGCGTTTCTGGAGGGTTTGCTGGGCCGACTGCGGATCGTCCCAGAATCCGGGCCGGGCCATCTGTTCGTCGAATTCGGTGAGTTGTTTTTTCTTGTTGCCGAGGTCAAAGATACACCCGGATGCCTTCGAGACGTTCCGCGAGCTGGGAGAGCCTGCGAATGAGCTCGTCGTCGAGCATGTGGGTGTCAGCGGACATCGTGCTCTCCTGCGGGATCAAGACGGCGCCGGAACATTCGAGGCACGAACATTCGCGGAATGCACAGCGCGGCGAGCGTGAGTATAACACAGCAGATCGCGAAGGCATCCCCGACGGCCGCGTACAACGTGACGCCCTGCCCGGGCGCGACTTCCGCCGCGAGTATCGTCTTTTCGTTCAGCCGCGAACGGCTGGTGATGCGCCCGGCCGGGTCCACCACGGCGCTGATTCCGGTGTTGGCGCACCGCAGCAACCATCGCCGGCTTTCCACCGCGCGCATCGCGGCCAGCAGCAGATGCTGGCGCGGCATCGCGGTGTCGCCGTACCAGGCATCGTTCGTGATGTTCACCATCAACGACGCGCCCGCTCTCGCGTATCGCCGTGTGAGTTCCGGGAAGATCGCTTCGTAGCAAATCAGCGAGCCGACCGGACCGAATCGCGCGCTCAGAAGATTGATGCCCTTTCCCGGCTGGAAATCGCTGGCTTCCTGTACCAGCGGCGCGAGAAAGAAGAGCAGCTTCTTCAGCGGCACGTACTCTCCGAACGGCACGAGGTGCAGCTTGTCATACCGACCGGAGATTCCCTCCCGCGGTTTCACCATCACGGCGCTGTTGAACGGCGCCATGGTCCCGCCGACCTGATCGTAGGTCACGGTCCCCAGCAGCATCTCGGCTCCGGTTTCGTCGGCGAGTGACTCGAGCCTGCGAGCGTAGTCCGGATGACGAGTGAGCGAGATTGGAACCGACGACTCCGACCAGACGATGAAGCCGGCGCCGCGGCGCGCCGCCTCGCGTGTCATCGTGTCGTGGTCCGCCTCGATGAGATCCCTCTGCGCGGGATCCCACTTGTCGGCCTGCGCCACGTTTGCCTGGATGAGGGCCACCTCGAGCGACGCGTCGACTCCGCCCGCCCGTCGGAGCCGCCAGCCTCCGTAGGCCAGTGACGCGGAGATCAGCAGCACCAGGAACAAAGGAATCCACGGGCCGCTGCCGCGTCCATCGGGCCGGTTCCCCGTCAATCGGTCGAAGGCCAGGGCCATCACCGAGCTGCCGGCCGCCAGCACGAATGACACCCCATAGGTGCCCGTCAGGTCGGCCACCTGGATGGCGGCGGGTGCGGCCTGCTGGGAAGCCCCGAGCAGGCACCAGGGAAACCCGGTCAGCAACGTCGCCCGCGTGAGCTCGAGCCCCGTCCAGGCGGCGGGCGCCAGCAGATAGGCCGCGGCGCTGCCCCATCGCCTGCTCGAGAGGCTCACGCAGGTGCAGAAGAGGGCCGTGTAGGAGGACACATATAATATGAGGAGCCCCCCCACCCCCGCCGCCTCGGGAACCGAAAGCTTCGCCCACGTCTGGAGAAACGGGAATATCCAGCAGAGGACCATTGTGTAGGCGGTGAGGCCCGCGGCCAGGCCGAGCGCGGCGGCCGACCGGAGCGTGCGGCAGCGCGCCGAGGCGACCATCAGCGGAGCCAGGCAGAACCATCCGGCCACCCAGAATCCGTCGCCGTTGTCGAACGGAAGTGGTTGTCCGAGAGGAAACGTGATCGCCATCAGGACGCCCGCCACGAGTGAGAGTCCGAGCGGCCGAACCGCCGGGCGGAGCACTCAGGGGATCCAGGTGGTGAGTTTCTCCTGCTCGCGCAGGACCGAGGCGGCGCGGGTCGCCTCCTCGCGGTCGGCATAAGGTCCCACGCGGACCTTGTATGTGCCGTGATCGGGCATCAGCAGCGCGGTGTACCCCTTTGCCCGCAGCCTGCGCCGGATCAGGTCGGCTGCTGCGCGGTCCTTGGAGGCGAACACCTGGATCATCACGGCTTCGTTGACCGACCGGCGCCCGCTGGTGGCCGTCTGGCCGGCCGTCGACGGGGGCTCCGCTGGCTGCCGGGTTGCCTGGGTCGCCGGCGGCTTCTGCCGCGGAGTCGCCGCGGTGGCCGCCGACCCCTGCGGCTTGAGAGGGGCCGGCTGATTCCCCTCCAGCGTGTCGAAAAACGTGAGGTCCTTGGAGACGTCTCCCATCTCTTCCACGTTGGCATCGCCATTGCGGCCGGGTGCTCCCGGCAAGCCGGTCATGGAGATCGTCGGGCCCACGCTCTGCCGCTCGACCCATCTGCCGAACATGAACGATGCCACGCACAGCACGAGCACGATGACGACCATCAGGACGAGATGGCGCGCCTCGAGCTGGAGCTCCTGGGTCGTCCTGCTCTCGCCAGCCGGGCTCGCCATGATGACTACTCCGATCGGATGAAGGCCTTGAGGAAGTCCACCGGCACGGGGAAGATGATCGTCGAGTTCTTCTCGGTGGCGATCTCCGTCAGGGTCTGTAGATATCTCAGCTGGATGGTGACCGGGTTCTCCTGGATGACCGCCGCGGCCTTGCCGAGCATCTCGGATGCCTGGTACTCGCCGTCGGCGTGGATGATCTTCGCGCGCTTCTCCCTTTCCGCCTCCGCCTGTCGCGCCATGGCGCGCTGCATCTCGGTGGGGAGGTCCACCTGCTTCACCTCAACCGCCGATACCTTGATGCCCCAGGGGTCGGTGTGCTTGTCGAGAATCGTCTGGAGCTGCAGGTTGAGCCGCTCGCGCTGCGACAGAAGGTCGTCGAGGCCGACCTGCCCGAGCACCGAGCGCAGCGTGGTCTGGGCCAGCTGAGACGTCGCGTAATGGTAGTTCTCCACTTCCACCACGGCTCTGTTGGGATCCATGACGCGGAAATAAACCACCGCGTTCACCTTCACCGAGACGTTGTCGCGCGTGATGATGTCCTGAGGCGGCACGTCGAGCACCACCGTCCGCAGGGAAACGCGGACGAAGCGCTCGATGCCCGGCCAGATGTACGTGAGGCCGGGCCCCCGCGGGATCGACTTCAGCCTGCCGAGCGTGAAGACGACCCCCCGCTCGTATTCGTTGAAGATCTTGACGCCCGAGATGATGAACAGCACGAGCAGCAGCAGTGGCACGACAAACATCAACCCCGGGACACTCTCCACGTCCACCTCCTCAACGGTCCTCTGGTTCGACTTCCACCGCCATGTTTCGCACGCTTCTGATCCTCACTCTTCGCCCCATGGCGATCGGCTCTGTCGACGTCGCGTCCCAGTATTCGCCATGGACGAACACCTTACCCTGAGAGCCGATGTCTGTCATCGCCTCGCCGATCTCTCCCGGCAGCGACTCCACGCCCATGAGCACGCGCCCTCGCTGCGCCCGTACCGCCACCGTGGTGACGATGGCCATGACGGCCGTGAGGGTCAGCGTGGTCGGCAGGATGAACCTGAGAGACAGCCCCAGGTCGGGCATCCGATCCGTATCGAAAAGGGTGACGAACCCGAGCGTCAGGGTGGCCGCGCCGGCCACCGTCAGGAGGCCGTGCGAGGTGATCTTGATTTCCAGCACGAACAGCGACACGGCCAGCGCGATGAGCAGCAGCCCCAGCAGGTTGATGGGAAGAATCTGCAGCGACATCGCCCACAGAATCAGCGCAAGACCGCCGACCACTCCGGGCGCGATCAATCCGGGATTGTTGAACTCCACGAACAGCCCCAGCACCGCGATACCGAACAGTATCATCGAGACTTCGGGACTCGCGATCCATGAGAGGATTCGCTGCCGGGCGGTGAGCTCGTATCGGGTCGTCCTGGCGTTGGCCAGCGCCAGCTTCACCCTGGTCCCGTCGAAGCGGGTGACCTCCCTCCCATCGAGCGCCCGGAGAAGATCGTCGAGATCCTTCGTCACGAGGTCGATGACCTTCTGATCGATCGCTTCGGTTTCGGTCAGTGAGATGCTTTCGCGGACCATCTTCTCGTAAACCGCCGCGTTGCGGCCGCGGTTCGTCGCGATGCTGCGTACGCCCGCCGCCATGTCGTTCTCGATCTTCTCCCCCATGTAGTCGCGGCCACCCTTCGATTCGCCGCCGGGGCTTCCACCGAACAGCGAGACGGGATGGCCGGCGCCGATGCGGGTGCCCGGCGCCATGGCGATCAGGTCTGCCGCATTCGAGATGTAGAGTCCCGCGGAGGCCGCCTGCGCCCCGGACGGTGATACGTACACCACCACGGGGACCTTTGAGGAAAGGATGCTCTGGATGATCGATTCGGTGGAGGAGACCAGCCCTCCCGGCGTGTCCATCTCGAATACCGCCAGCGCGAAATCGCCCTGTCGCGCCCTGGCCAGTGCCCTGTCGACATACTCGACCGTCACGGAGGTGATCGGACCGCGGAGGTCCGCGACCAGAACGGCAGCGTCGGTCGGGGTCGCGCGCGGATCAGGGACTGGTGCGGCGGCCAGCAACAGGACGCAGACAGCAGCGATACCCAGGGTTGTCGCTCTCATGATCGATGAGTATACCGCCGCAATGAGCATACCGCCGGGATGAGTAGACCGCCGGCAAGCCGCGGCTTACGACGTCAGCGCGGCACGAGCTTCCTGAATCGAGCGATTCCCTCGCGGATGCGGTCGGCCGCCACCGCGTAGGAGAACCGCAGGTACCCGGGCGCGCCGAACGCCTCGCCGGGAACCGTGGCGATGCGCGCCTCTTTCAGCAGCAGGGTGGCCACGCCGATCGAATCGCGCACACCCAGCCTTTCGTACAGCCCGGTCACCCCGGGAAACGCGTAGAAGGCACCGGCGGGGTTCTGGCAGGTCACTCCCGGGATCGACGAGAGACCCTCCACGATCAGATCGCGACGCATGGCGTACTCCTCGATCATGCGCGCCAGATCGTCCTGGGGACCGTTCATCGCCTCGACCGCCGCCGCCTGCGCCACCGCCGTGGGATGCGTGCAATCGTGGCTCTGCACCACCTCCATGGCCTCGATGATCCCGCGGGCCGACACCGCGTAACCCACCCGGTAACCGGTCATGGCGTAGCTCTTCGACAAGGTCGACACGAGCACCAGCCGATCGCGCAGACGCTGATGCTCCCGGGCCAGAGTGGCATGGGAGCGGCCATCGTAGAGAAACTTCTCGTAGCATTCGTCGAAGATCACATAGAGATCCTTTTCGATGGCCAGCGCGGTGAACTCCGCCAGCTCGGCCTGGGGTATCACCGCGCCGGTCGGATTCGATGGCGAACAAAGAACGATCGCCTTCGTTGCGCGCGTCGCCAGCTTCGCGGCGTCTTTCGCCCGGGCGATGAATCCGTCCTGCTCCGTGGTGGGCAGGATCACGGGCAAGGCGCCGGCAAGCCGCACCTGCTCGGGGAACGAGACCCAGTAGGGCGCAGGAATGATCACCTCGTCGCCGGGACCGAACAACGCCATGGCGGCGTCGAACAGCGCATTCTTGCCGCCGCAGGAGACGATCACCTCCGACATGCCGTACTGCGCCCCGTATTGACGTTTGTAATGCTCCGCGATCGCGCGGCGCAGCGCCGGCAATCCAAGCGTCGGCAGGTAATGGCTCAGATTCTGATCGATCGCGACGTGCGCGGCGCGCTTGACGTTGTCGGGCGTGTCGAAGTCGGGTTCGCCTGGCCCGAAGTCGATGACATCGATTCCCTGCTCGCGCAGGCGGTCCGCCTCCTGTTTGACCGCGATGGTCGCGCTTGGCTTGACGGCGGACAACCGTTCTGCTGGTCTGGGCATCTATCGGCTCCTCTGCCTCGCGAGACGCTTGACGATGGCCGCGCCCGCCGGGGGCGGCACGAGCCCCGAGACATCGCCACCCAGCGCCGCGACTTCCTTCACCAGGCGTGAGCTCAGGTAGGAGTAGGCCTCCGCCGGCATCATGAAGACCGTCTCCACCTCGGTGTCCAGGCGGCGGTTCATCAACGCCATCTGGAACTCGTACTCGAAGTCGGACACCGCGCGCAGGCCGCGGACGATCACCTGCGCGCCACGGCTGCGCACATAATCCACCAGGAGCCCCTCGAACGTCTCGACCCGGACGTTGGGCAGCGTGAGCACCGATTCGCGGATGAGTCGCGCACGTTCCTCGACGGTGAACAAGGGCGCCTTTTCGGGATTACCGAGAATCGCGACGATCACCAGGTCGAACAGACGGCTGCCTCGCTGGATGAGGTCCAGATGGCCATTGGTGATCGGGTCGAACGTGCCCGGGTACACGGCGATGCATTCCTTGGGGGCCCCGGCGGCCCTGGGGGTCTTCGCAGGCGTCTTCGTCATCGCTCCCCTTCCAGCTTCCGGCGCGCACCGGCGGGCGCTCGCTCCGGCCTGTTGAGCAGCGCGGCGGCATGCCGTCTCGCCGTGGCCAGAGGCGAGCCGCCCAGCATCCTCGCCAGCTCGTCGATCCTGCCCGCATCATCGAGAAGAAGGACTTCGGCCCTGGTGCGCGCCCCCGTTGTTTTCTTCGTGACCTGGAAATGCCGATCGGCAAACGACGCGATCTGGGGCAGGTGCGTCACACAGAGAACCTGCTGCCGGCATCCGAGCGCCCCGAGGCGTTGCCCGACCACTTCGGCTACCTGCCCACCGATCCCGCTGTCCACCTCGTCGAAGACCAGAGTCCTCTCGTCGGTGCGGCCTGCCTGGGCCGCGTTGCGCACCGCCAGCATCAGCCGCGACAACTCTCCGCCCGATGCGATGCGCGACAGCTGCCGCATCTCTTCGCCCCGGTTCGGGGCGATCAGGAAGACGATGGAGTCCATCCCGTGCGGACTCGGCTCGGTGTCCTGTGAGCGCTCCACCTCGATCTCCATCCGGGTTCCATCCATGGCCAGCGACTTGAGCTCCTGTTCGACGGCCTTCTCCAGACGCCTCGCCGCCCTGCTTCTCGCGGTGGAGAGGTCGCCAGCCTGCTTCAGGTACCGGGCGCGGGCCTGGACGATCTCCCCTTCGAGCTCTTCCAGCCGCGCGGCAACGCCCCCCAGCGCGGCGAGATCCGAAACGGCCCGCGCATGGTACTCCAGGATGTCCGCCAGCGACGCACCATACTTTCGGCGCAGCCGATCCAGCTCCGAGAGACGGGCCGCCACCTGCTCGAGACGCGCCGGATCGAACTCCTCCCGATCGACGTACCTGGAAAGCCCCCGGGCCGCCTCGGATGCGGCCGCGCGCGCCTCCCGGATCGCGTCCAGCAGCTCCGCCGCGTGGGGATCGATCGCGGCCAGACGGGCCGCGCACTCCTCGGCGCCGGCGAGGCGAGCCATCACCGAGTCGTCGTCCTCGCTCAGCAGCGTGAAGCCGCGGGTCGCCAGCCGCGCGATCTCCTCCGCGTGACGCAGCAGGCTCTCCTCCCGATGGAGCTCCTCGTCCTCGCCCGGCCGGATCGCCGCGGCCTCGATCTCGGAGATCTCGATGCTCAGCGTGTCCTGCCGGCGCGCCCGCTCACGTTCGCGTCCCGCGAGATCATCCCGCTCCCGCTCGTGCTGCCTCAGAACGGCGCAGCTCGCCGCGACATCGCGTCGGGTCTCCAGGGCCCCGGCAAACCGGTCCAGCGCGTCCTGCTGCCCTTCGGAGTGCAGCAGCGACTGATGCTGGTGCTGCCCGTGCAGGTCGGCAAGCGCCTCGCCGAGCGTCTTGAGCGTTGCCAGGGTCACCATCCGGCCGTTGACGAGACAGCGCCCGCGGCCGTTGGCCAGCAGCTCGCGGCGAATCACCAGCTCGCCGCCCTCCAGCTCCTCGATGCCCGTGATCCGGGCGAGGTGCGCGAGGTCTGTCCGGCGTGAAAGGTCGAACTGCGCTTCGACGACGAGCCGATCGCAGCCGGTGCGAACCAGATCCGTGCTGCCTCGTTCGCCGAGGATGAGTCCGATCGCATCGACGATGATCGATTTGCCGGCGCCGGTCTCCCCCGTCAGGACGTTGAGGCCCGGGCCTGGCTCGATCGAGACGTCGTCGAGGATCGCGAGGTTGGTTATCTTCAGAAAGGAGAGCATAGACTCCGGGAGCGGAGGAGGGCGGGCTCCGAGATGCACGCTTGCGAATTCGTCGCTGATGCTACCACCCGATTTTCCGAAGTGTCAAGATAAAGGCCTGCGCACGCGTGGTTTGGGGTGCGATGTCGTTGACAGCACGATCCCCCTCTGCTAAAGTCCGCCCAGCCTCGCGGGAACTCTGCGCACTTGTGTTGACTCGTTGCATGGAGGTTCCCCATTCAGTTCCTCCAGATTCGTGCATTGGCACACTCAGCGGCCGCAGGCCTGGCACAACCCGGCCAGGCGACAGTCTTTCCCGCACAGGGATTTCAGGGTGACGTCCTCAGCCTCATCGTCCACTCCGGGCCGGTGGCCCAGCTCGTGCTCCTCGTGCTTGGATTCTTCTCCGTGATGTCGTGGGCGATCATGGCCGAGCGTTTCCGGGCCATCTCGCGCGCCGAGCGCGAAGACCGGCTGTTGATGGACCGCCTGCGCGCCCAGTCGAGCCTCGCCGACATCCGCGATTTCTGCGAGAAGCTTCCGCTCAGCCCGATGGCGCACGTCTACCGCGCCGGGTTCAGGGAAATGTCGCGTACGGGGTCAGGGCGGCGGGGTGCCGAAGGCGGCGCGGCTGTCGTCGTTGCCGGCGAAGCCGGCTCCGCCACGATGTCGCGTATTCTCGAGCGCTCCATGTCAGCCGCCTCCTCCGAGGCTCAGGGAAAGCTGGAACGGTTTCTGGGATTTCTGGCCTCCACCGCGGCGGCCGCCCCCTTCATCGGGCTGTTCGGCACCGTCTGGGGGATCATGAACGCCTTCCGTTCCATCGGGCTGATCGGCACAGCCAACCTCGCCACCGTGGCGCCAGGCATCTCCGAGGCGCTGATCACGACCGCGGCAGGCCTCGCGGCGGCAATTCCCGCGGTTCTCGGCTACAACTACTTCAATAACCGCCTTCGGTCCATCGGCAACAGGTTGGACAATTTCATTGCCGAGGTGCTGAACCGGTTCGAAAAGGCGTCCTGATGGCGGCGGCGATCCAGTCCTCCGCCCGGCGCGGGCGCGCGCGGAGCAGCCTGGCCGAGATCAACGTGACGCCACTGGTGGATGTCGTGCTCGTGCTGCTCATCATCTTCATGGTGACCGCGCCGATGATGCAGCGTGGCGTCGACGTCCAGCTTCCGCGCGCCGAAAGCGCCACCGGACAGGAGGAGCAGCGTCTGATCGTCACCATCGACCGCACCAACCGGATCTACCTCAACGAGTCGTCCATGGCGCTGAGCGAGCTGGAACAGCATCTCGGCACCGTGGCCTCCGGTTACAAGGATCCCTTCGTGTACCTGCGCGCGGACCAGTCGGTGCCGTACGGTCGCGTCATGGCGGTGATGGACCGGATCAAGAAGGCGGGAATCGAAAGGGTCGGGCTGGTCACGGAGCCGGGCCCGGTGGAGAGCGGGCCGGCGTCTTCATCGCGCCAGCCTCGTCGACGATGAAGATCAGGATCGCATGGGGCGAAGGCTCCGAACAGTTTCTCATGAAGATGGCCGCATGGTCGGCGGCGGTGCACGTCGTGGCGTTGATTGTCTTCTCGGTCATCCCGCGATTCACCACGCCCGTGAAAGCTCCACGCGCGACCATCGCCGAGATCGTGCCCGCATCGGCGCTCTTTCCACAGGAGCCTCGCGGTGGCGCTCTGCCGGACACCGCCGGTCCCGCGAAGCCGCCCTCGCCGGCGCCGGAAAAACCCTCTGCGCCGGAGCTGACCCCGTCGCAGCGTGCCGATGCCGCCAGGCAGGCCCTCAAGCAGAAGGCCCCGCCCCTCAGGAAAGAAACCGCGGCCGTCCCCTCTTCGAGCTCGCCGAGCCCGAAG
>DASROJ010000040.1:0-3041 GCA_035646975.1 Patescibacteria group bacterium
CTGACCCCCGATGAAATCGCCGAGTTCGAGCGAATCTCCGGGCCCGTGGAGGATCGCTCGAGCCCAATCCATTCGGACGGGACGCACCAGGTGCACCAGGGACACGAGACACGCGAGACCGGTCCGGCCGCCCAGCCACAGGAGTCCAGCGGGCTGGAGGCGATGAGGTCGAGGTTCGTGGAGAACTGATGTCGCACAAGAAGAAAAAGGTGCTCGGCCGAGGGATGGCGCAGCTGGTCGATGGATCGTTTTCCTCGATCATCGAGCCGGAGCGGGGCGCCCGTCAGCATTCCCGCACGTCGGAGACACGGCCCGGACAGCAGCCGGCCTCACAGCCTGCGCCCGTTTCCACGGCCGCCGCGGCCAGACCCAGGACTCCGGCCCCCTACACGCGAGCCGCCCATGCCGCCGCGCAGGCGGCCGAGCCCGCGGCGGTCGTCCCGGCGGCGCGCCCGTTCGACGTCATCAGTGTCTCGAGCGGGAAAGGGGGCACCGGCAAGAGTGTGCTGACGAGCAATCTTGCCGTGCTGATGGCGCCGAGCACCCGTGTGACGATCCTGGACGCCGACCTGGGGCTGGCCAACATCCACATCCTCTTCAACCTGATGCCGCGGTTCAACGCCTCGCATGTCATCACGGGCGAGAAGGCTCTCGACGAAGTCATGATCCGCGGCCCCCGCGGGGTCAACATCATCCCGGGCGGCTCGGGCATTCCCGAGCTGGCCAGCCTGTCCGACCTCAGGTTCAGCTCGCTGGTGGCCGGCATCGCCACGCTGGATCACTCCACGGACCTGCTGCTCATCGACACCCCCAGCGGAATCGATCGGCAGGCGCTGACCTTCCTTCTGGCTTCCGACCAGGTGATGGTGGTCACCACGGAGGACGTCACCGCCATGACCGACGCGTACGCGGTCATCAAGACGGTGATGGCGCGCCGGGCCGACGCCACGGTCGTCCTGGTGGTCAACAAGGCGCGCTCCTACGCCGACGGCCTGGAGACGTTCCACAAGGTGTCGCATGTCTGCCGCAAGTTCATCGGCCGTGAGCTGGCGCTGGGCGGCGTCATCCCGTTCGACGAGAACGTCGTGCGCTCGGTCGCCGAGCGGGTGCCGGTGAGCCTGTCGCACCCGGCAAGCCCGGCATCCCGGGCCATGAACTCCATCGCGATGAGGATCGGCACCTTTCACTCGCGTTCGCAGCGGGCGGCGCTGCCGTTCACCGCGCGCCTCAAGCGCCTGCTCGCGGCGCCGGCGCCGAGGTAGAGCACATTGAGAGTCATCAGCGTGATGAACCAGAAAGGCGGCGTCGGCAAGACCACGACCGCCGTGAACCTGGCCGGAGCGCTCAAGGTGCTGGGGCAGAGGGTCCTGGTGGTGGATCTGGATCCGCAGGCCCACGCGACGATGGGTCTCAACGGGCGGTTGAAATCCCCGGTGAGAAGCACCGTCCACGACGCGCTGATGCGGCGCGGCAGCCTGGAGCCGATCCTTGCGGAGATCGAGCCCGGGTTCGATCTCGCGCCGTCCGGTGACGACCTGTTCTTTGCCGAGCGCGACCTCGGTTACGACGAATCGAGCGAAGACCGTCTGCACGAGTGCCTGAAACACACGCCGCGCGCCTACGACTTCGTCGTGATCGACTGCCCTCCCAGCCTGGGCGCCCTGACCTTCAACGCGCTGCGCGCCTGCGACGAGATCATCATTCCGGTGGAGATCGGCTTTTTCTCCCTCAACGGCGTGGGCAATTTCCTCCGGGCGCTCCAGCGCTACCGCAAGCTCTGGCTGTCCGAAAAACGGATACGCGCGCTGGCCACGATGTACGACAGGCAGACCACCTTCGCGCGGGAGGTCATCGCCGAGATGCAGAGCTTTTTCGGCGACGCGATGTATCGCACCATCATCCATCGCAACGTCAAGCTCAAGGAGGCGGCCTCGTTCGGCGTTCCGATCACCGAGTACGACACCCGCAGCCGCGGCTGTCAGGATTACATGGCGCTGTCCGAGGAGGTGCTGCTCGAGCAGGCCGAAGGAGTCTGGACGGGGCCCGGTCTCGTGCTGAAGGAAGTCCGTCCCGACGGAGGTGCAGACAATGACCGATCCGGTCATGCTGCTGAGTCAGCTACACGGTGAAGGCCGCGTCACCTTCCGGGCGGTGAGGGCCGCCGGATTCTACACGCTGTCCTCCATCGCGGATTCCCCGGTGCAGAGCCTGGCGGATCGCGCCCACCTGAGCGCGCGAACCGCCCGACGTCTGAAGAGCGGCGCCGAGGAGATGATCGGCAAAGGGATCGGCCTGGATTCCCCCGACAACGAGACGGCCGCGAAAGCCGCCGCGGGGCGCGCGGGCCACTCCGGCCGCCGGGGCCGCCGGGGCCGAAGTTCGTCGCGTCCGGCCGGCTTCAGCGAGGGCGTGCTGCTGGAGGAGGCCGCATTGCTCGGCCAGGGGGTGGCCGCGTTGACCTGCGAACCTCTCGAAGAGCCCGAAGCCTGCGAGTTGCCCGAGTCGGCCCAGCTGCCCGATTCGGCCCTGCAGTCCAATCCGGCCGCGCCGTCCAATCCCACGAAGCCAGGCGGGCCCGATGTCGGCAGGAGGATCGCCGAAGCGGCCGAGGCGGCGGCAGGCCTCACCCGCCAGCTTTCGCCGGCTGCTGCCCCTCTCGAGCCGGAGCCGGAGAGGGCGGCGAGACTTCCCCACCGGACCTTCTGGGGTTTCGGATGAGCCATCCAGGAGGTGAGACCCTGACCCCGACGGCTGCAGGATCAACGCGCGGTGGCGACGCCACCGGAGCTGTCGGAGTTGCTGCCGCGCGGCTTTCGATGCCTTCGCCGCAGGACGATCCCGCTTCGCATCCGGCGCGCCGCGTCCACGTCGAGGGCGGAGCGTCGCCTCGAACCGTCCAGCAGACCTGCCCGCGGTGCGCGCGGCAGACTTTCCCCGCGGGCCTTCCCTACCGGATCGTTTTCCGCTGCACGCACTAGCAGAGTGCTGAGGAACTCCCGCGGGTCGCCTCGCGTCGTTGCTCACCTGGCGCATCTGGCGCG
>DASROJ010000041.1:0-4700 GCA_035646975.1 Patescibacteria group bacterium
CTTCGGCATCGCGGCGCCCGACGCCCAGACGCACGGTCCGGGCTGCCTGCCCGGTCAGAGCGCCTCGGAGCAGCAGGGTCGGTACGCCGACCCGTACGGACGGCGGTTCGCCGGGCACTGGCTCGTCAAGCCCGGCCGCGAGGTGAACCACACCAACGTGACGAAGTTCCTGCGGCTGCCCTTCGACACGACGGTGCACTACATCGCGGTGCACCTGCACCCGTATGCCGAATCGCTCGAGCTGCGCGATGTCACCGAGAACAAGAGCCTTTACCTCAGCAAGGCGCGGGCCCCCGAGGGGCGCATCGGTCTGGATCATGTCGACTACTATTCGAGCGATGAGGGCATCGCCCTTCGCACCGATCACGAGTACGAGCTGGTGAGCGTCTACAACAATACGACTGCCGCGAACGTCGACTCCATGGCGGTCATGTACATGTACGCCCTGGACAAGGATTTCGTGAAGCCGGAACTCCAGTAACCCAGGGGGGCTCTGGCGCGCGGCGCGGTCATCGTGTATTCTGCGCCTCGTTGCCGCCCCGCGTGGTCCATCCCTTCAAGCTAAGGAGTGTTCCCGATGCGAAGATCCGCAATCATCCTGGCCTCCGCCGCCGTGCTGCTGGTCCTGGGTGTCGTTCCCGTTTCCGCGGTCAACAACGGCCTGCTCGACGACACGAGTCATCCCGCGGTTGGATTGCTGGTGGGCAGCCAGGATCTCAGCGGTTGCAACGGTCAAGCGGTCGGCTGCTCCGGTGTGCTGATTGCCCCGGACGTGTTCCTGACGACGGCGAGCTGCACCGAGGCGTTCAACGAGGCGCTGGCCACGCCCGGCTTCATCACCCATGTATGGGTGACGTTCGAGCCGAACGACCCGTTCGACTGTTCCAAGTTCGTCCCGGTGGCGTCGCTCAAGGGCAACCCGGACTACGACCCTTCGCGGCAGGGTGTGGGCAATGTCGGCGTCGCGCTGCTGTCCTCTTCCGCTTCGGTGACGCCGGCCGAGCTGCCGCCCGCCAACGACCTGTTCAGCCTGGCGCGCAGCCAGCCGTACACGGTGGTCGCCTATGGCACAGAGTCGGGCGGCAACGTGCTGACCACGCAGCGCCGCTTCGCGTCGGCGAGATCCCTGGGATTCACCTCGGAGATCCTCGCGCTGACGTTCAAGGTCGGCGGGCCGATCCCGAGCTGCATCGGGGGTCTCAACGAAGGGGGCGGCGCCTTCGTCGACTCCACGAACAAGGTCGAGGCGTTGGTCACGGTCGACAAGGGCGGATGCAACGCCAGCTCGACCTATCAGCGGCTCGACGTGCCGAGCGTGCGCACGTTTCTCTCGGACTTCGTGAGCCTGCCCTAGCGGAACGCCGCCCGGATCGATTCGCCGACGGCGAAAAGCTCCGGGCGGCTTTCGTTGACGGTATCGGAGACCCTGTGCCATAATCCCGCTCCCCCGACCTTCCGCCCGAGCACAGCGCAACCGACCGGGACGGCACAACTACGATGAACGACAAGGAAAAGAGTCTTTCCTATCGCGAGGCCGGCGTCGACATCGACGCCCAGGATGAGGCCATCCGCCGGCTGCGTCCCCACGTGCGAGCCACCCACACGAAAGAGGTTCTGGCGGACATCGGCACCTTCGGCGGCCTGTTCCACCTCACTCCGCGCGGCTTCAAGGACCCGGTGCTGGTGGCTTCCACGGATGGGGTGGGGACCAAGCTGCGGATTGCCGTGGCCGCAGGCATTCACGACACGGTCGGGTTCGACCTGGTCTCGCACTGTGTCAACGACATCCTGGTCCAGGGAGCCTTCCCGCTCTTCTTCCTGGACTATTTCGCCACCGGGAAGCTCGAGCCGGCCATCGTCGAGGCCGTGCTTTCGGGCATGGCCCGGGCCTGCCGCGAGGCGGAATGCGCGCTCATCGGCGGCGAGCTGGCGGAGATGGGGGAGATGTACCGCCCGGGAGACTACGACATCGCCGGCTTCATCGTGGGGGCGGTGGAGCGCGATCACCTGATCACCGGGTCGGACATCGCTCCGGGTGACATCCTGCTGGGGCTGCCATCGGTCGGGCTTCACACGAACGGCTACTCTCTCGCGCGCAAGATCTTCTTCGAGCGGCTGGGATTGAATCACGACTCGATGGTGCCTGAGTTGGGCGCCACCGTGGCGCAGCTGTTGCTCGCTCCGCATCGTTCGTATCTCGCCCCGCTCAAGGCGCTGATCACGCGGCGACGGCTCAAGGGATTGGCGCACATCACCGGGGGCGGTCTGACTGACAACGTTCCCCGCATCCTTCCCGAAGGGTGCAGCGCCGTGTTCCACCGCGGCGCGATCACCGTGCTGCCGGTGTTCAGGTTCATGCAGCGCGAGGGGCGCGTGCCCGACGACGACATGTGGCGCACCTTCAACATGGGAGTCGGAATGGTGCTGGCCGTGGCGCCCGCCGACCTGCCGGATGTCGAGTCGCATCTCGATGGGCTGAACGAGCGCTTCCACCGGATTGGCGAGGTCGAGGCCGGCCCCCGGCGCGTCATCTACCGTGACTAGGGCCGGCGCTGGAAGCGGTGTGATCGGCATCCTCATCAGCGGGCGTGGTTCAAACATGATGTCGATCATCGATGCCTGCGCCTCAGGGCGCATTCCGGCAAGCGTCGGCATCGTGATCAGCAACGAGCCGTCGGCGCCGGGGCTCGCGGCCGCGGCGGGTCATGGCATCCCGACGCGTGTCGTCGATCACCGAGTCCCCGGGCGCAGGGAGGAACACGACGACAGGATCGCCGACGCGCTCAGGCAGGCCGGCGTCGATCTGATCTGTCTTGCCGGATACATGCGGTTGCTGTCCGCCGGTTTCATCAGGGAGTTCTCCGGCAGGGTGATGAACATCCACCCGTCGCTGCTGCCGGCGTTCCCCGGTCTTCATGCTCAGCGCCAGGCCATCGAGCAGGGCGTGAGAATCACCGGAGCGACGGTGCACTTCGTCGACGAGGGGCTCGACTCGGGCCCAGTCATTCTCCAGGCGGCGGTGCCCGTGCAACAGGACGACACCGAAGAGACGCTGTCGGCGCGAATACTCGAGCAGGAGCACAGAATCTACCCGGAGGCCATCGGTCTCCACTTCATGGACAGGCTGCGAATCGAGGGGAGACGAGTCCGCATCACGGGCCGGTGAACGGGGGGACCGTGAGCGGACGGGAGAATCCAGCATGTTCGGCAACGTCACGCCCTCGGGCGGCTCCAACGGGGTTCGTGTGTCCGATCTTCCCCGCGGGCTGCAGCCCAGGGAAAAGCTGATCCGGCAAGGGGAGCGATCGCTGAGCAATTCCGAGCTGATGGCGATCGCTCTGGGCAGCGGAACGAGGTCCGAAAACGTCGTCAAGATCGCCGATGGGCTTCTTCGCAAGTACGGGTTCGATGCGCTGCCAAACCTCAGCCTGAACGAGTGGAAATCGAACCGGGGCATCGGCGCGGTGAAGGCCTGCCAGCTCAAGGCGCTGTTCGAGATGGGCCGAAGGGCGTTTACTCCGAAGGACGACGACAGACCGAGCCTGGCCAGCCCGCGCGAGGCTTACGGTCAGGTGAAGGATCTCAGACGTGCGCGAAAAGAGCATCTCGTCGCGCTGTACCTCGACGCGCAGAACCGGTTGCTGTCGCGAGAGACGATCTCCATCGGCAGCCTCAACACGACACGCACGCATCCGCGCGAGATACTGCAGCCGGCGATCGCCTGCTCTGCGCTGGGATTCATCCTGGCCCACAACCATCCCAGCGGCAGCCTGACTCCCAGCCAGGACGACATCGATTTCACGCGGGCCATCAAGCGCGCCTCGGAGATCATCGGCATCGGTCTTTACGACCACATCATCGTTTCGGAAAAAGGGTACACGTGTCTCAAGGAGAAGGGGCTGTTGTAGGCTCCCGCGGCCTTCACCTAGAGATAGCGGTCGTCCACGTAGCACCAGCGCCAGCCGTTTTTTTCGCCCAGCGGCGTGATGATCGGGTGGCCGGTCTGGTGAAAGTGCGCCCTGGCGTGGCGGCCTGGTGACGAGTCGCAGCAGCCGACGTGTCCGCAGGTCATGCAAAGACGCAGCGCGACAGGTCTGTCGCCCGAGGCCGCGCATCCCGGGCAACCGGCCCCGCTGGGGCCGACATCCGTGACGCTCGATACGTGCTCGCAGATGTTGCTCAGGTTCGCCTCCCGGGGGATGCTCCCTTCCATCACTTGGTGCGCTCGGCGCGCGCTCGGTGCGTGCTCTGGATGCCGACACGCTATCGGGATCCGGTCCACCGCGTCAAGCCCGATGAAGTCGGATGTGAATTGGTATAATCGCCCCTGATGCAGCCCTCCACAGGCACACCTCGCACACCTGAAGCTCAGCTCGAGTACCTCCGCAAGGGGGTCGTGCAGCTCGAGGAAGAAAAAGAGCTGCTCGAGAAGCTGGGACGCTCGGTCAGGACGGGCCAGCCGCTCACGGTCAAGGTGGGATTCGACCCGTCGGCTCCCGACATTCACCTCGGCCACACGGTGCTGCTGCGGAAGATGAAGCACTTCCAGGACATGGGTCATCGCGTCATCTTCGTCATCGGCGATTTCACCGGAATGATCGGCGACCCGACCGGCAGGTCGAAGACACGGCCGCAGCTCACGCGCGAGGAGGTGGCGGCCAACGCGGAGACCTACAAGCGGCAGGTGTTCAAGATCCTGC
>DASROJ010000042.1:0-3681 GCA_035646975.1 Patescibacteria group bacterium
GCCTCTCCACTGGGCCTGCCGTTTACCATATTTACGCGGCATCGACACGGCTGCCCTCCACGTTGCCCGGGAACTTTCCCTCGGACCCCCCTTACAGCCTGATCGGGACCACCACCGGGCCGTCGCTCACGCTGACCCCGGCCCCGGGGCTCCAGTACTACCTCGTGGTGGGTATCGGCAGCAACGGAGCCGAAGGTCCCGTGGGGCACTACGGTCACTGATGTTGGGCTGACCCCGTCCCGGCGGGAACTTCCAGGGCGACAGGGTGTCAAAGCCTCCAGGCCCGGCGCAAATGGGCCAAAAAGGAGAGACGCCATGAAGTCGATGCAGACCCGTTTCGCCGCGTTCTTCGTTGTCGTTCTGGTCGGTTTCGCAGCGCTTGTCGGCCTGTCACCGCAGGCGCAGGCGCAAACGTCACAGCGCGGCGCCTACGAGATGGAAGTCCTCGTCGATGGCGCGCCAGTCCGGCAATACATGACGCGCGGCGCCGCGTACATCGAAGCGCTCGAAGGACGCGAGTATTCGATCCGGCTGACCAACAACACGTCGCAGCCCGTCGCCATCGCCCTGAGCGTGGACGGCCTCAACACGATCGACGCCCGGACGACGACCGCGCGCGAAGCCTCAAAGTGGATCCTCGACCCCTACCAGACGATCACGCTGGATGGCTGGCAGACCGGCGCCGACACGGCCCGGCGATTCCTGTTCACCACCGAGCCGAAATCCTACGGCGCCTGGATCGGCCAGACGCGGGACCTCGGCATCATCACCGCCGCGATCTTCAGGCCGCGCCAGCCGCGCCCGACCCCCTATTCGATGCGGAAAGACTCTGAACGAGCGCCCGCCGCGCCGCAGGGAAATCTCTCGAGTCTCGGGGCCGAGCGGGACCAGGCCGCCCCGAACGAGCCGAAAGCCGACCTTTCGGACGACTATGCGGCCACGGGTATCGGCCAGGAAATCGGACACACCGTGCGCCGCGTCCGTTTCGACACCGAGCCGGCGCCGTCCACCGTCCTGAACGTCCGCTACGAGTTCAGGGAAGCCCTCGTCCGTCTTGGCGTGCTGCCGCGGGCACAGCGGCCTTGCGGCGACCCGCTCGCGAGGAGGCAACGGTCGCGAGGCTTCGAAGACGGCGACTTCGCGCCGGATCCCTACCGGCCGCGATGCCAGTAGCCGGCCGGCGCCGCGCGACAACTGACCCGGCCCGGGGCATCGGGCCGGGCACGCTCGCCCGCGCACATCACGCCGTTCTTTCCGGTCTTCCAGGGCGGGCAACCCCGGCGGCGGAGATCACCTCCGACATCGGCGCCAGGGTGACCACGCTGAACCCCACGGCGGTGACCTCTCCGCGGTTCTGGTAGGAGTGCGCCTGGTCGCCCTGGAAGGCGGCGACATCTCCGGCCGACAGATCGAACCGCTCCCCCGAGGTCCAGAGCGTCAGCTGCCCCTTCTCGCAGGCGAGATATTCCCTGGTGCCGGGCCGGTGCGGCACGCCGGTCATGCGCGCGCCGGGTCGCAGCTCGATCCGATCGATCTCCATGCCGGGTATCGGGTCGGGAAGAATCTTCTGCACGATCGCCTGGGCGTCGCGGCCGCGCTGCGACACCGGCAGCGAACCCTTCGGGAACAGTTGGCAGCGGGCGTGCGGCCGGGACAGCAGCTCTTCGATGGAGAGCTGCAGCGCGGCGGCCAGCCGTGACAGGACGATCAGCGTCGGATTGCCCGTTCCCGTTTCCACGTGCGCGACCGTGGAGCGGGGCAGACCGCACAGACGCGCCAGTCCGGCTTGCGTCAGGCCGCGGCGTTGCCGGAGGTATCGCAGATTGGCGGCCAGGTTCGACTGAATCATCCGCGGGGCTCCGTCGGCGGGCATGTCCTCAGGATAGACCGTTTCCAATATATCGGCAAGACGGTTGGGTTATCGGCGGCGCGGGTCCATCCTGTGGCCAGCATGCGAAGCACGATGCCGAGCATGAAGGAGGAAATCGACATGACCGCTCATCTGGAGCACGCGCTGATCGACGTGAGTGACCTCGACAGGAGTCTCGGGTTCTACCGGACGCTTCTTCCCGACTGGGTCGTGCGGTGGGAGGGGCGCACCATGGAAGGGACACGCTGGGTGCATTTCGGGCCTCCGGAGGAAGGCCAGCCGGGATACCTGTCGCTCTATGAAATCCCGGAGACGCAACGAACGCCCGACGGTGGGCTGCGGATCGAGCATGTCGGTTTCGCCCACCCCGACGTCAACGGACTCGTCGGCCGCGTGTCGGCGCTGGAGGTCTCTCCCGCGGACCGGATCGAGGACGGGGGGTATCGCCGCGTCTATTTCAAGGACCCGGACGGGCATGACCTGGAATTCGTGCAGAAGCTGGCTTGATACGCGAGGGCGATGTTTTCATTACAATGAGCCCGATGAGCAGCGACACCATCCGCCAGGACTCCGCCGAGATCAACCGACGTTTCTACGAAGCGCTCTGGGCGGAGACCTACCTGATCCATCCCGAGCGGTTCAACACCTGGCCGCTGGTGAGCGAGCTGAACGCTCCGGGCGCCCGGCGACTGGAGATCGGCGCGGGGCTGCGTCCGCGGCTGCCCACGGGCGGCACCTGTTTTGTCGACATCAGTCGCGCGGCGCTGTGTCGGCTCGCCGAGCAGGGAGGCGTGAGCACGCAGGCCAGCGCCGCGGCGTTGCCGTTTTCCGACGGCGCGTTCGGCCTCGTCATGGCGATGGACATCATCGAGCACCTGGACGAGGACATCCCCGTCTTCCAGGAGCTGGCGCGCGTGATGCGGCCCGGCGGGGTGCTCGTGATCTCCTCGCCGCTGCACCCGGAGAACTGGACCAGCTTCGACGACATCGTGGGTCACGTCCGCAGGTACCGTCCGGAGGAGCTGCTGGGCCGTCTGGCCGACAGCGGCCTCACGCTGGAGCGCAGCGCGGTTTATGGCATGCAGCCGCGCATCCGCGCGTTGAGCCGGATGGGCGCCTGGTTCCTCACCTGGCAGCGGGAACGGGCGATGTACTGGTACAACCGGTTCCTGATGCCGATGGGGCTGCGTTTCCAGAATCGCCTGCGGCTCGTGCCGGGGATGATCGACACCCGGCGGGTGGATGAAGTGCTGCTGGTCTGCCGCAAGCGATAGCGGACCTCAGGGACCCTCGAGCCGCTTGCGCGCGGACGGGTCGGCGAGATCGAACAGCGCGTCGGGGACCTTGCGCTCTTCCATCTCCAGCAGCGTGACTTCCGTCCGCACGTTGGAAAACAGGTTGTCGGTCATGAGCAGCTTGCGAGCCACCGGGCGGCTGCCCGGCTCCCACTCGATGAACTCCACCGTGGAGGAGATCTTCCCGCTGCGCAGCAGGTACTCCGCGCGCAGCGGCCGGCCGGTGGCGCGCCGCACGACGTACCGCACCCTGGGGTAGGCGGCCTGTCTGCTCTTCGCCGAGAGATCGAGCACCGCCAGCGGTCCTGCCGCGTCGGCCGTCTCGGTGGCCTTGTCGATGAGGTAGTCGCGGGCGTAGCGGATTCCGAGGATTTCATCCAGCGATGCACTGCCGCGAAGCCGGCGGGCGGCGCTGACCTTCACCGGTTTTCTGGAGCCGGGCGCCAGAAACCAGACGACATCGTCGAGCCGCAGCAGGTACTTTCCCTTCTCCTTCGGTCCGAGAAACCGCACGAG
>DASROJ010000043.1:0-7414 GCA_035646975.1 Patescibacteria group bacterium
ACCATCGGGGGCGTGCCCGAGTACGGCCTGGGACTTCTGTTCGGGGAGTCGAAAGACCTCTCGGTGGTCAGTATCCTGAATCCCACGGGGATGCCGCTTTACCTGCTGATTCCGGTCGAGATTTTCTCCGTGCTGCTCTCGGCCACCGTGCTTCCGTACGGTGTGATCCTCTTCGTGCTGCTCTACCTCGATGTCAGGCAACGAGGGATCCGCGTCGGCGCCGCCCCTGCCGCATCCTGAGGCAGGCGGTCACACGCCGGGGTCAGGCTCCTGCATCCTCGGAGGGCTTGATCGGCGCCGCCTGCCTGGCCGGAGCCGCGCCCGAGCCGCCGGACTCCTCGCCGGACTCGCGCGCGGGTCTTCTCGGAGCCTGCTTTTCGAGCTCGCTGGCGAACCGCCCGAAGAACATCTTGCCGGCCGTGGTCTGCAGCACGGAGGTGACGATAATCTCGACTGTCTTTCCAATCTGCCTGCGGGCATTGTCGACCACGACCATGGTGCCGTCGTCGAGGTAGGCGACGCCCTGGTTGGCTTCCTTGCCTTCCTTGAGGATGAAGACCTTCATCGTTTCGCCGGGCAGAACGACCGGTTTGAGCGAGTTGGCGAGATCGTTGATGTTGAGCACGTCGACGCCCCGCAGCTGCGCGACCTTGTTCAGGTTGAAGTCGTTGGTGACAATCTTTCCGCCGATCTGGCGGGCCAGGTCGATGAGTTTCAGATCCACCTCCCGCACCTCGGGGAAGTCGATCTCGGAAATCATGACGCTCACCTCGGGGATTTTCTTGATCCGCTGCAGGATGTCCAGCCCCTTGCGGCCCCGATTCCGCTTCAATGAGTCCGTCGAGTCCGCGACATACTGCAGCTCGCGCAGGACGAACTGGGGGATCACCAGTGTGCCGTCGAGAAAGCCCGTGTCGCAGATGTCGGCGATGCGTCCGTCGATGATGACGCTGGTGTCCAGAATCTTGTAGATGCGGCGATCTTCCGTGGGGCGGAACATGGCGAACAGCCGGTCCGGCCGGAAATTGTTTCCCTTGTGCGCCCCGATCAGCATGCCGACCATCGCAAGCAGTATGTACAGGAGGGGACGCATCAGATCGGGGGCCACCGGCCAGCCGCGGAAGACGAGACCGGCGGGCACGGCGCGCATCAGCACCTGAGCGACGCCGGCGCCCGCGACGATCCCGGCGATGCCGCCCATGACCATCCGGAACGGCACACTGCGCAGGTACCACTCGAGCAGAAGGCACAGCGCGCCGATCAGAAGACCCAGCACGAGATTGACCAGGACGAGGGCGGAGCCTTCCAGCGTTGCCGGCGCCAGCGGCTTGAACGCAATCGCCCCGAAGCAGGAAAGCAGAAGCAGAAGACAGCGCAGAATCAGAAGGGCCATCGGGCTACTCCGCGCCCGCCCTCCGGGGAGGCCGGGAAAATGTTGAAGCAAGGATATCGGGAGATCACGCTCCGGTCAAAGAATATTTTGCGAATCGATTCGTATGGTCTCCGATATCTTCGACCGGCGGGCTCAGCTCCCGCCAACCGTGAGGCGAAGCACCCGAGGTCCGATACGGCAGAGGACCTCATAGGGAATGGTCCCGATCCATTCGGCGACCTGCCGTGCGCTGATCGAGTCTCCATCCTGTCTGCCGATGATCACCACCTCGTCTCCTTCCGAGGCTCCGGGAATGTCCGTGAGATCCAGAGTGAAATGGTCCATCGAGATGCGTCCCGCGTAGGGGGCGCGCCGGCCGCGCACGAGCGCATGCCCGCCCGGCGAGATGCGCCGGCTGAGCCCATCCGCATAGCCGGCCGGCACCGTGCCGATGAGGCTCCTCCTGGCGGTGATGAACGAGCGGCCGTAGCCGATCGGCGTGCCGGTCGGGACGCTCTTGACCAGCGCGAGACGCCCTTTGAACGACAGCGCCGGGTGCAGACCCAGTTGCGTGGAGCGCTCGGAGGGGCGCACGCCGTAGAGCATGATCCCCGGGCGCACCGTATCGAGCCACGAGGGCGGATGATCGATGACGCCGCCGCTGTTGGCGGCGTGGGTGTAGGAAGGCTGGGCCCCCGCCTGCCGAATCCTGTCGAGCGCGGCCGCGAAGACGCCCAGCTGGGCTGCCGTGTGCGGATCGTCGGGCTGATCCGAGCTGGACAGCGTCGTGAAGACGCCATCGATCACGGCCCGGCCCCCCGCCTGCGCAACACGTGTCAGCGCCTCCGGCAGCTCCTCGGGAAGGACCCCGAGCCGTCCCATGCCGGTGTCGACCTTGAGATGGAACCGGATCGGGTTTGCGGTGCGATTCGACTCGGCGACGATGGCCGCCACGAACGACAGCCCGTAGGCGGTCGGAATCAGTCTGGAGGCGATCATCGCGGGCAATTGATGCGCCGAGGCGGCCCCCATCACGAGAATGGGAGCGCTGATCCCGGCGCGACGCAGCTCGAGGCCTTCTTCAGGAAAGGCTACCCCGAGCAGGTCGATCCCGTCGGACTCGAGTCGTCGTCCCACGGTCACGGCGCCGTGCCCGTACGCGTTGGCCTTGATGACCGCCAGCAGGCGACGCCCCGCTCCGATCCGCTCGCGGATGATCCTGACGTTGCGGGAGATCGCGTCGAGACTGACCTCGACCCATGCCTGGCGGCTGTCGCCGGGAGGATCGGCTGTCCGGGGCGGAAGCCCGGCCGACGACTCGTTCACGCGGTGCGCCATTCCAGGTTTTCGAACTTGGTGTACTCCTTGATGAAGGCCAGGTCGAGCGAGCCGATGGGACCGTTTCGCTGCTTGCCGATGATGATCTGCGCCGAGCCCTGGTTGTCATCGGTCGGCTTGTACACTTCTTCGCGGTAGATGAACAGGACCACGTCGGCATCCTGCTCGATGGAGCCCGACTCGCGCAGGTCGGAGAGCTGCGGTCGGTGCTCGCCCGAGCGCTGCTCGGGCGCCCGCGACAGCTGCGACAGGGCGATCAGGGGGACTCCCAGCTCCTTGGCGAGCCCCTTGAGCGAGCGCGAGATGTCAGAGACCTCCTGCGTCCGGTTCTCATAGCGCGCCCGACCCCGCATGAGCTGCAGGTAGTCGACGATCAGCAGATCGAGCCCGCGTTCCGCCTTGAGCCGTCGGGCCTTGGCGCGCATCTCGAAGATGGAGAGCCCCGGTGAGTCATCGATGAAGATCTTCGCTTCGGTCAGCTCGCCGAACGCCAGGGTGAGGCGGGTCCACTCGTCCTTGCCGAGACGCCCGATCCGGAGCTTGTGGGCGTCCACGCGCGCCTGGGCGCACAGCATCCTGAGGAACAGCTGCTCCTTGGACATCTCCAGGCTGAACAGGCCGACCGTGCGTCCCGCCTTGGTCGCCACGTGCTGCGCCATGTTGAGCGCCAGGGCCGTCTTGCCCATCGAGGGGCGCGCCGCCAGGATGATCAGGTCGTTGTTCTGGAGACCCGAGGTCATCTCGTCGAGGCGCTCGTAGCCGGTCGGGATGCCGGTGATCAGCTCCTTGCGTTCGTGCAGCCGGTCGATGTATTCGAGAGTCGGTGTGGCGACATCCCTGACCGGCACGAAGCCGCTCCTGAGGTTGCCTTCGGCAATGGCGAAGATCTGCTTCTGGGCCTCGTCGAGCAGGTCCTCGGCCGAACCTTCCCCTTCGTAGCACTGGTTGATGATCCGGTTGCCCGCGTCGATCAAGCCGCGAAGAATCGATTTTTCCTTGACGATGCGGGCGTAGTGCTCCACGTTGGCCGACTTGGGCACGCCATCGATCAGGGAGGAGATATAGGCCGGCCCGCCGACCGCGTCGAGATCGCCGCTGCGCACCAGCTCGTTCTTCAGAGTCACCAGGTCGATGACGGCGGAGCGCTCCGTGAGCGTTTCCATCACACGGAAGATCTTCCGATGCCCCTCGCGGTAGAAGTCATCCTCCTTGAGGATCTCCTGCGCCTGGTTCAGCGCGCGGTTCTCGAGGATGATCGAGCCGAGGATCGATCGCTCCGCATCCAGATTGTGTGGAAGATTTTTTTCGAGGGTGATGTCGGCCATGGGAGCCTTGCAGAAAGGCGTTACTATATCACAGGCTCGTGCGGGTGCCTCCACGAGGGCTGTGCTAGGATCGGCGGCTCTTCGAAGAGGATTGCACATGCAGGGCGCCACCGACAATCGTCCCGGCGGACGAGCCTGGGACAACCTTCCCCCGTCCGTCTCGGGGCCGACCGAGCGCGGTCTTCTCCAGCGTCTCAAGAGCCGTGTCATGCGGCTGGTGCCACGACCCCTGGTCCGGGCACTGGCGCGTCCTTATATCGCGGGAGAGTCACGCGCGGATGCCGTGGAGCTGGTTCGCCGTCTGAAAGACACGCGCGATCTTTTCAGCACGGTCGATGTGCTCGGAGAGGACATCAGGGATCCGGCCGAGGCCGGCGAGATGCTCGACGAGTACATCGCCATTCTCGACGACCTGGGCGCCAGCCCGCACGCGAACATCTCCGTGAAGCTGTCCGCGCTCGGCCAGGCGCTCGACGAGGAGCTTTGCGCGCGCAACCTCGATCTGCTGCTCGCGCGCGCCGCGAGATACGGCCAGTTCGTGCGGTTCGACATGGAAGACCACACGACGACCGACTCGACACTGCGGCTCTTTCGCCGGTTCGTGGGGAAATACCCGAAGATCGGGCCGGTGCTCCAGTCCCGGCTTCATCGCACCGAGCAGGACGTTCGCGATCTGGCGCCCTACAAGCCAAACGTCCGGCTCTGCATCGGAATCTATCGCGAGCCGCCGGACATCGCCCTGGTGGACAAGAGAGAAATGAAGCAGCGGATGCTGCGGCTGCTCGAGATGATGTGGTCGAACGGTCAGTACGTCGGGATCGCGACCCACGATGAAGCCGTCATTCACAACGCCGTCGACCTGGCCGATCGGATGGGCAAGAGCGCCGCGGACTATGAGGTTCAGATGCTGCTCGGTGTGCCACGTTCCCAGATACAGAAAGAGATGCAGCGGCGCGGCGTCAAGGTGCGTCTGTACGTTCCCTACGGCCGCCAGTGGTACGCCTACTGCCTGCGCCGGCTCGAGGGGAACCCTGAAATGGCGCGCATGGTGCTGGGAAATCTCCTGAACTGGCGCAGGGGTTGAACCCGCCGTTTTGACGCTGGCGCGCGGGCTGAACTACAATGCGGCACGGCCGGAGGAGAAGAGGTGATCGCTGCGAGGGCAACCTCGTGGAGGAAAGTCCGAACTCCGCAGGGCAGCGTGCCGGGTAACGCCCGGTCCCGGTAACGGGAAGGAAAGTGCCACAGAAAACACACCGCCCAAGACCCGCGGCAACGCGGGGACGGCAAGGGTGAAAAGGTGCGGTAAGAGCGCACCGCGTCCCTGGTGACAGGGATGGCATGGTAAACCCCACGCGGAGCAAGACCAAATAGGGGAGATGCCAAGGGGTGGCCCGCCCTGATGCTCCCGGGTAGGTCGCTTGAGCCGCCGGGCAACCGGCGGCCCAGAGGAATGATCATCGCCTCGCGTCGCAAGACGAGAGGAACAAAATTCGGCTTACCTTCTCCTTCGGCCAGCTCGACACCGGTGCGTGCTCGCAAAGACGGCCTCGGCGAGCCGGTGAACGGGTGGACCCGCGGCGGCATGATGAAATGAAGCCACTCATCCATGAAGCAACGAAGCCGGGTGCCCTGGAGGATCTCAGGGTCCTGGTGACGCGAGCGGTGGATGAGCTGCGCTCGCCCCTGATCGCGCTGAGCCGCGATCTCTACGATCATCCCGAGCTGAGCCTGCAGGAAGTCAGGTCCTCCGGGCTGCTCCAGGAGCGTCTGCGGGCTGAAGGGTTCGAAGTGACAGCCGGCGTCGCCGGCCTGCCCACCGGATTCGTCGCGGTGAAGCGCGGCGCCACTCCCGGTCCTCGCGTTGCCTTTCTCGCAGAGTTCGACGCGTTGCCGGGGATAGGTCACGCCTGCGGTCACAATATCATCGCCTCCGCCGGTCTCGGCGCGGGTCTGGCCCTGGGGCGCGCCTCCGATCGGCTGGCGGGCGAAGTCATCGTGATCGGCACGCCGGCCGAGGAGACCGTCGGCGGAAAGTGCATCATGGTCCGCGAAGGGGTGTTCAAGGGGATCGACGCCGCGCTCATGGTGCATCCGGGCTCCGAGTGGCGCGTGGAGGCCGATTCCCTGGCCTGCATCTCGCTCGAAGTCGTCTTCACCGGGAAAGAGGCGCACGCGGTGGCCTGGCCCGAGCGGGGCATCAACGCGCTGGACGCTCTCATCCAGCTTTTCGTCGCCGTTGACATGTTGAAGAAGAGACTCGGCCGCGATGTCAGGATCCCCGGCGTCATCGTCGAAGGGGGAGTCCGCGCCAACATCGTGCCGGCGCGCGCGGTGGGGCATTTCAGTCTTCGGGCGCCCGACAGCAGGACCCGCGACCAGGTTCGCGCGGAGTTCGAGCGCACCGTGGACGGGATAGCGCGGGGCACCGGATGCGGCTCGGCCATCCGCGCCACCGATGAGCCTTACGACGATCTGCTGACGAACAAGACCCTGGCCGCCGTCTTCCGGCGTCATCTCAACGACGCCGGCATTACCACGATCGAGGGACCGCGGGCCAACAAGGGATCTCTCGACATGGGCAACGTCAGCCGGGTCGTTCCCTCGGTGCATGCCTTTGCCGCGATCTGCGGCAGCGATGTTCCATCGCACTCCGCCGCGTTCGCGCTGGCCACCATCTCGCCCCGGGGGGAGGAGGCGCTGGTGACTTCTGCCAGGGCCATGGCGCTGACGGGTCTGGATCTGATGACGCTGCCCGGCCTGCTTGGCGACGCGAAGGCGGAGTTCGACCTGGCCTCATCCTGATCGACCTCATGGCAACGGGGAGCAGATGCGTTATCCATCCAACATGGTGATCCCGCGGTTCCTGCAGCCCGGTGGCCGTGTCACCGTGCTCGCCCCGAGCGGCAGGGTGGATTCGCGGCGTCTCGCCGAGGGGGTCCGGTACCTGCGCGGACGCGGCCACGAGACGACCCTGGCGCCAAACGTATTGCGCCGGCATGGGTACCTGGCGGGCGACGACGAAACGAGGGCCGCCGATTTCAACGAAGCGGTGACCTCGGGGGACTCCGACGCGATCTTCCTCGCCCGCGGCGGGTATGGGTTGACGCGAATCCTCGACCGGATCGATCTCGAGGCTCTGCGTCATCGCCCGCGACTCCTGCTCGGATACAGTGACGCCACGGCGTTGTTCATGGCGCTGCAACGCAAGGGTCCTTACCTGACGCACTACGGCCCGACGGTGAGCGAGATGGGGGACCCGGACGCCTTCGACGAGAAGAGTCTCTGGGGCGCGTTGTACGGCGAGCCGTCCGCGTTTCGGATCCCTTTCAGGGCGGCCGATGTGCTCCGGCCCGGCAGAGGCGCGGCGCGCGTGATC
>DASROJ010000044.1:0-10768 GCA_035646975.1 Patescibacteria group bacterium
CCCTCGAACAGCAACAACCCCTCCTTACCGGGCGACCCGGCTCCGTCGATCGTATACAGGTCGCCGTCGGGAGTGGAGAGAATCTGCTCGCGGTAGGTTTCCTCCGCCCCCGTGGCCGCATCGCGATGATGCCAGAAGATGGCGTCACCGACACGCCGCCCGCTGAACCGGCTGGGTTTCCCGTCGGCCAGAGCGATGGTTCGCTCGAAGGCGTCGCCGATCAGCGCCTGGGCTCCGGTGCTGCCGCGGGTGGAGCCGTCGGGGGCCCGGTCGGTCATGACGAGGGTCTGCTCCGTGGCGGAGACACGGCGGTATTCGTAGCGCGCCCTCACGCTCTGCAGCGTGCTGCCGTCGGGACGGTAGGAGACCAGCGTGCCTTCCCAGGCCCCCTCCCAGCGACCGAGCAGGGATTCATCGTCTCCACCCGCGGGACGCAGCTCCGCCGGCAGGTGGTGCGCGACCATGGCGAGCGCGACCAGCGCGACCAGCGAAATGAGAAAGACACGAATCATGCGTCAGTACCCGTCGAGCTGCGTGAGGTAGCCTTCGTAATTCCTGCGCGTCTCCTGCAGCGAGTCGCCGCCGAACTTCTCGAGGAAGGCGGTTGTCAGCACGATGGCTGCCATCGCCTCGCCTATCACGCCCGCCGCCGCGATCACGCAGGTGTCGGTGCGCTCCACGGTGGCTTCCACCCGGGTCTTGTCGACGAGATCCACCGACTGCAGCGGCCGCGGCAGGGTCGACAGCGGCTTGAGGTACGCGGTGGATCTCACCTCCTCGCCGTTCGTCATGCCGCCTTCGATGCCGCCGGCCCGATTGGTCCTGCGGTAGAAACGACGCGTCGCGTCATCGTAATGGATTTCATCGTGCACCTGCGATCCGGTCCGGGTGGCCGCCGCGAACCCATCGCCGACTTCAACCGCCTTGACCGCATGGATGGACAGCAGCGCCTGGCCCAATCGAGCCTCGAGCCGCGTGTCCCAGAGTCGGGAGGAACCCAGACCCGGCGGCAGCCCGCGCACCACGACCTGGAAGATGCCACCGAGGGAATCCTTCGCCGCGCGGACGCTGTCGACTTCCGCGATCATTTTCTTTTCGAAGGATGCGTCCGAGCAGCGCAGCGGCGAGTCCGCCGGGATGGCGGCGATCGCATCCCACCCGACCTCCCGATCCCGGGGCATCACCACGGAACCCACACCGAGCGTGTGGCTGGCGATCTCCACGCCGAAAGCCGACAGAAAGGTGCGTGCGAGCGCACCGGCCGCCACACGCGACGTGGTCTCCCGCGCGCTCGCGCGCTCGAGGACATCCCGCGCGTCGTGCGTGCCCGTCTTGAGGGCCCCGGCAAGATCCGCGTGCCCAGGTCTCGGATGCCTTACCCGCCGCAGCGCCGCATCGCCCGGATCCTGGATCGGGGCCGACACGCTCATCGCCTCGGCCCAGTTGGGCCAGTCCCGGTTGCGGATGCTCATCGCGACGGGTCCGCCAAGCGTCCGGCCCAGACGCACGCCGCCCGTGATCTCCGCTTCGTCCTTCTCGATTGTCATGCGCCCGCCGCGGCCGTAGCCGGCCTGCCGCCGGCTCAGCTGCCGGTTGATCACCTCGGACGACACGTCGATGCCCGCGGGCAAACCATCGACGATGATCGTGAGGGAGGGGCCATGCGATTCGCCGGCGGTCAAAAAGCGGAACACGCGTCGGACTCTCCGGTGTCATCGCAGGAAATCATCGGCATGACCTGGCATGAGGATCGATCCCGGCGTGACGCTATCATCGAGGAAAGAAAAGTGTCAAGATGCGGCCCATGAAAATCCTGACGGCCGAGCAGATGCGCCGCATCGACGAGCGCGCCCGCGAACAATTCGGCATTCCCGTGGAAACCCTGATGGACAACGCCGGGCTCGCCGTCGTGGACGCCCTGTGCAGCCTGTATCCCTCGCTGCCGGCCATGAATCTTCTCATTGTCTGCGGCAAAGGCAACAACGGCGGTGACGGGATCACGGCGGCCCGCTACCTCAAGCAGCGCTCAATCGGCGCGCGCGTGGTCCTGCTGGCGGACAAGACCAGTCTGAAAGGCGCGGCGCGACATCACCTCGAGGCCGCCGAAAAAGCCGGTGTCGCAATCGAGCAGGCGGTCACCGACGCCGCCTGGGACAGGATCGCCGGCGAAATCCGGAAGCACGGATTGATCCTCGATGCCCTGCTGGGCACCGGCCTGCAAGGCGCCGCCCGGGGCCTGGTGGCCCGGGCAATCCAGGCAATCAATGATTCGGGAGTGCCCGTGGTGGCGATCGACATCCCCTCCGGCCTGTCGGGCGACTCGGGTGGCATATCGGGTCCGGCGATCCGCGCCGAGCACACCATCGCGCTGGCCTGCCCGAAGATTCCGCATGTGTTCGAGCCCGCCTCGGCTCTCTGCGGCGCGCTGCACGTGGTCGACATCGGAATCCCCGCGATGGCCATCGAGGCCGAAGGCATCGACCTGAGCCTGATCTCCGAAGGCCTGGTGGCCCCGATGGTTCCGGTGCGGGAGTCGGACAGTCACAAGGGGGATTACGGACGATTGCTCGTGATTGCCGGTTCCACCGGCAGGACCGGCGCCGCGGCAATGGTCTGCCTCGCCGCGCTGCGCTCCGGTGCGGGGCTCGTGACCGGGGCCACCGCGGCCAGCGCGCAGCCGGTGCTCGCCGGCCAGGTGATGGAGATGATGACCGAATCGCTTCCGGAAACACCGGCAGGAGCGCTGTCGGCGGCGGCCGCCCCGTTTCTCGGAGATCTCATGAAGACCGCCGACGTCCTGGCGGTGGGGCCGGGTCTCACCGCGAACGAAGAGACCGCCACGCTCGTGCGCGAGATCGTCGGGGCCTCGTTTCTGCCGGTCGTGCTCGATGCCGACGGGCTCAATGCCTACGCCGGACGCGCGTCGGATCTGAACGGCGAATCACGCGTGATGATCCTGACGCCGCATCCGGGCGAAATGGCGCGGCTGCTCTCGCGCGCCGGCTCGACCGCGGTCACGACAGCCATGGTGCAGGCCGACCGGATCGGGATCGCGAGGCGATTCGCGGCGGATCGCTCCTGCTATCTCGTGCTCAAGGGACACAACACGCTGGTCGCGGAGCCGGGCGGGCAGGTCTGGATCAATCCTACCGGAAACCCCGGCATGGCGACCGCCGGCAGCGGCGACGTGCTGACGGGTGTGCTGGCTGGTCTGCTGGGTCAGGGGCTCTCTCCTCTGGAGAGCTGCCTGCTCGGTGTCTACGTCCACGGCCTGGCGGGAGACCTCGCTTCCGGTGACTATGGCGAGACATCCCTGATCGCGCGCGACATCATCGATTACCTGCCCGAGGCGTATCTCCACCTCGAGCGGGCGGCGGAGTGAGTCATCTTGGCGCTTCACGCCCCTGAAGTGATCGAGTCGTCCGGCGACATCGAGACCGCCGCCGCGGGCAGGCGGCTTGCCGCATCCCTCGTGCCGGGCGGCATCGTCATCCTGAGCGGGCCGCTCGGCGCCGGCAAGACCGTGTTCGCCCGCGGTCTGGCCGAGGGGCTCGGCATCGACCCGCGCAACGTCCACTCTCCGTCGTTCACGATCGTCAGCGAGCACGTGTCGGCGTCAGGCGGCCCGCGTTTCGTGCACGTGGATCTCTACCGGGTCGACGACCCCGCTGAGATCGAGGACCTTGGACTGGGCGACTACCTGTCGGCCGGATGCGTCATGGCCGTCGAATGGGGTGAAAAGCTGCCTTCAGGGCTGCGAGCCGGGGCAGTGAGGGTGACGCTGTCGGACGGCGGAGCGGAAAACCGCACGATCAGAATCCAGCGGGCCTGATCACTCCTCGCCGTCCCAGTAGTCGACACGGGACTCGAGCCGCACGAAGCCTTCCATCGTGCGCTGCTCGTTGGGAGCCCCAGGGGCGGCACCCACGAAAAAACCGACCTTGTTCGTCTCCGGGTACACCGAGATCTCCGGCTCGATCATCGTCGACATGCAAAGATAGCGAAGCGGGGCGTTGGAGCCGTTGATCACCTGGTGAGCGGATTTCTCCCCCGGCGGCAGCGCGACATAATCACCCGACTCGATCGCCACCTCCCCGGTGGGTAGCCGCAGCGTTCCTTTTCCGTCCAGCACGAAGATCGCCTCTTCGTTGGCGCAATGATAATGATACGGAAACGACTGCTGCCCGGGTGCCAGCTCGTAGAGGCTGCAGCCCAGCCTGGAGCCCCCGGCCTCGATCGCGAGACGCTTTCGTCTCCAGCCATACCGCTTGCCGTGCGACTGCTCGATCCAGTCGATCCGATCCAGGTGCACGACATTGCCCGGACGATTCATTCGGTGGCCCTCCGTGCCTCCGCGGCGAAGCTCGTGACTTTCCCGGGATTCTGTCCGCGTCATGGCCCGGACGCCCTGCTAGTCGAGCTGGTAATTGGGCGCTTCCTGCGTGATGACGACATCGTGGACGTGGGATTCCTTGAGGCTCGCCTGGGTGATCTTCATGAAGCGGGCCTTTTCCTGGAAGGTGGGGATGTCCTTGCAGCCGCAATACCCCATGCCGGCGCGAAGACCGCCGACCAGCTGGGGCACCAGGGCCGAGACGCTGCCCTTGTACGCCACGCGCCCTTCGATGCCTTCCGGTACGAGCTTTTCTTCTTCCACCTCGGTCTGCATATAACGATCCTTGCTTCCCTTGCGCATCGCGCCGATCGACCCCATGCCGCGATAAGCCTTGAAGGTGCGCCCCTGGTACAGGATGGTCTCGCCCGGCGCTTCCTCGGTGCCGGCGAACAGGCTGCCGATCATCACGCAGGAGGCGCCGGCCGCGATCGCCTTGGCGATGTCGCCCGAATACTTGATGCCGCCGTCCGCGATGATCGGGATGTTCTTCTTGCGGGCCGCCTTGTAGCACGACGCGATGGCGGTAATCTGTGGCACGCCGGCGCCCGAAACGACCCTCGTGGTGCAGATGGAGCCGGGCCCCATCCCCACCTTGACGGCGTCCGCGCCGCGGTCGATCAGCGCCTGCGCTCCTTCTTCGGTTGCCACGTTGCCGGCGATCAGCGGCACGGCGCCGAACCGCTTGCGCACGGCCTCCACCGTCTCGAGCACGCCGGAGGAATGTCCGTGGGCCGTGTCGACGCAAAGGACATCGACATGCGCCCCCAGCAGCGCCTCCGCCCGTTCCAGCGCCTCGGGGCCCACGCCGATGGCGCCGCCGACGCGCAACCGTCCCAGCTCGTCCTTGCAGGCGTCAGGAAACTTGATCGCCTTCTGGATGTCCTTCACGGTGATGAGGCCCTTGAGCCGGCCACGGTCGTCGACCACCGGCAGCTTCTCGATCCGGTGGCGGTGCAGGATCGTCTTGGCCTCGTCCAGCGTGGTGCCTTGCGGCGCGGTCACCAGCTTCTCGCTGGTCATCAGGTCCGACACCTTCAGGTCGGTTCGCGTCTCGAACCGGAGATCGCGGTTGGTCAGGATGCCGACCAGGGTCCCGTCATGCCGCGTGATGGGCACACCGGAAATCCGGTACTTCCTCATCAGCTCGAGCGCATCGGCGACCTTCTGCTCCGGCCGCATCGTGATCGGATTGACGATCATGCCGCTCTCGGACCGCTTGACCTTGTCGACCTCCTCGGCCTGGGCCTCGATGCTCAGGTTCTTGTGGATGATGCCGAGGCCCCCTTCCTGCGCCATGGCGATGGCGAGGCGGGATTCGGTCACCGTGTCCATTGCCGCCGACACCACCGGGATGTTCAGCGTGACGCCGGTGGTCAGTCGCGTGATGACGCTTGCCTTGGCCGGCACGACGTCGGATCGCGCGGGCACCAGCAGCACGTCGTCGAACGTCAGCCCTTCCGGGAGCGAGTTGTCGAACATCATTCCTCTCCTGACATGTCGAAAGCGTCTTTCCTGTTGGTGACCTTCATCTCGATTGCGGCGAGCGTCCCTTCGGCCTCGCGCAGGGTGAGATTGCCGATCGTCTCGTACTTCATGCCCATGACGTCGTTGGCCAGCAGCTCGAGATCCTCCAGCAGCGCGCGATCATAGGAGCAGACTCTTCCCAGCTGGGCCTCCGACACTGCCGGCTCCGCCAGGAATCGGACACCGGAGTAGTCCGCGCCCCGCAGCGCCTCGATGGTGCGGGCCAGCCGCGTGTCGAGCCGATCGAGGTCCTCGAGCATGTCCTCCTCGCCTTCGTCCGTGGCCGATGTCTTGAGCTCCTCGACCTTCGCCTGGAGTCTCTCGAGATCGGCGGCGATATGCTCGCGTATCAGCTGGTCGGTCCGGGCCCGCATCGCCACGTCGCGGTAGCCGATCTCCACAGGGCCGTCCCCCGCGATCTTCTTCAGCATCAGCTGCAGGACGAACTCAGCGTTCAATCCGACCCCCTCACTCACGCCGCCATGTGGCACTTCTTGTACTTCTTTCCCGAGCCGCACGGGCAGGGATCGTTGCGCCCCACCCGCGACTCCGCGCGCGCGGCCACCGGCGCCGGCGCCTCCTTCGGCGGGGCGCTGAAGCTGAACTGCCGCTCCCGGGCGCGCTGCTTGCGTTCCTCTTCCTTTTTCTCGTCCTGCTGTGCGACCGGCTCGAGATGGAACAGGAACCTGATGATTTCGTCCTCGATCCTCTCCTTCATGGCCCCGAACATCTCGAAGGATTCGCGCTTGTACTCGGTGAGCGGGTCTCTCTGGCCGTAGCCTCTCAGCCCGATGCCTTCCTTGAGATGATCGATGTTCTGGAGATGATCCTTCCACTGCGCGTCGACGATGTTGAGCATGATGAGCTGCTCGTGCCGACGCATCATCTCGGCGCCGATCAGGGCTTCCTTTTCTTCGTACTTCGCCGTCAGCCTTCCGAACAGGACCGCGCGCAGCTCCTCGAACTTCACCTTGGAGAAGTCGGGCTGGCCGGGCTCGAGCTTGATGTTGTAGTAGTGGATCAGCTGCCCCTTCAGCTCGTCGACCTCCCATTCATTCGGGTCGACGTTTTCCGCGGCGTAGGTGGACATGAGCCAGTCGAGGATCTCCTCGGCCTTCTGCATCACATAGCTGCGCGTCTCCTTGCCTTCGAGGATTTCCTTGCGCCAGCGGTAGACCTCGATGCGCTGCATGTTCATCACGTCGTCGTACTCCAGCAGGTGCTTGCGGGCGCCGAAGTGCTGCCCTTCGACCTGCTTCTGCGCCCGCTCGATGGAGCGGCTCACCATCTTGTGCTCGATCGGGACGCCCTCTTCCATTCCGAGACGGTCCATCCAGGTCTTGAGCCGATCGCCGCCGAAGATTCGCATCAGGTCGTCCTCGAGCGAGAGATAGAACCTCGAGGATCCCGGATCCCCCTGGCGGCCGGCGCGGCCCCTGAGCTGGTTGTCGATGCGCCGGCTCTCGTGCCGCTCGGTTCCCAGGATGTGCAGACCACCCAGCGCGATGACTTCCTGTTTTTCGGCCTCGCACTCGGTCCGGCACTGCTCGAGCAGCGCCTCGTAGGCCGCCGGCCTCGCGGCGGCTTCCGGGTCGCTCGCCGCCAGCGCGTGGAGTCGTTGGCGCGCAAGCATCTCGGGGTTGCCTCCCAGCAGGATGTCGGTGCCGCGGCCGGCCATGTTCGTCGCGATGGTGACGGCGCCCTTGCGGCCCGCCTGGGCGACGATCTCGGCCTCCTTCTCGTGGTACTTGGCGTTGAGGACCACGTGCGGCACGCCGCGCTTCTTCAACAGCGCCGAGAGGTACTCCGAGTTCTCGATCGAGATCGTTCCCACGAGGGCCGGCTGCCCTTTTTCGTGCAGACCGACGATCTCCTCGACCACGGCGACCCACTTCTCCGCGGCGGTGCGGTAGACCATGTCTCCGAACTCGTGGCGGATGAGCGTGCGGTTGGTCGGCGTGACCACGACCTCGAGCTTGTAGATCTTGTCGAACTCCGCGGCCTCGGTGTCCGCCGTGCCCGTCATGCCGGCGAGCTTGCTGTACATGCGGAAATAGTTCTGGAAGGTGATCGTCGCGAGGGTCTGGTTCTCCCGCTCGATCCGCACTCCTTCCTTGGCCTCGACCGCCTGGTGGAGCCCGTCGCTCCACCTGCGGCCCGGCATCAGGCGGCCGGTGAACTCGTCGACGATCAGCACCTGACCGTCCTTCACCATGTAGTCGACATCCCGTTTGAACAACGTGTGCGCTCGCAGCGCCTGGTTGACGTGATGGAGCGTTTCCATGTTGGACGGGTCGTAGAGATTCGCGATCCCGATGGCGCGCTCCGACTTGTCCACCCCTTCCTCGGTGAGTGTCACCGTCCGGGCCTTCTCATCGATGATGTAGTCGGATTCCTTGACGAGTCGCGGGATCACCTTGTCGATCTTGTAGTACTTGTCCGTGGAGTCCTCGGCCGGTCCGCTGATGATGAGAGGCGTCCGCGCCTCGTCGATGAGGATGCTGTCGACCTCGTCGACGATGGCGAAGTTGTGGCCGCGCTGTACGTACGATTCCAGGCTGTACTTCATGTTGTCGCGCAGATAGTCGAACCCGAACTCGTTGTTCGTGCCGTAGGTGACATCGGTCCCGTAGGCGGCCTTTCTCTGGGCATCGGAGAGCTCGTGAAGGATGACACCCACCCCGAGCCCGAGCGCCTTGTACACCTGGCCCATCCACTCCGAGTCGCGTCGCGCCAGGTAGTCGTTGACCGTGATGACGTGGACGCCCTTGCCGCTCAGGGCATTGAGGTAGACGGGCAGGGTCGCCACGAGCGTCTTGCCTTCGCCGGTCTTCATCTCGGCGATCTTCCCCTCGTGGAGGACCATGCCGCCGATCAGCTGAACGTCGTAATGACGCATGTTGAGCACGCGCCGCGCGGTCTCGCGGACGACGGCGAACGCGTCGACGAGAATATCGTCGAGGGTCGCGCCCTGGTCGAGCTTCTGCTTGAATTCGGCCGTCTTCGCGGCGAGCTGATCGATCGTGAGCCCGGACATCGCCGGCTCGCGCTCGTTGATGGCGACGACGAGCGGCTGCAGCTTCTTGATATCCCGCTCGTGCTTCGTGCCGATAATCTTGGTCAGGATGGTGTTGAGCATTGCTCCGACGCTCGGTCTATGTCGTCTCGCTTTGTCGTCTCGATGTACGTCTCGATGCACCTTCCCCCGATCACGACGGGCCGAATGGGAAGGTACCGGACTCGGGGAATTCGGGGATTCGTGCCGAAGAGACATCGCCCCGGTGATTTGCGCGGAACTATAGCAAAAAGTCCAGCCAAGTCAAGGGCTTGGGGTCGTGTCGGCCTTGTCCTGGCGGCTAGTAGGAGGCCCGGTCGTCGAGGATGTACTGCGAGGGATCGACCTTGGTGTTGTTGACCAGCACCTCGTAGTGCAGGTGGGCGCCGAGGCTGCGGCCGGTGTCGCCGACGTAGCCGAGCACATCGCCGCGCCGGATTTCCTGGCCTGGCCTGACGGCAAAACCGTCGAGGTGCGCGTAACGCGTCGTGACCCCGTTGCCGTGCGAGAGGTACACCGCGTTGCCGTAGCCTGTTTCACGCCCCGCCTTCGTGACGATCCCGTCGGCCGGTGCGAGCACCCGGGTTCCCCGGGGCGCGACGATGTCCAGGCCGTTGTGGAACGCCGGCTGCCCGGTGAACGGGTCCTTCCGCCACGAGTAGCCGTAGGCGATCATCCCCTTGACCGGCGCGATCGATGGCGTCGAGGCCAGCAGCAGGCTCTGGTCGTGGTAGACCTTTTCGAGGATGTTGAACGAGTTGGTCAGAACGGTGGAGCGTTCCTTCAGGTTGTCGATCTCATCGCGCACCAGCGAGGGGTCCGCGGGCGTCTCGGCCGCGTCGGGACGCAGCCCCCCGCCGCCCTGCGACGAGGGAAGGTCCTGAACACCCGCCATGAGGGCGAACTTGTTGGCCTTGCTCTCGAAATAGGCGACCTGATCCTTCAGCGATGAAATCTCCTTGCTCGCCTCCCGGAGCTTTTCGTTTTCCTTGCGCAACGAGGCGACCTGGTGGGAGCGGTCGACGGCCTTGTAATAGATGACCGGCAGCAGCCCCGCGGCGAACAGGCCGAACACAGCGACCGAGGCGAGACCCAGGAGGACGCTCCGCCGCACTCTGAGCCGGAAGAGCTTGGCCCGAGAGCCGGGAACGATCATGATCGTGTAGTGACGTTCGGCCATGAAGTCCTCCTCGAATCCCCTGCAGAGTTCGCGGCAGCCTAGCACACGATCATCGACCGGGCAACGTGAGATCGCTTCGTGATTGAAGAACAAAGCACAAGATGTCGTGTGGTCCTGCCCCGGATACCCACTGGATTGATAACGCCCGGAACGCTATCGAACATAGTGCCACCGACAACGGCGGGCAAGCCTCCAGGGTTCCGATTGCGTCAATTGACACACACCACCGTTGCGGCATCGCCGTTCGTCGGAAAGCCCGATCGCCTTGATGGCTGCCGGCGTTTCTGACAGAATCGCGCGCATGACCACTGACGCACGGGATCTGGGACAGCTTCTGTTTGTCGGCTTCGACGGCACCGGGATGACCGTCGAGCTTCGCTCGTTTCTCAGGGAAATCAGGCCAGGCGGGATAATCCTGTTCAAACGCAATATCGTCGAGCCGCGACAGACCCTGGATCTGATCGCGGAGCTTCACGCGCTTTGCGAACCCGCGCCGATCATCGCGGTGGACGAGGAAGGCGGACAGGTCAGCCGGTTGCGCCCGCTCGCGCCGACGCTGCCCCCCGCGGCGAAAATCGCCGCGCGCGGCGATCTCGATGCGGCGCGACGGCTG
>DASROJ010000045.1:0-3307 GCA_035646975.1 Patescibacteria group bacterium
GTTCTGGGTCGTGTGGCTGTCGGATGCCGCGGCCTACGTCTTCGGCAGCCTGCTGGGCCGACACAAGCTGGCGCCGATGCTGAGTCCGGGCAAGACTGTCGAAGGAGCCATCGGGGCGCTGATGGTGGCGGTGGGAGCCACCCTGGTGGCCAAGGTGTGGTTTTTTCGCAAGCTCGGATTCACCGATGCGCTCTGTCTCGGGTTGCTGATGGGCGGGGCCGGGATGATCGGCGATCTGGCCGAATCCCTGCTGAAGCGTTCGGCCGGCGTGAAGGACAGTGGTTGGCTCTTCCCTGGGCACGGTGGGATGCTCGACCGGGCGGACAGCCTGCTGTTCGCGGCCCCGGTGCTCTTCTACTACCATAAGTACTTCATGCAAGGGATGCGATGACCAAGACGACCAGGACGACCAGGGGGATCTCGATCCTCGGCTCCACCGGCTCCATCGGCACCAGCGCCCTGGACCTGATCGACCGGCTCAACGCGATGCGCGCCGGGCGGTTCCGCGTGGCGGGACTCACCGCCGGCCGGAACGCCGACCGGCTCATCGAGCAGGTGAAGCGGTTCGAGCCGTCCATCGCCTGCATCGCGTCGGAAGACCTCGCGCGTCGGGTGCGGCACGGGATCGGAAGCGTCTCCACGCGGATCGTCTCGGGCCCGGACGGGCTGACCGAAGTCGCCACCCTGCCCGAAGCGGACCTGGTGCTCGCCGCGATCGTGGGCGCTGCAGGGCTTGAGCCCACCTGCGCCGCGGTGGAGCGCGGCAAGACGGTGGCGCTCGCCAATAAAGAAGCGCTCGTGATGGCCGGCGATCTCATGATCTCGGCGGCCAGACGCAGCGGATCCCTGCTGCTGCCGGTGGACAGCGAGCACAACGCGCTGCACCAGTGTTTGCGCGGCGAGAAGATAGAGGAAGTGCGCCGACTCGTGCTCACCGCATCGGGCGGGCCGTTCCACCGCAAGCCGGAAATCGATTTGTCCGCGGTCACGCCCGAAGAAGCGCTCGCGCATCCGACATGGGTCATGGGCCGAAAGATCAGCATCGACTCGGCCACCCTGATGAACAAGGCGCTCGAAGTGATCGAAGCGCGCTGGCTCTACGATCTTCCCGGCAGCAGGATCTCGGTCATCGTCCATCCGCAGTCGACGATTCATTCGATGGTGGAGTTCGTGGACGGATCGTTCATCTGCCAGCTGGGGGCCACCGACATGAGGCACCCCATCCAGTACGCCCTGACCTGGCCGGAGCGATGCGAATCGCCCCTGGAGCCGGTGAACCTCGCGGCGCTCAAGGAGATGAGCTTCATGGAGCCCGACCTGGAGCGGTTCCCGTGCCTCGGCTTCGGCTGGCGCGCGCTGGAATCGGGCGGCACCATGCCCGCCGTGCTCAACGCCGCCAACGAGGTGGCGGTGGAGGCCTTTCTCGCGGGACGCATCAAGTTCGTCGACATCCCTCGAATCATCGATAATGTCATGGCGGCGCACCGCCCGGCGGCGGCGTCCAGCCTGAAAGTCATCCTCCAGGCTGATGCCTGGGCGCGCGAGGCGGCCGTGGAAGCGGCCGCCCCCTCGACTGCCGCCGGCGCGCTGACTCGTCCCGGAGGAAACGCCCCATGCCCGACCCGTTGACTCTGCTCGGATTCATCTTCATCCTCGGCGCGCTCATCTTCATACACGAGTCGGGCCACTACATGGTGGCCAAGAGTCTCGGGATAAAGGTCGAAGTCTTCTCGCTCGGATTCGGGCCAAGACTGCTCGGTTTTCAGAAAGGGGGCACCGATTACCGGTTGTCCCTCCTGCCGGTGGGTGGCTACGTGAAGATGCTCGGGGAGAATCCCGATGAAGAGCTTCGCGGCAACCACGAAGAATTCCTCTCACGCTCCAAGTTCGAGCGCTTCCTCGTCCTGGTCATGGGAGCAACGCTCAATATCGTTCTGGCCGTCGCGCTGACGGCTGCGCTCTTCGTGCACGGCATGCCGGAGCCGCTCTTCCTGACACAACAGCCGGTGGTCGGCGCAATCGATCCGAATGCGGCGGCCGCGGAGGCCGGACTGCGGATCGGCGACACCATCGTCGGCGTGGACGGCAAGGAGATACGAACCTGGAGGGAGATGCAGCTCCAGATCGCGCTCAATCCAGACAAGCAGATCGATTTTTCGATCCAGAGGGACGGAAAGACGCTGCTGGTCCCTGTGAAGGTCCGGGCGACGGCGAAGGAGCAGATTGGAATCATCGGTATCGGGCCGCAGACACCGCTGCTGGCGGCCCTCGTCGAGCCGGGCAGCCCCGCTGACGTCGCGGGACTCAAGGCGGGCGATACGGTGGACCGGATCGATGGAGAAGCTCTCACGGGATACGATTCCTTCCAGAGGACGGTGGCCGCCAACGCCGGAAAGCCGCTGCGATTCACCGTGAGCCGCGGCGACGGGACGCTCGATCTCACGGTCACGCCGAGTGAGCGTGATGGCAAGGGCTATGTCGGGGTGACCCCGTCGTTCCCGATGGGTCTTCGGAAGTACGGCCCGGTGGAGGCGATGTCGCAGAGCCTCAAGGTCAACTGGCAGCAGTCGAGCGTGCTGTTCCTCACATTGAAGAAGCTCGTCTCCGGGCAGCTGTCACCACGCACCTTGTCGGGGCCAATCGACATCTACAAGATCACCGGCGAATCGATGCGTGGAGGGTTCGGCTATTACATCCAGTTCATGGCGCTGGTGAGCCTTCAGCTCGGTATCATCAATCTGCTTCCCATCCCGGTTCTCGACGGGGGGCATGTGTTCATCCTCCTCATCGAGGGGTTGATTCGACGGGATCTGTCGATGAAAATCAAGGAGCGGGTCATGCAGTTCGGCTTCATCCTGCTTCTCTTGATCATGGGAGGCGTCCTGACGATGGACGTCTACAAGAACTTCTTCATCCAATAGAAAAATCATACCCGGCAGTGCATCAGTAACAATCATCGATTCATTGTCGGAAGCTGAAGTTCCCCGTACCATTGTCTCCGGCACGCGCATCGGACCACCCCCGGAGACCCCCGCATGACTTCCTGCCCCGTGATGGTTCGCCCGGACCGTCCGACCATGACGCTGCTCGCGCTCCTGCTCGCGCTCTGCCCGTGGGCCGGATCGTTCGCCTCCACGGACGCCGGGCCGAGGAGACTCCTGGTCAAGATGGTCATGAAGCAGCCGTCGGGTCCCGGGCAGGCGGCCGACCCGGAGTCCGACACGCGAAGCCTGCGCGAGGCGCTGGGAAGGGCAGGGGCGTCTGGCGCGAAGGTCAGATGGGGTTCGCGATCGGCCCGCTGGCAGGT
>DASROJ010000046.1:0-5211 GCA_035646975.1 Patescibacteria group bacterium
AGGTAGCCGTGCTCTCCCGTGACCGCGGGATCGAATCCCTCGGCGATCATGTACCCGTTGACATGCTCGACGGGAAACGTGACAGCCCACCCGCTGACGCCCACCGTCAGACCCCGCGCGCCGGCGATGGTCCAGAGAGCGGGACTCCGCCGCCGGTCCGCGGTGATTGGCCGGGCGGCGTATTTTCCCGGGACCTTTTCGGTGGCCGATTCGATGGCGTGCGCCCCCCTGGACTTGCCCGTGGCCACGGTAGTCCAGAGCGCGTCGGGCAACATCGGCTCGAGCGACTTGAGAAGACCCGCCGACCCCGAGCGGTACAGGCCCGCCATGTGCGGCATCCGACCCTGCTCCATCAGCGGGGAGAACAGATGCCACGTGGCGCCATCCACCGCCACGATGACGAGCCGTCGGCCCCCCGGCGGCGGAACAGGAGCGCCGCCGCAGCCCGTGAGAAGCAGGAGCAGCCACGAGGCAACGATCCATCGGAAGACGTGGCTGCGGCCACGCGACTTACCGGGCGACACGGAGCAGGACTTTGAGAGCACCCGGCTCGCGCGCTTTGTCGAACGCCGCCATACCATCATCCAGCGGCAGCTCGGCGGTCACCAGAGGGTCGACCTTGATGTCGCCGGACACCAGGGCCTCGATTGCCGGTTCGAACCGGCCGCAACGGGAACCGACCAGCGTGATCTCGTTGACCACCGCGCGCCACGCTTCGAATGCAGCAGGACCCTGGCTGGTCGTCTTCATCACGACGGTGCCACGTGGCCGGACGTGGGTCAAAGCCAGATCCAGCCCTTCCGGCCTGCCCGTGGCCTCCACGACCAGATCAAACGGCCGTGTGCCGGACAGCCCGGCGGGAGTCACCGCCTTCAGCCCGAGCTCGCGCGCCAGGGCGAGCTTTGCTTCATGATGCCCGGCCACGGTGACGTCGCTGCCCCTGGTGGCGAGCGCCTGCGCCACGAGCAGACCGAGTTTCCCATCGCCCAGAACGAGGATGCGCTCTGAGCGCGCGACGACGACCTGATCGAGGATTTCCAGCGCGGCCGCGATCGGTTCGATGAACACCGCCTGGCTGTCCGAGATCGTTCCGGGCACGGCATGCAGGTTGCGGATGGGAAGGGTGAGCCGTTCGGCAAAGGCCCCCTCCTTGCCGAGGATGCCCAGGACACGGCGACGCCCGCAATGCCGCTGCAGGCCCTCGGCGCAGAGCGCGCATTCTTCACAGCCGATGTTGATCTCGCCGACGACCCTGGCGCCGATCAGGAGCTTGTCGGCGTGACTGTTGACCACAGCCACCGTGCCGACGAACTCGTGTCCGGGGATGCCCGTGAAACCCATGTAGCCGCGCGCGAGTTGCAGGTCGGTGCCGCAGATGCCGGCGACCTTGACGTCGATCAGCGCTTCACCGGGGCCCGGCGCCGGATCGCGGACATCCTCGAGGGAGATCCTGCCGGGTCCTTCCAGGACGACTGCGCGCATCCGCGCGGTTCAGGCCGCGAAAGAGGCCAGCGCCTCCGACTCGCTCTGGAAGGTCTCGAAGTATTCGTCGAGCTTTGTGAGGGCCAGCAGATCCTGCACGCGGCCCTCCGGGTTCACCAGCTTGAGGATTCCCTTCTTTTCGACCACACGCTTGAAGCAGGCGACCAGCTCGCCGATTCCCGCGCTGTCCATGTAGGAAACCTTCTCGAGGTTGAGCAGAAGCCTCGACTTGCCCTCCTTCAGAGCGTTGTCGATCGCCTCTCGCAGGATCAGGTCGCCCTTGCCGATGGTGATCTTTCCGTTGAGATCGATGACCGTCACCTTGCCGACATCCCGAGTCGTCGCCTTCATCTGTTCTCCTCTCTCCTCTACAGTCTTCGGCCGCCCCCTGAGAATCTGGCTGGCGGGCCGGATGTTAGCACATCATCCTCCGCTGGCACGCCGACCCGCGCGGCGCGGCAGCTTCTTGACGAGGTAAACCGTGGTGCCCTGTCCCGGAACATGAGCGTAACGCACTTCATCGACGAAATTCCGGATCAGGAACATGCCGCGGCCATTGGTCTTTTCGAGGTTTTCTGGCAGCCGGGGATCGACGTCACGCCGGAAGTCGAATCCCTCTCCCTGGTCGTGGATTGCGATCTCGAGCCGTTTCCCGTTGAGGTCGAAGGTCACCCCGACCTGCTTGCGTTCGTCCAGCTTGTTGCCATGCTTCATGGCGTTGACGGTGGCCTCGCGTAACGCCAGGCCGAGGTTCAGCATGGAGTCCTCGTCGATGCCGGCGAGCCGGCAGATCTCGTCCGACGCGGCATGGACCAGATTCGCCAGATCGACCCTGCTGTTCAGAGTCAGACCGATGTGCAGGGTTACACCCATCGTCTCCAGATCCCGCCGTGCGTGCCTGTCGTGAGCGGCCCTCAGAGTAACGTGAGCCGCCGGCACTGTCAAACAAAAGCCTTGGGGAGCCGCCATTTGCGGGAAGTGCGACCTTGACACCCCCCGGCAGACGACCCTACCATGAACCGGCTTCCCTGCTACCCTGGTCTGAACGGTTTGTGCAGCTCTCACTGCGAGGCGTCCGTGGGTTATCTGACGATCATCGCCAGCGATGGCAAGACCTTCCGGCGGGACATCGACGCCGACAGTCTGAAAATCGGCAGATCCTCCAAGAACGACGTCAATCTCTCCTTCGACCTCTCCTTGTCGCGTTTCCATGCGGAGGTGACCCGGCAGAACGGCAGGTATTACGTCGCCGACGTCGGAAGCCGGAACGGCACGTCGCTGAACGGCAAGCCCGTCGTGCAGTCCACCGAGCTGAGAGTCGGCGATCGGATTACCCTGGGCGAGACGACCATCCTCTTCGCGGCGGACCAGGAGCCGCGTGTCGCCATCGAGGATGGCCCCCCGGGTCTTCCCGCCGACAGCTCCACCATGACGATTCCCCTCGAGGACATCCTCAGCGCGCCCCCCTCGCCCGTTTCGCAGTCCTCGTCCCCCTCGCGGCAGGATGCCGAGAGCCGGACCCTGGCCGTGCTCACCCGCGCGGGAATGGAGCTGATCAACTACAGGCCGCTCGACGAGGTGCTCGAGGTCATCATGGACCTCGTCTTCGAGGCGATCCCCGCGGAGCGAGGGTTCCTGATGCTGCTTGAGGGCGACAGCAAGGAGCTGGTCAGCAAGGTGGTCCGCGACCTCAAGAAGAGCTACGGCGGAAAGATCTCCCTGTCGCGCAGCATTGCCAGGAGCGTCGTGGACAACCGGCAGTCGGTCCTGACCACCGACGCCCAGACCGATGAACGATTCAAGATGAAGGAGAGCATCGTCCTCCAGGGAATCCATTCCGCGATGTGCGTCCCGCTCTGGAACAACCGCGAGGTGATCGGCCTGATCTACGTGGATACGATCAACGCGGCGAGGACGTTCGGGCCCGAGGACCTCAAGCTGCTGACGCTGCTCGCCAACATCGCGGCGGTGAAGATCGAGAACGCAAAGCTCTTCGAGGACACGATCGACAAGCAGCGGATGGAAAAGGAGCTGCAGCATGCCGCCGAGATCCAGCGCAAGCTGCTTCCCGCCGAGACACCGGTGTTCGAGGGGTACGACGTCTCAGGCTACAACGACCCCTGCCGCGAGATCGGCGGGGACTATTTCGATTTCATCCATCGCGGACCCGGCCGACTGGGATTCGCCATCGGCGACGTCTCCGGCAAGGGCACCGGCGCCGCCCTGCTCATGGCCACCGTGCGGGCTTCGTTCAGGGCCCATCTCGAGACGCCCTGCCCGCTGAACAGCCTCATCGCCTCGCTCAACGAGACGATCGTCCAGAGCTCCAACTCGAACACCTTCGTCTCTTTCTTCTACGGGGAAATCGACGCGGGCTCGGGGCAGGTCGAGAGCGTCAACGCGGGCCACAATCCCCCGATGCTCGTCAGGACCTCGGGCGACGTGGAGCGGCTCAAGGCCGACGGATTGATCCTCGGCGTCTTCGCGGGCGTCAAGCACAAGACGAGCCAGAGCCATCTCGAACCGGGCGACCTGCTGGTGGCCTATAGCGACGGGATCACCGAGACACAGAACGAGCAGGGTGACGAGTTTGGCGAGGAGGGTCTCATCAATCTGCTCAGGGAGCACCGGTCCAAGTCGGCGGCCGCCATCCAGAAGATCGTCTCGGACGGCATCAAGCGCTTCGCCGGCGCCACTCCCCAGTACGACGATGTCACGTTGATCGTCGTCAAGCGGGTCGCCTGAGGGGACGGCGACAAACCCTCCCGAATTCTCCGGGCTGGTGGAACCATTCCGGCCCGATTCCGTTGAACCCGCCAAGAGCCCCCGAAAGCCAACGCCAGGGGCCAAACTGGAGGAACGGACAATGACGACGATCAACCGGACGGGACGGCGGGCCCTGAAGCTCCTGGCCATCGGCATTCTGGCGATTCCCATGCTGGGGATTCCACTTCTCACGATGACGGCCTCGCCCGCCCTCGCGTCGGACAAGGACGTCATCTGGCTGCGGGTCGAGGTCAACGACCAGGGCGGCGACCATCAGAAGGTCAAGGTGAACGTCCCGCTCTCCCTGATCGAGGTCGTGGTCGACTCGATCGACAAGCGGGAGTTCATGAGCAACCTCGAGGCGGGACATCCGTCGCTGGACATCCCGAAGCTCTGGCGCGAAGTCCGCAAGATGGAAGGCAGCGACTTCGTCACAGTGGAAAGCGAAAAAGAGCACGTCCGGGTGTGGAAGGACCGCGAGTTCTTCCGGATCAACGTGCAGGAAGAAGGCTACAGCGAGCCGAACATCGAGGTGAAGCTGCCCCTGGCGATCATGGACTACCTGTTCGAGTCGAGGACCAGGGACCTGAACTTCCAGGATCTCGTCGACGAGCTCCGCGGCCACCTGCCCTTGACGCTCGTCACCGTCAAGCACGAGGAAAACAGGATCAAGATCTGGCTCGAAGACTGACGCACCGAACCGACAACGTCTCCGGCCCGCCGGCGCGAAACCGGCGGGCCGATTCATTTCAAGCCGCCGGTCCGCGAAAGGATCTCCCGTGCGGCCGGATCGTCGGGAGCCGATTTCAGGATCCTCAGCGCCCGTTCGCGCGCGCCGGCCGGATCTCCTTCCGACAGCAGCAGCGCCGCCATCGCTCGCGCCACCTCGAGACTGCCCGGGTCGGCCTTCTCGGCCACCGACAGGTTCGCCAGGGCTTCGGCGGCAGCCGCCGGACCATGCCG
>DASROJ010000047.1:0-7494 GCA_035646975.1 Patescibacteria group bacterium
GAATGGAGAGGCCCGCGCCCACCGCGAGCAGCGCGAGTCCCTGGATTGGTTCGGCGGCGCGTTGTCCGAGCCGGGCTCCCAGGCCGTTGCCCAGCGCCAGACCGGCGATGACGGCGCTGAGCACCAGGCTGCCGGCCTGCACCGAGGACCCGAAGCTGAGAAAGGCAAGCCTGGTCCAGACGATTTCGAGTGACGTGGCCGCAAGGCCCCCGAGAAAAAGGGCAAGAAGAATTGCGGCACGGTGGCTGGTCGCGTCGTGGATCCGGGTCGCAAACCGCGGCGGGCAACCGGCGCCGGGGCGCGAAGAAGCCGGTTCAGGAGTCCGCAAAAGCACGACGCAGGCTCCGTTCACAAGGGTTGCCACCCCGGTGGCCAGCAGGCTGCGGGTGACGCCAAGACCGGGCAGCAGGATGAATCCGCAGGCAAGCGATCCCGCCGCGGCGCCTGCGGCGTTACAGGCGGCGATCGGTCCGACACTCCGCATCTCGGCATCGGCGGATGCGGACGACTTCACCAGCAGTGGCAGCGTGCCGCCCATCGCCATGGCCGCCAGACACGCCAGCCCTCCGCCCACCGTCACCTCCAGCAGGTAGAACGGAAGCGACGCCGGGGTCGGTCCCAGCCAAAGCAGCAGCGGTCGCACGGCTCCGCCCGAGGCGATCAGCGCCGCGCCGGTGAATATCACGGCCGACGCCGCGCACTGGAGGATCCCGAACAACCGGAGTGGAAAAGCTGTTCGATCCGCAACGCGACCGAACCAGGCCCCGCCCAGCGCCAGGCCCAGCATGAACATTCCCACGGTGATCGTGAATGACGCGAGGGGACCACCCGCCTCGATCGTCATCTGGCGAGCCCAGACGACCTCGAAGCAGAGGGCGCCGGCGCCCGCCAGGAATGCGGGCAGCAGGAGCCGCCTCCTCACAGGACCTTGAAGGCGACTTCCCGGGACGCGACCTGCCCGGTGAGCGTGTCGGTGACGGTTACGCGAAGGCGGAAGTCGGCCGCCGGCCAGTCCCGCATCGGAAACGACCAGCCTTGCGCCGAGTTGCCGACCGATTCGAAGTGGATCGATCTGCCGATCGGGATGTAGCCGCCCGCTTGGCTGACGAGGAACTGGTATTCGATCTGCAGGTTGGGCGCGTGCGTGGCCGGGTCATCGAGAGCGCTGTAGACCTGGTAGTAGACGGCAAACGTCTCGCCATTCCGATAGGTCGGAATCAGCCGTGGCGTCACCTTGAGATGACCAATCACGTAGGGCTCCGGCTTGATCCTGTCGACGCTCGCCTGCTCGATCGCCGCCGACAGGCAGAGGCTGCTGAGCGAGAGCCCGTCTTCCTCGAAGGAGGGGACCTCGAGGATTTCCGAGAAGGAGCCGGTCTTGTGTCTGGCGCGATCGAACGCCGCGAACGACACGCGATACCTGCCCGGCCGCAGCGTGGCGACCGACTGGAACAGGTAGGGGCCCGGATATCGCGGGTCGTCGTTCAGAGAGCTCGGGCTGAAGTCGCTCTCGTGCAGAAGAGTTCCCCGATCCTGGGTGTCGATGGGTTTCTCGGTATCGATCCGGCCGACGATGAGATAATCGGGCACGATCGGACGCTTCGCCGGGTCGAGCGGGTCCGGGTGAACGCTGAGCGTCAGGGCGACGATGGTGTTGTGTCCGGTTCCGAGGAAGAAATCATACCTGGCGGAAAACGGGATCACGCCGAAGAATTCTTCCGCCGAGACGATCCCGGTGAGCAGGTCGTCCTCGGTGGGGACTTCCTCGAGGCGGCCCAGGTCCAGCATGAGCTGCAGCTCGCTCATGTGGGCGCTCAGCGTCCCCAGCGGGATGCCGAACTCCGCCAGCGAAGGGACCGGGCTGAGCAGCCTGTTGTCGAGGATGTCCTGCACGATTCGAGGATTGCTCTCGGTGCGGTATTCGCCCGAAGGATCCTTCGTGAAGACGATCCGGATGCCGGTGCCCAGGCTCGGGCTCGGCGCGTGGCTGTAGCTCCATGTGATGGCCCCGCGAACACCGGTTCGTCCGAGGCCGGGTGCCAGCTCGAGCGAGGTGTCGCGGTCATCGGGAGCGCCCAGCAGGATGTAGTACCGGCCCATGTCGGTCTTCCAGCCCGGTTTCGAGGACTCGGTGAAGAGGCGGTTCGACGCGGCAACCCGTCTCCAGAACTCCAGCCGGTACTCGTTGACGAGGGTCCGCGATTCGGGGTCGCGACGAAACCAGAATCTCTCGATGAACCGGTGTCGCGCCTCGTCGCTGGTCAGCTCCTTGAATTCACGGTCCTCCTCGGCGGTGATGATGTAGCGCACCGGCCCTTCGCGCCATCGCACTGTCGGCTGATCCGGGTGGGCGGGGTCCTGCGGCAAGGCCATCGCGCCCGCCCATCTAGGCGCACCGAGCAGACAGATGGCCAGGGCCAGAACGCGTCGTTTCTTCATCTGCCGATTCTAGCAAAGTTGACGCTCACCGCGGCATTGTGGTACTCCTGCGCCGCTCATGAAGCCACCGAACCCCGCCTCGCCGCCTCATCCACCGACAGTTGTCTCGCCGACGATGCGTCGCGCCCTCCTGTTGTTCGCCGGGGCGTTGCTGGTGCGGATCGTCTACTACCTGATGATTCGGAACACCGCGTGCCTCGACATCAACCTGGATCCGATTAGCGACATGGAGACGTTCCACCGCTGGGCGCTTTCGATCGTCAATGGCGACTGGCTCGGACGCCTGGATTTCCACCCGTTCCATCCCTGGCAGGCGGCGGTGGCCTCGAAGGAGCAATGGGCGCGCTGGTACGGCCATGTCTATCACCAGGAGCCGTTCTATCCCTATTTCGTGGCGGTCCTCTACCTGTTCGCTCCGCGGGAGCCTTCCAGCGTCATCCTCGTCCAACTGCTGCTGGGGGCCGCGGGCTGCTCGTTGACCTATCTCGCAGCGCGCCGGCTCATGACGGAGGGGGCGGCCTTGACCGCGGGAATACTCTCGACTCTTTACGGGCCCTACCTGTACTACGAGTCATTGATGCTGAGGGATTCGTTGATGATCCCCCTCAACGCGCTGATTCTCTGGGTCGTCCTGGAGGCGCGCGCCAGCGAACCCGGGAGGCGCGCCACGGCCTGGTGGCTTGGTTCGGGGCTGCTCATCGGGATGGCCTACATCACGAAGGCCAGCATCCTGCCGTTTTTCATCCTGCTCGCCCTGCTGACGCTGTTCGATGGACGAACCCTTCCCATGAGCCGGCGCTCGACGCCGGCGGCGGCGATGCTGGCGGGCTTCCTCCTGATGGTTTCACCGGTGCTCGCGAGGAATCTCGCGGTGGGAGCGCCCCTGATGAAGATCACGACGCGCGGTCCCATCGAGTTCATCAACGGCAACAACCCCTGGCACATGGGCATTGGATGGTTCGACGGCGACGACACGCGGGTGAGCGTGTACGCGCACGACCTGCTTGCGGAGTCCGACGGAAAGCTCCTGCCGACCGCTGCCGCCGTGCTTCGTGGATGGTCGGACCATCCCGCCCGACTCATCTGGCTTCAGCTCGTGAAAGCGGGCTACTTCTTCGCGCCGTTCGAGATGCCGAACAACGCGTCGTATTCGTATTTCCGGCTCAACAATCCGCTCCTGCGTCACGCCACGCTGTCGTTCTACTGGATCTCGCCCCTGGCCCTGATCGGGCTGATAGTATCGCTGAGACGGTGCGCCGTTTTCATGCCTCTGTATCTCTTCCTGTCCTCGGGCATCCTCGTGACGATCGTGTTCTACGTGATCGCGCGATTCCGCGCGCCGTTCATGCCGGCCCTCATCATCCTGGCGGCCCTGGGACTCTGGTCGATCGTCGAGCTGGTCAAGGCCTCCCGGTGGAGCCGGCTCCTGCCGTATGCAGCGCTTCTCGCGGGATGTTTTGTCGTCAATACGCTGGAGACCTTTCCGGACGAAGGCCTGGTCCGGCCACAGGACTATCTGATTTCCATCCAGGGATACCTTTCCAGGGGGAATGATGCGGCGGCGCTGGCAGAGGCCGGGAAGGGGAGACGGATCTTTCCGGGATTCGCAGATTTTCCCAGAGCCGAGGGGAGGATCTACCTCAGACAGAACCGCAGGGCGGAGGCGCTCGCGGCCTTCCGGGAGGCGGCGGCCGAGGATCCGGCCGACGAGGAGTCGCGGCGGGAGGTGACCTACCTGGAGCGGCAACCTTGAAACGGGCAAGGCCCGTTTCTATACTGACGCACTGCTGAAAGGGGGGCGACGGACGTGAAGGTTTCGGGTGCCTGGTTGCTGGTGTTCGCGGCTTGCCTCGGGACCGCGTGCTCCACCGCCTCGACCACCGACCCGGCAGCCGCAGGTTCCGCGGCGACCCCACCGGCTGCGCAGGCTGCCACGCCCCCGCCCGAAGAGCACCTCAGCAGTGTTGTGGCCGAGGTGAACGGCCGCCCGCTGTACCGCGCCTTCTACGATCAAAGCCTCAACTTCATGAGGAACAGGCTCAACGCAGGGCAGGACGCGACGACGGTGGAGCGATATCTCAACGCGAAATTCGACGCCCTCGATCGGCTCGTCGACGACGAGCTGATCTACCAGGAGGCGCAGAACGAGGGGATCGCGGTGACCGAGGCAAACGTCCAGGAAGAGTTCAAGAGGGCCTGCGCCGGTTCCGGCGGCGAGGAGAGGTTCCTCTCGATCATGCGCCAGCAGGGCATCAGCAAGTTCGACGCTCTGGAGGGAATCCGCAGACGTCTCACGATCAACAGGTTCATGAAGGAGAAAGTGACCGCCGGGATGACCGCCACCGACGAAGAGGCGCTCGGCTTCTACAATGCGAACCTGCAGAAGTTCACGCCGGAGCTCTGGGTCAAGCTGTTCCAGATCACCGTGCTCTGCCCCCGGAACGCGCCGACGGCGAGAACCGAGCAGGCCCGGGCGCGCGCCGTGAAGATCCTCGCGAACATACGGGCAGGCGAGCCGTTCGAGGCGATGGCGAAGGAGTTCTCGGAGGACCGGAGCGCATCTGTCGGAGGCAACACCGGATTCGTGAAGCGCGGCGCCACCTACCCGGAGTTCGACGCCGTCATCTTCACAATGAAGCCCGGCGAGGTGAGCGAGGTCCTCCGCACGGACAGCGGCTTCCACATCGTCAAGGTCGTGGAGCGTCGCGGCGGCACGCCGGTCCCGTTCGAGAACTCCAAGGAAGAATGCCGCAGGGCGATCCTTGCCCAGAAACAGGCCGATGCCGTGCGATCCATCGCATCGAGGCTTCGCGCCTCGGCGAAGATCACGACCCACCTGGACTGAAAACTTCCCTTTCCGCGCCCTGCTTGCGTCTTCCCGACTTCGCGTCCTATCCTGTGGTGCGCGGCGCGTGGCGCGGCGCGGGGTGCGGGGTCTGTCGGGACATCGTGAGGAGCGTCGATGGGCGAAGATGTTGCCATGGCGGCCGGCGCGGCGATCACATCGTCGACGAAGCTGCCGCGAATCATCCTCAATCCGCGGGAGGAAGGACGCATCCTGCGCGGCCATCGATGGGTGTTCAGCAACGAGATCGGTCGCATCGAAGGCGATCCCGCTGCCGGGGCCATCGTCGAAGTCTCGCGTCAGGATTTGCGGCTCGTCGGCCTCGGCTGCTACAACCCGCATTCGCTGATCGCCGTGCGCATGCTCACCGACAAGCGCGAGCCCATCGACAAGGCCTTCTTCGTGGCGAAACTCCGTCATGCGCTGATACTCCGCAAACGGCTCTACCCCGATCACGAATCGTTCCGGCTCGTGCACGGCGAGTCCGACGACATCCCGGGGCTCATCATCGACAAGTTCGAGGACTGCTTCACGCTTCAGACCCTCTGCCTGGGCATCGACCTCATGAAAGAGGTCATCTGCGACGCCCTCGAGGAAGTGTTCCATCCGCGGTGCATCATCGAAAGGAACGAGTCGAACCTGCGTGAACGGGAAGGACTGCCGGTTCGAAGCGGGGTGATGCGTGGCGATGCGCCGGCTTCCGTGATCATCCGCGAGGCCGACCTGCGATTCGATGTGGATCTGCTCGGCGGGCAGAAGACCGGATTCTATTTCGACCAACGCGAGAACCGGATTTTCATGCGCCGCTTCGCAGCGGGCGCCCGCATCCTCGATGCCTATTGCCACGACGGTGCTTTCGCCCTTCACGCCGTCAAGGCCGGGGCGGCGGGTGTTCTCGGGCTCGACGTCGCTCCGGAGGCCGTCGAGCGCGCCCGGCACAATGCGCTGCTCAACGAACTCGAAGGCCGGTGCCAGTTCGAGGCGATGGAGGCGGGCGACGCGATGGAGGCGCTGCACGTGGGCAACGAGCGATTCGACGTCGTCATCCTGGACCCACCCTCATTCACCAGGACGAAGAAGAACGTGCCCACCGCGAAAAAGGGGTACGAGGAAGTGAACCGCAAGGCAATCAGACTGCTCAAACGCGGCGGGATCCTGGCCACCGCGTCCTGCTCGTTTCACATCACCGACGAGACTTTTCTGGGATGCGTCCAGGAAGCCGCCTTCAAGACGAGCCGCGTGCTGAGGCTGCTCGAATGGCGGAGCCAGGCGCCGGACCACCCAATCCTGCCTTCGATGCCCGAGACGAGGTATCTCAAGTTCGGTGCATTCCAGGTCGATTGACCTGAAGGGGCGATTTGATGAAATCGATTGGCCTCGCCCTGTTGATCGCGATGCCGGCCTCTGCTATCGCGGTCGGGGTGGATGAAGGACTTCCGATCGACCGCGCGTGGAGCGGTTCACGGGTATGGGATGACGGGCTGGCCGAGGTGGCGCACTACGACTCTCACCGTCTCGTCTACGCCGAGGACCGGACCTTCGAGACGATCCTGATCACGGTCAAGGAGGACTTCGACCGGGCACGAGCGGTGAAAGCCGATCCGCCGTATGAAGGGCGGGACCTGATGACGGTGCTCAAGCTGAACATCATCTCCCGCATCGACACGCAGAACTATCCATACTTCTACATGGCCTCATTGTTCGTCAGAAGAGACGATCCACGCCAGGTCGTCAAGCTGGCAGCCAGCAGCCAGGAGTGGTGCGGAACGACATTCAGGGAGCTCGTGACCTGGGACGGACCACCGCGCCTCGAGACTCATTCCTATTTCGACGCGCAGGGGGACGGAAAAGCTGCCATCGAGCTTGGCGATGGCGTGCTGCTCGAAGAACAGCTGTTGCTGCTCGCCAGGGCTGCGGATCTCCGACCGGGCCAGGAGTATCGCCTCCGCGTTTACGACTCGCAGATCGGCAACTCGACAGGACCACCGGCCCTCCATCCGATGGTCGCGACGCTGTCGGGCGAGGAATCGCTCGTGACACCGGCGGGCACGTTCATGGCGGACCGGCTCGAGGTTCGGCCGGCGCCGCCGGCATCGGGCCAGGGATCCGCACGGGCCGCTTCGACCATTTCAACCATGGTTTTCTGGATCCGGAAGGGGGGCGAGCGGGCGCTGTTGAAATTCACGTCAACGGACGGCCGCAGCCTGATC
>DASROJ010000048.1:0-10155 GCA_035646975.1 Patescibacteria group bacterium
GTGTAGGCAACGCTGGCGATCGGGTCCGGGGGAGCTTCCCGCTGGGAAGGCAACGTCTCGGCGGCGGCCTGGCGGCTCAGGGCCGCGGCGATTTCGGGATTGTTCCGCCCGGCTTCCTCGAGCAGCGCGGCGAGGTCGGCAGGGGGCGCCTCGGCCAGAAGGGCGAACATCAATGTGTGGATCAGCATCCTGTGCTTCCTTCCCTCATGGAGACCGGATCCGGATGAACAACCGGCGCGCGGCGCCCGAATGGAGCGTACCGGTCAGCGGCGCGGATGGACGATTCCTCGACGAGCCCCGAAACGGACGGGACCCATCCCAGCCCAACGGCGACCGGATCAGATCAACAGCGCGGAATCCAGGAGGAAAATCGGGACGTGAATCGGCGGGTCGAGGGCGATCTCCCACGCGCCTGGCGCGCGGGATAGGACGTCATCGTGCTGGTACAGCGGAGTGACCGACGTGTGTTGCCCTGAAGGATGAGGCATGGCGGCCGGGGCACTGGCCACAGCGGGTGCGTGGGATGCCGCACAACAGCAATCGGCCGGGCCGACCCTGGTCGAGGGGACCGAGACGCATCCAGGCATCCGGCATGTGTCGGTGGCGCCCAGCGCGGCAGCGCAAGGCAGCAGCGCCATGGCGAAGGCGCCAGCCAGCATTGCGAGGACTCGTGAAGTTCTCATGTATTGTGAACTCTATATCCTGACCGTCCGTGGGTCAAACGCACCGGGGCGATGACTCTGCGTGTGAGCGAACGACGCAGGGGCCTACGGTCTTCCACTCCATCGTTTGCAGTGCATTCCACGTGCCAGACACCCGCCATGCAGCCCCGCTCGGATGGGGATCGCCCGATGTAGACTGTCGGCATGTCGGATATTTCGAGGCGGGCCGAGACGAAGCAGCCCTTTCGGCCGATCCTCTGGTGTCTTGCGGCAGCGGCGCTGTTCGGCGCCTCGGCACCGGCGGCCAGGGTGTTGCTTCGCGACACCGGCCCCGTCACGCTGGCGGGTCTGTTGTATCTCGGAGCCGCGGCCGGTGTTCTGCCGCTGACCGGGATCTTCTCGCGGCAAACCGCCCCGCGTCTGAGGGGCAACCGCTCGAGCCTTGTGCGGCTCGCCCTGGCGATCGTGTGCGGCGGCGCCATCGCGCCGGTGCTGATGCTCGAAGGATTGCGCCGGGCGCCCGCCGCGTCGGTGGCGATGTGGCTCAGCCTCGAGGCGGTGACCACGGTGCTGCTGGCATGGCTGTTCTTCCACGAGCATGTTCACGGCCGCGCCTGGATCGCGGCCGGGATGATCTGTGGCGCCAGCCTGCTGCTGGTGGCGCCCGCCGGGCCGGGTGGCGGACCGGTCGCCGCGGCGCTGGTGGCGCTGGCCTGCCTGTTCTGGGGGCTGGACAACAACTTCACGGCGATGATCGACGGGTTCACGCCGGCACAATGCACGTTCGCGAAAGGACTGCTGGCCGGCTCGGTCAATGTCGCCATCGGTCTGCGGCTCGAAACGGCGCCGTTGCATGGACGAGCCATCGCGTCGGCGCTGATGCTCGGCGCGGCGAGCTACGGGCTGTCGCTGGTGCTCTACATCTCGGGGGCGCAGCAGCTCGGCGCCGCCCGAGCGCAGATGGTCTTCGCCACGTCGACCTTCTGGGGAGTGGTTCTCTGCTGGACGCTGTTCTCCGAGCCGGTATCGATGGGGCAAATCGTGGCCGGGCCAATCCTGGCGGTGGCTTTGTGGCTGCTGCACACGGAAAGACACGAGCATCCGCATGCGCATCAGTCAATCAGCCATGTCCACTGGCATCGTCATGACGACGAGCACCACCGTCATGAGCACCCGGGAAATCCGAACCCGAGACTCTCCCCCTGGTTCGGACACAGTCACGAGCACTCACACGAGCCTGTGACCCACGCGCATGCCCACCGCCCCGACCTGCACCATCGCCACCTTCACTGAACGGGTGGCTGTCACCACACCTCGCAGGTTTTCGCCGGCCGCATCGGGGTGCCTTCGGCGCAATTGAACGTGCGTGCGAAGTCGGGGAAATTCGACACGGGCCCGATCACGCGGTACTTCGGCAACGAGTGAGGATTCGTGGTCACCATGAGCCGCTCGAATTCCGGCTGCGCCAACGTGCACCAGGATTGCGCGAATGCGATGAAGAACAGCTGATCGTTCGTCATGCCTTCGATCAGCACGGGCGGCTCGCCGTTCTTTTTCACCCATGCCTGATAAGCGCGAAACGCTTCCTTCAGGCCGCCCATGTCGGCGATGTTCTCGCCCAGGGTGAGCTTGCCGTTGAGGTGAATTCCCGGCTGCGGCTCGTAGCTGCTGTAGAGATCGGCCACGCAGGAGGCGCGCTCGTCGAATTTCGCCGACACCGCCGGCTCCCACCATTCCTTGAGCTGACCGTGGGCGTCGAACTTGCGTCCCTGGTCGTCGAAGCCGTGCGTCAGCTCGTGGCCGACCACCATTCCCATGGCGCCGTAGTTCATCGGTGGAGTGAAGTCCCGGTTGAAGAACGGCCGCTGCAGTATTCCGGCGGGAAACACGATCTCGTTCACCAGCGGGTTGTAGTAGGCGTTCACGGTGGGAGGGCTCATGCCCCATTCGGTCCTGTCCACGGACTTGCCGATCTTGGCCATCTCGCGATCGAAGTCGAAGGCGCGGGCGGCCATCGTGTTGCCGTAGTAGTCGCCTTTTTTCGACTCGAGCTTCGAGTAGTCGCGCCACTTGTCGGGATAGCCGATCTTGTTGATGATCGCGCTCATCTTGCCGACCGCGCGGCCGCGCGTGGTGTCGTCCATCCAGGCGAGGCTCGGCAGGTTTGCCTGAAACGCCCCTTCGATGCCGTGGATGATGTCGAGCGCCTTGGTCTTGCTGTCACCTGCGAACTGGTGCTCGACGAAATACCTGCCGAGCAGCTCGCCGTAAGCCTCGTCCGTGGCGTTGATGCATCTCTTCCAGCGCGGCTGTATCTCCTCCTGGCCCGTGAACTTCGACTGGATGACGAAGTCCTCGTCGACGAACGCCTTGGTGAGCTGCATCGCGGCGGCGTCAACCAGCTTCCACCGGAGGTAGGCCTGCAGGGTCTCCGGGCTTGTCTTGGCGACCGTCTCGGCCATCCCCTTGATGAAATCCGGCACGGCGACATTGATGTCCTTCACCCCGGGGTAGCCGGCCCCCCGAAGGAAGTTGTCCCACGGCAGCTGCGGGGCGAGCTGCTTGAGACCGCCGATGTCGAGCTTGTGGTAGATCTTCTCCACGTTGCGCAGATCGGCTCGCGGCCAGGAGACCTTCGCCAGCTCGGTCTCAAATGCCAGGATGTCCTTGGCGTGCCGCGTGGCGTCTTCCTGTTTCTCGCCCAGCATCGCCAGCATCTTGCCGACGTGGGATTCGTACTGCTCGCGCAGCGTCTTGTAGCGGTCGTCGTCCTTGAGGTAATAGTCCCGGTCGGGCATCCCGATGCCGCCCTGGAAGATGTGGGCGATGTCGGTGTTCGGATCCTTGAAGTCGGCCTCGGTGAGCAGTCTGAACAACGGCCGCGCCGACATGCGGTTGAGCCTGCCTGCCACCGACATCAATCCGCCCGCGTCCTTGACACCGGCGATCTCCGCGAGCATCGGATCCAGTGGATGGATACCCGCCTTCTCGGCCGCAGCCTCGTCCATGCAGGCGCCATAGAACCTGCCCAGCTTGGCCAGGTCGGCGTCGCTGCCCGGGTTGGCGGAGGCGGCATCGAGCATGTCGTGCAGGACCGCGAGGTTGCGCTCGGTGATCTCGGCAAAGCCCCGGTCCCACTCGGGGTAATCGCCCGGCATCTTGGTGGAATCGATCCATCCTCCGCAGGCATAGCGATAGAAATCCTGGCAGGGGTCGGTCCTGGTGTCCATGCAGGAGCGGACGCTGTCAGCCACTTCCTTGGGCGTGAGCCGCTCAGGCGCCGCGCCGGCGGCGTGAAGCGATGAGGTGCCGAGGGCCGCCGCGACCGGGACAAGACACATGATGATGAGGAATGATTGCAGGGATCGGGTGGGATTCATGGTTATCTCCAGGATTTGAACAGAGGACGACGCGGGTACTACGTCGCGTCTCCGGGATGGTTTCAGGGTATCACCTCCGGGTCCCCGGACCCTGAAGAACGCGTCCCGGCAGGTTGGCGGTGACCTTGCCCGCGTCGATGACCTGGCGGCCATTGACGAAGACATGGACGATCCCCTGCGAGAACTGGTGAGGGGCCTCGAACGTGGCGAGATCGATCACCTTGAGCGGGTCGAACACCGTGACATCGGCATAGGAACCGGCTCGAAGAAGGCCGCGATCCTGAAGGCCGATCCGCCGCGCCGGCAGCGACGTCATTTTGCGCACCGCATCTTCCAGACCCAGGACTTTTTCCTGACGCACGTACCGGCCGAGCACGCGGGCAAAGGTGCCATAGGCGCGGGGGTGGATGCTCTTTTCGCCCAGCAGGCCGTCCGGCTGCACGCCCGGCGCATCGCAGTCGAACGCCACCCAGGGAACCGCCATCGCCGTGCGCACATCGGCCTCGTCCATCATGAAGTAGATCGCGTCGATCGACCCGCCCTCGTCCACCAGCAGATCGAAAAGGGTGTCGATCGGATCGGCGCCGCGCGAGGCCGCGACCTCCGAGAGCCGCTTGCCCTGGTATTTCCGGTTGGCCTCGGTGCGCACGCCGGCGATCAGCACTCCTTCGGCCCCGCCGACGAGCTGGTAAAGGTTCTCCCACCGCGTGGTCGGATTTTCGATCTCGCCGCGGATCGCGGCACGGGCGGCCGGGTCTTTCAGACGGGCCACCAGCGCGGTGAGGCCGCCTTCCGATGCGGTGGGGGGCAGGCAGGCCGACAGATCCGTCGCGGCCGCGGGGTACGGATACATATCGGCGGTGATGTCCACGCCACGTTGCCGGGCCGCTTCGATCTCCCGGATCGCCTCGGAGATGCGCCCCCAGTTGCGCCGGCCCGCCGACTTGAAGTGCCACACCTCGACCGGGATGTTGGCCTGCTGTCCGATCTGCTCGGCCTCACGGATCGCTTCGATCAGGTTGTCCGACTCGCCGCGGATGTGCGTGGCGTAGAACCCGCCGTAACGTGAGGCGACTTTGGCCAGCTCCACCAGCTCGCGCGTGTCGGCAAACGCCGCGGGCGGGTAGATCAGCGACGTCGACAGGCCGAACGCGCCTTGCTCCATGGCGCGGGCAACGTGCCCCTTCATCCTCTCCAGCTCGTCGGCGGTGGGGGGCCGGTTCTCTCCCTTGAGCACCGCCATGCGCACCTGCGTGGCGCCGACGAGATGGGCGAAGTTGATGGCGGAGCCTGCCGTCTTCACCCGCCGGGCGTATCCGGCAAGGTCGGTCCAGTCGATCGAGATCCTCAGGTCGTGCTCGACAGGCTTCAGCTCGCCCACGAGGTACTCGGTCATCGGCGCCACCGACCCGCCTTCACCGGTCAGCTCGGTGGTAATGCCCTGTGTGATCTTGCTGCGCACGTGAGGGTCGGCCAGCACCGTGAACTCGGACTGCCCCAGCATGTCGATGAAACCGGGCGCCACGACGAGGCCATGGACGTCGAGCACCAGCCTGGCATGGGCGTCCGCGAGGTTGCCGATGGCGGCGATCCGGTCGGCGTTGATCGCGAGATCTCCGTCGAACCAGGGGTTGCCGGTTCCATCCACGATGTGGCCGCCTCGCAGGATGACGTCGTAGGAAGGTGAAGAGGCGGCCTCCAGGCGGGGGGCGGGCAGAAGGATGAGCGAGACGACCAGGCTCAGCAGACTCAAAAGGGTCGCAATGAGCAAGACCTTGAGGGTTCTCATGCTGGCTCCTGTGCTGCATGGATTGACTGCGCAGGGCGATGATACCGGAAGATGCTCCCGGCGTGGGGCGACCCTGTTAAGATGATCCCGGGAGGGCTCCACGATGGGAAACAGGGTCTCAATCCGCGCGACGGACGGCGGTGAGTTCATGGCGTACCTGGCGGTGCCGGCGTCCGGCCGCGGGCCGGGTCTCGTGCTGCTCCAGGAAATCTTCGGCGTGAACGATTATCTGCGCGGCGTGGCCGACTGGTATGCGCAGCGCGGATTCACCGTGGCTTGTCCCGATCTTTTCTGGCGCCAGAAGCCGGGTGTCGAGCTGACGGATCGAACCGACGCGGAGTGGCAGCTGGCGATGGGGTATCTGAAGGGCCTGGATGAATCCAAGGCGATCGAAGATGCCGCGGCCACGATGGCGTTTCTTCGAGGGCACACGGCCTGCAACGGCAAGGTCGGCGCTGTCGGGTTCTGTCTTGGCGGCCGGCTCGCCTACCTGCTGGCCTGCCGTCATCGACCCGACGCCTGCGTGGGGTACTACGGGGTCGGTCTGGAGAAGATCCTCGGGGAGGCCGGGGGAATCCGCGCCCCGTTGATGCTGCACATCGCGGGCAAGGACCGATCGTGCCCGCCCGCCGCACAGTCGGCGATTCACAACGCGCTCGACGCCAACCGGCTGGTCACGCTGCTTGATTACCCGGACCAGGACCATGCCTTTTCCCGCCTCGGCGGCAAGCATTTCGACCCGCGCGCCGCGGAGCTGGCCGACCTCAGATCGCTGGAGTTCTTCGCGCGCTGCCTGTCGGAAGCGGCAGCAGGCCCGGCAGCAGGCCCGGTCTCAGGCGACAGCAGCAGGCTGTCGGATCTCTGGGAAGAGCACATGAAGCACGAGTTCGCCACGCGCGACACCGAAGCCACGCTCGAGACGATGGTGGCGGACGCCTACGTCAATCATGTCCCGGTGCTGACCGGCGGCGTGGGGCACGCGCAGCTCCGGGAGTTCTACTCGAGGCGGTTCATCCCGAAGATGCCTCCAGACACGCAGGTGACTCCGGTGTCCCGGACCGTCGGTGTCGACAGGCTGGTCGACGAGATGATCTTCCGCTTCACACATACCCTCGAGATGGACTGGATGCTGCCGGGAGTGGCTCCAACCGGCAGGAAGGTCGAGGTCCCCCTGGTGGTCATCGTGCAGTTCAGGCAGGGGAAGCTGGCGCACGAGCATATCTACTGGGACCAGGCTTCGGTGCTCGCGCAGATCGGTCTGCTCGACGCGGCCAGGCTGCCGGTTGCCGGTGTGGAAAGCGCGCACAAGGTGCTCGACGCGCAATCGTCGCCGTCCAACCTGCTCATCGCGCGCGCGGAGCAGCGCAAGAAGGACCGGTGAGCGGCCAGGCCGCACGGCTGCGGCGGGATCTGGGCACGGTCCAGAGCTACGCGGCGCTTCTCGGGATACTGATCGGCGCCGGCATCTTCCGGGTCACCACCGAGATCGGCGCGCTCACCGGCCCGAGCGTGATCCTGGCGTACATCCTCCTGACGATCCCGGTGCTGGCGACGTCGGTGGGCTACTGCGTGTTCCTCTCCACTCCGCTCGGCACGGAGCCGGGCGGGGAGTACCTGCACATCTCGCGCACGTTCGGCGGATATCGCGTCGCGTTCGTCGGCGCGTGGCTCAAGGCGATCTCCTATCTCGGGGCGCTCGCGTACCTCGCCAACGCGCAGGCCGACTACATCATCCAGATCTCCGGCGGGTTTTTCGACGCCGCGAGGCATCGACTGCCGCTTGCGTTGGGCGGGCTCGTCTTTTTCTATCTCGTTCACCTGGTCGGCGTGCGCTGGTTCGGCCGGATCCAGGTGGCGATGTGCGCGCTGCTGGGTCTGGCGCTGGTGGTGCTGGTCGTTCCCGGGCTGACGGCGATCCGTCCGTCGAACTACCGGCCGTTCTTCACGCATGGGGCGTCGGGCTTCTTCGCGGCGTTGCCGCCGCTGTTTTTCGCGTACGCCGGTTTCGAGTCGCTGGCGCAGACGGCGGGAGAGGTCAAGGACAGCCGGCGCCGGCTGCCGGGCATCTTCCTGAAGGGAATTCTCGGCACCGCGGCGATCTTCATCCTGATGTCGGTGGTGGCGTTCGGCGTTCTGCCGATGGAGCGGCTCCAGGCCAGCAACGCGCCGATGGCGGAAGTCGCCAGCGTGTATCTGCCCGCCGGCGCGGCGTTGTTCGTCAACCTGGGCGCCATCATGGCGCTGGCCACGTCGCTCAACGCGACCCTGCTGGTGCCGTCGAGGCTCGGGATCATGCTCTCGGAGGATGGTCTGGCGCCACGATGGCTCGGTCACGTCAGCCCGGCCACCGGAACGCCGATTCTCGGCCTCACGTTGACCCTGGCCATCGCGGCGCTGCTGCTCATCAGCGGGCAGATGACGCTGGCGCTGACCATTGCCGTGTTCGCGCTGATACTGCTCTACTTCCTGCACAGCTTTGCCCTGCTAGTCCTGCCGCAACGCAATCCGGCTCTCTTTCAGAGCATCACCGCGGGGATTCCGTTGTCCGTCCAGCGGATCGCGGCGATCGTCTCGATGATCACCATCGGCGGGTTGATCCTGCTCCAGGTCCACGCGGACGTCCTGACGCTGAGCCGCAGCAGCTTTCTCCAGCGTGTGTCGGAACACTCGCTGACGAGTCTCGAGCTGGCGATCTTCTGGGGTGCGCTCGGCCTGCTGATGTACCGTCCGGGGCGTCGCCGTCAGGCTTGAGGCGTCGTCACGCCCTGCTACGTCCCGGAAGGGACGGGGTCGTAGCGCACGGCGGGGCTGCCCGCCGGGTAGAAGACACCGAGCAGTCGCAGCTCGTCCTGGCCGGTGTTCTCGACACAGTGGATCTGCCCCTTCGGCAGGAAGATGCATGAGCCTGCGCCGATTGGAGCGCTGGTGGGGCCCGCCCACATGACACCCGAGCCCTTCAGGATGTAGAGCACCTCTTCATAATGATGGTAGTGGTCGGGCGCGCGTCCCGGCGGGATGGAGCCGACGAACTGCGTCACCTCCCGGCAGCCGAGCTGGCTGTCGACCATGACGCGGTACCATCGATCGCCGCTGGGCAGCGCCTCGCGATCGGCCAGTCGAATCCTCGGCGCGGGCAGCAAGTCCGGCTTTCCTCCGGTCCGCTGCGCGGCCGCCGGCACGAGCGGGGGCGGCTCGGCCGGCTCCGGGCAGGTGGAGCTCAACATGACGAGCGGCCTGGATTCCGGGTTGGTCACCGCGACATCGACGCCGGGCCTCAGGTAGAACCCGGTGTCGGGGCAGACATCGAACTCGCGGTTGTCGAGACGGACCGTGCCCGCACCGTCCAGGACGTAGAAGACTTCATCGCAGGCGTCGTTTCGCCATGAGGGTGACAGGCCCCGGGAAAACTCGAGAGCCCGCAACGAGATCGCCCGGGCGCCGGTGTCGCGCCCGAAGAGAGGCCGAATGCCCATGGTGCCGGCGCGCGGCATCGGCAGTGCTGGCGCCGCGCGGAGATCCCGGACCATGCAGCCGCCTTCGAGCGTCACGATCTCGTCGAGTGGCATCGTCAGCGACGCCGCCCGAGCGCCGCGGCGCGCGCCCTCGATCTCACGCGATCCTCCATGCAGCGCACCGCCAGCGCGGTCCATCCCGTCTGATGGCTCGCTCCGAGGCCCCGGCCGGTGTCTCCATGGAAGTACTCGTGGAACAGGACCAGCTCCCTTCCCTGCGTATCGGCCCCCAGGAGCGGGTTTGGTCCGGCAAAAGGCCTGTGTCCGGAGGCGTCGGGAAGAAAGATGTTGGTCAGACGCGTCTCGATCTCGCGGGCGACCTGCTTGAGACTCAGACGGTTGCCCGAGCCGACCGGGCACTCGACCTTCAGGTCATCGCCATGGAAATGGTGATACCGCTCGAGCGCCTCGATGAGCAGGTAGTTGAGCGGAAACCAGATCGGCCCGCGCCAGTTCGAGTTTCCGCCAAACAGCCCCGTTCTGGACTCTCCAGGCATGTAATCGACCCGGTACTCCTGTCCTTCCAGCTGCAGCAGGTACGGGTGCTCTCTGTGGACTCGTGACACGGAGCGGATCCCGTACGTGGAAAGAAACTCGCGTTCGTCGAGCAGGTAGCGCAGCACCCGCTCGAGCCGCTCGCGGGACGGGACGGCCAGCAGCCGAAGCGTGTTTCCCCTGGCTTTCTGCATATAGGCGATGTGGCGCCCCAGGTCCTTCCGGTTCTCGAGAAACCAGTTCATCCGCTTACTGAACCCGGGCAGGCGCTCCAACGTTTCGTCGTCGAGAATCTCGCAGGCGAACAACGGGATGAG
>DASROJ010000049.1:0-10592 GCA_035646975.1 Patescibacteria group bacterium
TACACCTTCGCGGACCAGCTCCTCAACACCGATCTCGTCACGAGCGTCAAGGTGAGGTGGGTCGCGAAGAAAGGCTCCGGCTCGGATTGGCAGGCCAAGGCCGGCCTCGTCGTGGGAGGCCAGGAGTACTACGGCGCAACGGTGCAGCTGCCGACGAACTACACGGTCTTCGAGGAGACGTTCGCGAACAATCCGGCGACCGGGCAGCCCTGGACGGTCCAGGATGTCCGGGCGGCCAAGCTCATCTACCAGCAGGTGACCATCACCACGCAGCTTCCCAGGGCGAAGCTGACCGAGCTTGTCCTCGTCGTCTCCGTTCAGCGGATGCCGGTGCTCGCCACGATGACGGAGAAGCCGAACTCGGACGCCTCGCCGAACCAGGGAACTCCCACTCCATCCGGCGCCCACTACCTCAACGTGGACGAGGATCCGCATGACAGCGACACGACGGTGCTGAAGTTCGCCGCGGGCGGCAACAAGGAGGTCTATACGACCGCCGACCAGCTGCTCGACACCGACCATGTGCAGTACGTCAAGGTGCGGTGGGTCGCCAAGAAAGGCTCCGGCTCGGACTGGCAGGCCAAGGCCGGCCTCGTGGTGGGAGGGCAGGAGTACTACGGCACAACGGTGCAGCTGCCGACGAACTACACGATTCGCGAGGAGACGTTTGCGAACAATCCGGCAACCAGCCAGCCCTGGACGGTCCAGGAGGTGCGTGCCGCAAAGCTGATCTATCAGCAGGTGACCACCACCGCGGCGCTGCCGAAAGCGGCGCTGACCGAGATCGTGCTGGTCGTAACCGTCGAGCGCGCGCCCTGATCGGGTGACGGGGCGCCCGCCTTCAGGATTCCTCTGCGGCGGCCCGGTTGGGCCGCCGCAGAGCGAATCATCCTCACCGGGCGGCTTGCTCCTCTGCCCGAAGCTGCATGACCGTGAAGACCTTGTAGCTGTAAGACGCACCGCACGCGCTGCAGGTGCCCATGGTGCTGACGCCTACCAGGACACGATCGGGTCCGGCGCTCTGATGATCCACGCTGTGATTGGGATCGAAATCGCCCGCGGTGTAGGAGCGGCCGGTCTGGATCTGGATTGTCCCCGAAATCGGAGCGGGACACTTCAGACACTTCTCCTCGATGCTGGCAATCACCATCCTTGCTCCACTTCCCGTGCCGGAGTGGATTGGACTCTGCTCACGATACACATACCACTCTCTGAATCGTCCGGAAACCCTCGATGATCCCGAAATGTGCGGCCACTTCGTCATCCCTCCCGTGTCTGGTCCTTCGGCCCCTCGTGTTTGCGCCGCAAGAGTGTGCAAACCCGGGTCAAGAGCCTCTCAGTCTGATGGCCGGCCACTTGCAAAGTCATCCGTGGTCACGGCCCGGACACCTACGCAGGAACCCGCGCCTGCCGCAGCAGTCCTGCGCGGCGACCAGGGGCCGAAGGCAGGGGAGGTTGCTTCAACCGAACCTCGCCGGTGACCGATCCGTGGAACCACCCGTGATCAGCAAAGTTCGTCCCCGATGCGTGGGCCGGCAGGCATTGGCAGAATCGGTCAGGCGATGAGGGAGGTACCGACATGCAGGTTTCGGCACTCGCAGACGCGCTCGCAGGGGTAAGGACGTCCGATAGCACAATCTCGATGCGCAAACTGCAGGGCTGGCTGTCCGGCGCCGGACTCGACGAGCTTGCTCGCGCCGTCTCGTTGCTGGCCACGAGCCTGAATCGAGCACCGCGGCAGGAACCCCCGGGCGATGATGAGAAGCCCTGGTTCTGATGTCGTGGTGAGCGCGCTGCGCGAGCAGCTTCGGGAGGTCATCGCGACCTGCGTCGCCCCGCCGATTCGCAAGGAGCTCGTGAATCTGCTGGGGAGGCCAGGTTACGCGCTGCATGCCGGAGGCTCGTGCCGTGCCGGCACGCTGGCGCTCGATGTCCATGGTGCCGTGTTCCGCGAGCCGCCGGGAAGGTCCGCGCTGCTGGCCGCAGCGGCACTCGAGCTTCAGATGGAGGCCGCCTACCTGTTCGACGAGGTGGCGGATGCTGCTCCTGACGCGCGGCGGAGCGAAGACCTTGCCCTGGCGATCGCGCTGCTCACCGCCGGTGGCGCCGCAGCCGTCGAGGCAGCTGCCTTCTCAGGCGATCCCGCGGGCGCGTTGCGCCACTTCTGCATGGACTACAACGAGGCCTGCGCCGGCCAGTTCCTCGACGCGATGCTGCAGAGACGCGGACAGGCGACCTTCGAAGAGGCGCTCCAGATGACCTGCCTGAAGTCCGGGGGGCTCGGGAAGTTCGTGACCGGTTTTGCCGCCCGCATCGCCGGAGTGGATCCCGACGAAGTCATCCTCTTCGAGCAGCTCGGCCGCGACACGTTCACACTGGCGCAGCTGGTCGACGACATGCGCGACGCCTGCACTCATGGCCGGGATTCCGATCTGGCGCAGCGGAAAGCAACACTGCCTGTCGTCTACTTCCGTCAACGGATTGACTCTCTGGCTCCAATCGATGGTATGCTTTTCCCCGAACTTCACCAAATCTACGAATCCTCTGGTGCCCCGCTGTACGCGGCGATTCTCGCCCGTGCGTACATGAGCCGGGCTCAACAGGATCTGTCTCAACTGGCGCGGCGCGCTTATGCGGTCGGCGGCCTTGGCCGTTTTCTCGAGAGCGTGGAGTCGGGTGCTGAGGAAATTCTCGGCGCCGCGTGTGGCGGTCTGGTCGCATGACGGGCCCCGGATTGCAGCCTCGGCGATCCTGCTCGGGTTCATGGCGGTTGCGGCGCTGGCCGAGATCGCGATCCGGGAGCCGGGGGATCTTGGCCTCAGCCTCGGGCACTGCGGCGAGGATCTCTGCGTCGCCTGGGTCATGCCGGCAGGCCAGGCCTGGTTCGACGGGGCGCATCCCGGGATGCGCGTCATCACGCTGGATGGCGAAGACGCGCGCGCCGCGGTCAACCTGCATCCAGGTCGTCGATGGATGGAGGCCGGGCTGCTTTCCCCGGATGGAAAAACCTCGGTGGCCCGCGTCCTGAGCGGGAGCATCACCGGACCCTGGGCCCGACGCTCGCTCTGGCTCACCGGTTTCGTGTTTGTCCTGCTGGGCGCCGCCGTCCTCGTGCGCCGCCCGGATGTCGTGGAGGCGCGGCTGTTCGGCCTGTTCGCGGGGCTCACGGGTGTCGCCTTCGCGGTGTCGCCCGCCTCCGGTGGCCCCCACGATCCCTGGGCTCTGGTCGTCCAGTTCCTCAGTCTTCTGGGTCTGGGGGCGATCCTTCCCGCGTTCGCCGTCGCGTTGGTGGGCAACTGGCGCCGATCCCGGCGCGTCGTGCAGGGCTTCTGGCTGGCCGGTGGCGTCCTTCTGATCGGCTACCTTGCCTCGGTTTTCATCCGACCGGTTTTCTACGGCGGAGTGCGCCTCGCATTCGGGCTCTACCTCGCCACCGGCATCCTCGCGGCGCTGTTCGTGCTGGCGCGCAAGGCGCTGTCACGTCGCTCACAGGAGAACTCCGTCCGCGATGCCCGGCTCGCGCTTTCGGGGATCGCCTGCGGCACGTTGCCGTTTGTCTGCCTGACTCTGATCCCGCAATCCATCGCGCACACCAGCCTGCTGCCGGCGCAGGTCACCGCCTTGTTCTGGAGCGTCATTCCGATGACCTTTGCCTACGCGATCCTCCGCCACCAGTCCCTCGGCATCCGCCGCCTCGTCCACCGCGGCATGGTGTACGGCATCACGACGGCCGCCGTCCTCGTGGCGATGTTCCTGCTCGTCGTTGCGGCCGACTCCATGGCAAATGGATTTGCCGGCGGGACCCGTTCCGCGTTCATCAGCGCCGCGATCCTGACCTGCGGGGCGCTTCTGTTTCACTTCCTGCGCGACGGCGCGCGAAGCCTGGTCGATCGCTTCGTCTACCGTGACGAGGTCGACTCGAGCGCGCTGCTGGCGGGGATGCGCTACGACCTGCTCGGCAGCGAACGGGCGGAAGAAGTGGTGAGCGCCATGGTGAAGCGGCTGCGCGACTCGCTGCATCTCGAATCGATCGTCCTGTTGCTCGGAACCACCGGAGAGTCGATGCGGGTGGCCGCTTCCGTCGGGCCGCGCGCCGACCAGAGCATCGCCTTCGTCCGGTCGCGGCTTGTCGAGCCGGGGTCGGAAGCGCAGGGTCTGTTCGATGTACGATGGGACGCCGACATGCTGCTCGTCGCCCGGCTGGAGACGGGAGGGGAGACCTTCGGATTTCTCGTGGTCGGGCCCAAGGAGAAAGGTGAAGTGTTCGTCAGCGAGGAAAGACAGCTGGTCGAAACCGTGACCCCGATCCTCGCGCTCGCGGTGCGTGAAACGACCTTGCTGGCCGAGCTGCGTGATGTGAGCGGGCGACTGACGAACGCCCAGGAAGCCGAGCGGGCGCGCATCGCGCGTGATCTTCATGACGGTCCGCTTCAAAAGGCGATGTTTCTCGCGGGTGTTTCCGAAGCAACGATGCGGGACCGTGACGCCGTGGCTCGCGAGCTGGCCGTCGAGCTGCGGGAGCTCTGCGCCCGTCTGAGGCCGGCGATCCTCGACGACCTGGGACTCGTTCCCGCTCTGGAATGGCTCCTGGAAAAAACCGCCCAGGGGTTCGCCGTCACGCCAAGCCTGACCCTGCGCGGGTTGACCGAAGAGGATCGCCTGGCGCCCAACGCCGAGCTGGCTTTCTTCCGGGTCACCCAGGAGGCGGTGAGCAACGCGCTCAAGCACGGGCATGCGACGTCAATCCATGTGTCGCTGGCCAGGACGACCCACGACGTCCAGCTCTCCGTCATCGACGACGGGGGCGGTCTCGCGATGGCAGGCGAGCTGACAGGGGGTCTCGGCGTCCGGGGAATGCGCGAGCGGCTGCGGCAGGTCGGCGGCAATTTCGCAGTGGCCTCCAACGGGAAAATCGGGACCGTGGTCACGGCCAGCATCCCGCACTTCGCGCACCGAGAGCAATGAATCCGCCGGTCAAAGTGCTGCTCGTCGACGACCACCTGATGTTCCGCGAGGGTATCCGGACACGGCTGGCCCGTCACGCCCGGTTCAAGGTCGTCGGTGAGGCGGCAAATTCCGACGAAGCAATCCGGGTCATGCAGCAGACCGTCCCTTCCATCGTGATCCTCGACATCCGGATGCCGGGCTCCTCAGGCATCGATCTTGCCCGACGGCTGCGTCGCGAGTGGCCGGATGTGAAGATCCTCGTGCTGAGCGGCTACGACTTCGACCAGTACGTGCGCGCGCTGGCCCGCATCGGCATCCACGGCTATCTCCTGAAGGATTCTCCGCAGGAAGCGCTCATCGAGGCTCTCGACGAGATCGCCCGAGGCGGGGTCGTGCTTCCGCCTCGCATCGCATCGAAGGTCATGCGCAGCTATGCCTCGGATTCGGTGAACGAGGGTCGCAACTCGCGATGGGACCTGACCGTTCGGGAAATCGAGGTCCTGGAATGCCTTCACGAAGACCTGCGCAACGCCGACATCGCGTCCCGGCTGGACATCTCCACGCGCACGGTCGAAGCGCATGTGAGCAGCATCATCTCGAAGCTCGACGCGCGAAGCCGGACCGACGCGGTGAAAAAGGCGATTCAGCTGGGCATCATCCACTGAAGACACCGGGCGCGATGCGAGGACGCTGCCGGAAATCCCTGTCCGTTTAACACGAGAAAATGCCCCCGATGCGTGTGAAGGTCCCGGGTTAAGTGCTTGAATGAGCATCGGATGGAGGATCCCGGTTCGGGATTTTGAAGAGCTGCTCGTATCCAGTTTAAAATGAGCCGTTTATGAGCCCACCTTCACACGCATCGGGGGCATTTTCTTTTGAACTGACCCTGCTGACAGGTCTGGCAATCGTGCTGTCTTTCCACACCGCCGCGGACTGTTGCCCCGTCGGCCATGCCTGCCTGGATCAAGCCACCGTCGAACGAGCCCCCGCGGCTGACGCCCTTGAAAGGGCGGCCCGGTGCCTGGCGCGCGATCAGGTCGACGGGGCGTTTCGGGATCCATATCTCAGCTACGTCTATCCGGCCGAGAATCTGCCCGTTGCCTCCACCATCCCGGGGCCGAGGCTCACCTACAGGAGGGTCGACGCCGATGTGGTGCTGGCGCTGCTGGCGCGCCACGGCGCGCCGCCCGAGCCGCTCGCCGCGGCGGTGCGGCAGGCGGAGAAGACCTTGAAAGAGATCGTTCCGGTCTGGCGCGATGCGGGCCTGGACAACGTGCGTCGAGGGGCCAGACAGGGGGGAGTCGCGCTGGACACCTTCTGTATCGTGGGCTGGCTGAATCAGGACGACGCGATGGCCCGCGTGGTCGCCGACGCATTGGACGGCGATGGCTGGCTGCCCGGCGCGCTGTACGACGATGGCGAAGAGCGGTTCCGTCTTGCGGCCGACGAGTCCTGGTGCGTGCGGCTTCTGGTCACGACGCATCCGGGATTGGGGGGCGCCGCCCGCGTGGTGGATCGGATCGCCGGACAGCTCAAACGCGACGCGCAGGCCGACCCGGGCGGCCGGGGCGTTTTCTATGAAGCGTGGCACCTGGCCATGGCGCTGGAGAAGGCTGGCCCGGCGTACGCGGACATCCGGCATCGGGCCGTCGCTGTCCTGCGTGCATGGGCCCTTTTGCACGAAGCGGCCACCGACGAGCATGCCGAGCGTCGGGCCGCCGACATCATGGAGTGGGCGAACCTCGCGTCGGGTGACGTCCTGGATCCGGTGGAGGATCGTGCATTGACCCTGCGTGTCGTGCAGATTCTGTTGCGCAGCCAGTCCGAAGATGGATGCTGGCGGTTCCCGCCCGATTCCACCGGACGCGCCGAGTCGGCAACGAGCTTTCTCACGTTGCGCGCGATGCTGGCGCTGGCGTCCTACGGCGACGAGGTCTGGCCCATCACCACGAGCCCGGGGGACGCGGGAGTCGCGGCGGGCGTGCCGCCTCCTGCGCCATAGCTCACCAGTCCCGCCCAGAAAAAAGGATGGTCGAGCGGGCGGCCGGCGTCATCCGACACGCGGCCGGCGATCAGGTCTCGCTGAAGCTGCGCCACGGCCTCGGCGACCGTCCGCCCCTCGAGCCGGCTGTAGAGCTGCGGCATGATCCGGGTGGAGGCGCGATCCTGCACTTCCCATAGTCCGGCCACGACCGCCCCGGCGCCGGCCGACAGGAACGCCCGCGCGAGTCCAATCCGCTCGTCGCCGCGCGGGTCGTCGCGAGCCATGCCGGCGTCCTGGCCAGTGCCACAACCGCTCAGCACGACCAGCGAGGCGCCGATCCGCATGTCGGCGATTTCTCCGGCTTCCAGCCTGCCGTCCTCCCCGTCGCCGGGTGACAGCGCGATGTAGGACCGCGCCGGTGCGACACGATCGATGCGTCCGTGCGCCGCGAGGTGGATTCGATCGAACTGGGCGGCGCGCTGTCGCACCAGGGCCTCGCGCGCGCCCGGCCCGATGAACAGCTCGCCACCGGGGCCGGACAGCCGCATCACGGCCTGGGCTTCTTCCGCCGCGCCGGGCAGTCGCCCGGTCGGGTCGGCCCCTTCGGGATCGCCAAGAGCCAGAATGCGAGCGGGTGTCACGCTGCGGGCGGCGGCGATCGACACGGGGCGGGAAGAGGCCGCCGGCGTCGCGCCGCCGCGACGAGACAGCAGCGATTCGGCAGCCGGCAGGATCGAGATGCTCCAGCTCTCGATGAGACGGCGTTGCTGCCACTCGAGCGCCGCGAAGGGCAGCCCATGCAGCGCGCCGTTGGGCACGAACAGCAGGTGACGCGACGCGGCCACGTCCTGCGCAAGCGGTGTCATGAGCACCGCGCCGAGCTTGCGCATGGCGGATCGCCACGCCTGAGTCACCGTCGCGTCGGAAGGCTCGGCCCGGCCGGGATAGCGCGCGACATCCAGGAGTTCGTTGAATTCCTTCGGCACGCGGATGGAACGCGGCGTCAGCCCGTCACGCCGCAGCACGAACGCCATCAGCTCGTCTTTCACGAAAAAGAAATCAATGAGCGTTTCGTCCGGGAGCAGCAGCGAGCGGAGCCGATCGGTGGACAGGGCCGGCGCCGGCAGCAGCCCGGCGTGCGACTGCCGGCGTCCGTTGCCGCGTTGATCGTCCCCGTAGCCGGCATGGAAGCCGGCAGACACTCCGTCCTCGTCGGCGGAGACAAAACCGGCCGGGACCAGCCGCTCCGCGAAGGTCCGGGCCTTTGCGGCCCGGGCGGCCATGTAGGCCTTCTCCGGTTCGCCGCGCGCGCGCAACGTCTTCACCAGCGCTCTGTACGGCTCGATGCGGTCTTCCTGGATGGCGGCGCGCCAGGCCGGCAGGCGCACCCCGGCGCGCAGCGACTCCACCTCCGTCACCGAACGCTGGTATTCGGCCACGGCGCGCGCGGTGTCACCGGATGCTTCGGCCAGCCGGCCGAGGTCGTACCGGATCTCCCAGTCGAACTCGGCGATCCGGCGGCCATGAGCGACCCGGGCGATCCGATCGAGGGCGGCGCGCGCCCTGGCGAGGTCGCCGGCTTCGAGCGCCGCGTCGGCTTCGACCAGCCCGGTCAGCGACACGCCACGCAGATCGCCGGAGGCCAGGAAGGTCCCGGTGCTGCGGGCCAGCAGATCCAGACCGACGGCGCGGCCCGACGGACCCGAAGCCATCTCGATCTCGGCAAGATGCGCCATCGCCTCGGCCTTCTCGCGATTCATCTCGGGTCGGTCGAGCGCGTCGATGGCGCGGCGCAGCGCCGTGCGGGCTCCTTCCGCGTCGCCGGCGCGCCACTTCATGGCGCCGATGGCGATCGAGGTGCGCGCGCTGCCCCGCACATCGCCCGTTTCGTCGAAGAGGCGTTCCCCCTTTTCCATCTCGTCGAGCGCCGCGGTCCTGTTGCCCAGACCCGCAAGCAGCCTTCCCAGGTTCGTCCGGCAGGAGGCTTCCATGTCCTTGCGCGAGGCGGCCATCGCCTGCTGCAAAGCCTTGCGCACCCAGGTGACAGCCCCCTCGTAGTCGCCCAGGTAGTAGAGTGCGACGGCTCGGGCCTGATGCAGCTCGCTCAGGACGGCGGGCACTTCGACACCGGCAAGCCCGGCCTCGGCGCTGTCCAGAAACGGCGGTGTCTCGGCGTAACGTCCTTCTTCCAGCAGCAGGTTCGCCTCGGCGACATCGATCTGTCCTCGCAGCATGTCGTCGGTGCCGGCAATGAGCTGACGCGCGCTGTGCAGCAGGCGGCGCGCCTCGGCAAAATCTCCACGTTTGGTCGCGTTGTTCGACAGGTTGTACTCGGCGCCGGCCTGCTGGACCGGCATGTCACCGGCACGCGCGAACTCGGCGGCCCGCGCCAGGCGACGCGCGGCCTTTCCCAGATCACCGCGGGCGCTGTCCACCGCCGCCAGGTTGATCTCCGCCGCCCAGCTGGCCCCGGCGTCCGGGATCTCGGCTCCGAGGCGGGCCACCTCGCGGGAAAGGGTCTCGGCCGTATCGTAGTCGGCTGTATTGACCGCGAGACTGCTGAGACTCTCCAGGACGGTGGCCTCGCCGACACGATCGCCGATGGAACGCGACAGTCGCAGCGTCTCGCCGAGCGCGGCGCGCTCGGCGGCGAATTCTCCGAGATCTTCCATCGCGTACGCGCGATTCATGCCGACGGCGGCCAGCAGCACCTGGTCGCCCGTGCGCAGACCCGCCGCCTGCGCCTGGTCGAGGACCGCCAGCGCATTGCGCGTTTCTCCTTTCACGGTGAGGCTCGCGGCCTGGTTCAGCAGGGTCCGGGCCTCGAGCCGCAGGTCCTTGAGCTCGCGGAAGATCGAGAGCACCCGTTCGTAGCCGGCCAGCGCCTCGTCCTGACGGCCGGCATTGGACGCGAGCCTGGCGGTTTCCTTGTCCTGGCGCGCCTGCTCGCGCAGGACGCGCTGGTCGGGCGACCAGGAACGGAAGGTCGCGATTCTCTCGACGAGAAAGGAGTCGGCGAAGGCCTGCTGATAGGCGCGCGCCAGCTGGTCGACCAGGCCCGGCGTATCGAAATTGGTGGTCCTGAGCAGGATCTCCACCGCCTCGAACGTGCCGGCGCGATCGGCGGCCACCAGGCGCGCGATGCCCCGGTGGTCGGCCCGGGCCAGGGCCGCTTCCGCTTTCTCGATGAGAGCCGGAGCCTCCGACTCGCCGGCGATGCCGGGCGCCGGAGCTGGAAGTGCCGTACCCAGCAATACCAGCAGGACGCGCCACAGGCCGGTACGGATGTCTCTCATTGGATCTCGAACGGGATGGGACGTGTTTCGGCGACGACACGGTCGAGCGCCCGGGCGCGCAGCTTCCAGATGAGGGCCCCGCGCGGCGGGCGCGGGCGATCGGAAGGCCATCGCGCGGAGGTCACATCGGCGCCGAGCTGCAACGACAGCAGCGTCTCTCCGGTGGCGTTGGACACCTCGAGGTCGTACCGATCGGCCGCCGGCACAGGCTGCCAGCTGAACGCCAGATCGTCCGGGGCGACCACCGCGCCTCCCGGTGGGGTCACGGAGCCGAAGACATTTTCGGGCGAGCCGCGAAACTCGGCCGGCGGTTCAGCGCGCGAGGTGAACAGGATGCCCAACGCCGCCCCCGCCACGACGAGGGC
>DASROJ010000050.1:0-14474 GCA_035646975.1 Patescibacteria group bacterium
GGAGAAATCGCTGACCCTCGTGCAGAGCTTCGATCCGCACGGCGTGGCCGCGCGCGATCTGCCGGAATGCCTGACGCTGCAGCTGCGGCACCTCGGGCTGGCCGGCACGCGGGCCGAGCAAATCGTCCGCGAGCACATGGATTTCCTGCAGGCGCACAAGTACCAGGATATCGCCGCCCGGCTGGGCTGCACGGTCGCGGAGGTGCAGGAGGAAGTCGAGATCATCCGCCACCTCGATCCGAGCCCGGGCCTGAAGTACAACAACGCCCGCTCGCAGTACGTCACCCCCGACGTCTATGTCCTGAAGGACGACCTGGGCGAGTACCGCGTGGTGCTCAACGAGGACGGCCTCCCGCGTCTTCGCATCAGCCAGACCTACCGGAAGATGCTCGAGCGCGGAGCCCAGGTGGCCGACAGGGAGGCCAAGGAGTTCGTCCGCGAAAAATTCCGCTCCGCGGTGCGTCTCATCAAGAGCCTCGACGAGCGTCAGCGAACGATCATGAAGGTCGCCGTGAGCCTCGTGAAGCACCAGCGCGACTTTCTCGATCATGGCATCGACCGGATCCGTCCGCTTCGCCTGCGCGACGTCGCCGACGACATCCAGATGCACGAATCCACCGTCAGCAGGGTGGTCCGCAACAAGTACATGTACACGCCGCGCGGCTTGTTCGAGATGCGGTACTTCTTCCATGCTTCCGTCCCGGACGACCAGGGCGGGGAGGTTTCCTCGCTCAGCGTCAAGCAGAGGATCAAGGAAATCGTCGAGGGCGAAGACGGCAGCCGGCCGCTGTCGGACGCAGCCCTGGTGAAGATCCTCGAGGAGCGCCATGGAATCAAAGTGGCGCGGCGAACCGTGGCCAAGTATCGTGGCGAGTTGAGAATCGGCTCTTCCACCGATCGCAAGATGCCCTTTGCCTGAGGCGCGCATGAAACTGGATATCACCGGCCGCAACATCGAGATCACCCCGGCAATCAGGGACTTCACGCAGGAAAAGCTTTCCAAGCTGGATAAATGGCTCGACGAGGTCGACGAGGCGCATGTGGTCCTGTTCGTCGAGAAGCACCGCCACAAGGCCGAGATCGTCGTCAAGGGCAGACACCACACCCTGGCCGGTACCGATGAGACCGGCGACATGTTCGCTTCCATCGGCAACGCCGTGGAGAAGATAGAAAAACAGGCTCGCCGCGAGAAAGACAAGGACAGCGGCAGGAGAAAGCACGCGAAGTCCACGGCGCGCATCTCGGAAATCGTCGAACCCGCCCCCGAAGGGAGCGACGATGGACACCGCGCGGCCAGACGTCGTCCACGAGTCATCCGAAGCAATGACGATTTCAAGATGAAACCGATGTCGGTGGAAGACGCGACGATGCAGTTCGTCGATTCCGAGCGTGAGTTCCTGGTCTACCGGGATGCCCGCTCCCAGCGGATAAGCGTCATGTACCGGCGCAAGGACGGGCACCTCGGGCTGATCGAGCCCGAGGGCTGAGCCTCGCCGGAAAGCCCCGCCCCGCCTGATACGCACCTTGACAGTGAATTATCGCCGCTGTTAGGATGCCTGCCTATCTGTCAAACTTTTCAGAGACTTAACGTAGATTCCGATGTCAACAACTCTGATTAGCGCACCGCCGGGAACGGAGGACACGGCCCGCACGCTCGACCGCCTGTTTCATGATGCGGCCGGCGCCGGTTCCGTCCGGTTCCATCCCCCCGATGCCAGCCGACAGGACGACCAGGGAGCCAGCCGATGAGGATGGAGCTCGACGACGAACACAGGATGTTGAGGCAGAGCATTCGAGAATTCGCCGAGTCCGAGATCCGGCCGAAGGCCGCTGAATACGATCGAACACGCAAGTTTCCCCACGACGAGGTCAGGAAGTGCGCCGATCTCGGTCTGATGGGCGTGATGATCCCGGAGGAATGGGGCGGGTCCGGCATGGACTCTCTTTCGTACGTCATCGTCATCGAGGAAATCTCCCGGGCGGATGCGTCGCTTGGCGTCATCCTCTCGGTGAACAACTCGCTTTATTCTCATCCGATATCCAGGTTCGGAACCCCCGAGCAGAAGACGAAGTACCTTCGGCCTTTCGCCGCCGGCGAGAAGATCGGCTGCTACTGCCTCACGGAGCCGGATGCCGGCTCGGATGCGGGCAGTCTGCGCACGCAGGCGAAGCTGCAGGGTGACAAATGGATCCTCAACGGAAGCAAGGTCTTCGTCACGAACGGCATCGCCGCCGACGCGGCCATCGTCTATGCGAAGACAGACCCCGCCGCGCCCTCTTCGAAGGGAATCTCGGCCTTCATCGTCGAAAAGGACTTCGCGGGATACAGCACCGGAAAACCCGAGACCAAGCTCGGCATCACCTCTTCCGGCTCCGTCGAGATCGTGCTGCAGAACTGCGAGGTGCCGAAGGAGAACCTGCTGGGCGAGGTCAACAAGGGGTTCGGCATCGCGCTGCACACGCTGGACGGCGGGCGGATAGGGATCGCGGCCCAGGGGCTCGGCATCGCGCAGGGAGCCTTCGACGAAGCGCTCAGATACTCGAAGGAGCGCAGGCAGTTCGGCGTGCCGATCTCCGATCACCAGGTGATCCAGTTTTATCTCGCCGACATGGCCACCGAAATCGACGCCGCGCGCCTGCTGGCCTATCGCGCCGCGCGGGCCAAGGACACGCAGGAGCGGTACACGCTCGAGGCGTCGATGGCCAAGCTGTTCTGCGCGGAAGTGGCCAACCGGGTCGCCTACAAGGCGGTCCAGATATTCGGCGGTTACGGCTATATCAACGAGTATCCGGTGGAACGGTACTTCCGGGACGCCAGAATCTGCGAGCTGTACGAAGGCACCTCGGAGATACAGCGGCTCGTGATCTCCGGTCAGATCCTCAAGGGTTGAAAGGCGGCTCGCGCGATGGATTTCACCCTCACCGAAGAGCAGTCGATGCTGCGGGACATGGTCCGCGATTTCGCCGACCGCGAGATGGCTCCGGTCATCGCGGGCTTCGAGCGGCGATCCGAGTATCCCGCGTCGATCATCCGCAAGCTGGGCGAGCTGGGGATCCTCGGCATGACCATTCCCGAGGAGCACGGCGGCACGGCATTCGACTCGGTTTCAATCTGCCTGGCGATGGAGGAGATCGCGCGGGTCTGCGCGTCCACCGGAGTCACCGTGAGCGTCCACAACTCCGCCTGCGCCGCGCCGCTGGTCAGGTTCGGCAGCAAGGCCCAGAAGCAGCGGTACCTTCCCGCCATGGCCAGAGGCGACATCATCGGCGGGTTCGCCCTGACGGAGCCGGGCTGCGGCTCGGACGCGTCGGCGCTCGAAACACGGGCGGTGCGCAGGGGAGATCGCTACGTCCTCAATGGCACCAAGTCCTGGATCACCAACGCCCGGATCGGCGGACTGTTCGTCCTGATGGCGGTGACCGACCCCTCGGCAGGCTCGCGTGGCATCACGGCCTTCCTGCTCGAGCCTTCGATGCCGGGGTTCTCGTTCGGCAAGGACGAAGAGAAAATGGGACTGCGTTGCTCGATCACCGGCATGATCACTCTGACCGATTGCGAAGTGCCGGCGGAAAACATGCTCGGGGAGGAGGGAATGGGGCTTCGCGTGGCCTTTTCCACGCTCGATGGCGGCCGGATCGGGATCGCCGCGCAGTCGGTGGGCATCGCCCGCGGCGCATTCGAAGAAGCGCGCCGGTACGCGCTCGCGCGCAAGGCCTTCGGCCAGACGATCACGTCGTTCCAGGCAATCCGTTTCATGCTCGCCGACATGGCGATGGAGATCGACGCGGCCCGGCTGCTCACCTGGCGCGCGGCCAGCGCGAAGGACGCGGCGGGGCCTGGTGGCGGGGATTTTTCCCGGGAGGCGTCCATGGCCAAGCTGTACGCGTCGGAGATGGCCAACAGGGTCTGCTACCGCGCGGTGCAGATCCACGGGGGTTACGGCTTCTCGAAGGAATACAGCGTCGAACGCTATTACCGCGATGCCAGGGTGACGACCATCTATGAGGGCACCTCCGAGATCCAGAGACACATCATCGCGCGCAAGCTGCTGGCGTAGGTCCGGCACCACCGAACCTGGAGACGAGTCATGGCGAAGACACCGAAGGAACCGACTGAATCGCAGGTGATGCCGCGCGGCAAACAGAGATGGGTCGAAGAGACCCTCAGGCCGGCGCTCGAAAAGAATCCGGAGCGGCCCGGACCCTTCACGACGGTATCCGATTTCCCCATCGAACGTCTGGCCACCTCGGAGGATCTCGCCGACTTCGATCCCGAACGCGACCTCGCCATGCCCGGGGAGTATCCGTACACCCGGGGTGTGCACCCCACGATGTACCGCGGCAAGCTCTGGACGATGCGCCAGTTCTCCGGGTTCGGCAACGCCCGTCACACCAACGAGAGATACAAGTACCTCCTGAGCCAGGGGCAGACCGGGTTGTCGGTGGCGTTCGATCTGCCGACGCTGATGGGGCGCGATTCGGACGACCCGATGGCGCTCGGCGAGGTGGGACGCGAGGGTGTGGCGATCGACTCGCTTGCCGACATGGAGACGTTGTTCGAGGGCATCCCGCTCGACCGCATCTCGACGTCGATGACGATCAATTCTCCCGCGGCGATTCTCTTCGCGATGTACCTGGCGGTGGCGGACAAGCAGGGAGTCGCCTACGACAAGCTGGACGGGACGATCCAGAACGACATTCTGAAGGAATACATCGCCCAGAAGGAGTGGATCTACCCGCCGCGGCCGAGCCTGCGGATCATCACGGACATCATGGCCTTCTGCGCGCGCAGCGTGCCGCGCTGGAACACGATCAGCGTCAGCGGGTATCACATCCGCGAGGCCGGCTCGACGGCGGTGCAGGAGCTGGCATTCACGCTGGCCGACGGGATTGGCTACGTTCAGGCCGGTGTCGAGGCTGGTCTCGACGTCGACGCCTTCGCCCCGCGGCTTTCCTTCTTCTTCAACTCGCACAACGATTTCTTCGAGGAGCTGTGCAAGCTCAGGGCGGCGCGGCGCATCTGGGCGCGCGTGATGCGCGAGCGATTCGGCGCGAAGGATCCGCGCTCGTGGAAGCTGCGCACCCACGTCCAGACCGCCGGCTGCAGCCTCACGGCACAGCAGCCGTACAACAACATCGTCCGGGTGACCGTGCAGGCGCTCGCCGCCGTGCTCGGGGGCACGCAGTCGCTTCACACGAACTCGATGGACGAGACGCTGGCGCTGCCCAGCGAGATGGCCGTCACCATCGCGCTGAGAACGCAGCAGATCATCGCAGAGGAGAGCGGCGTGCCCAACAGCGTCGACCCGCTGGCCGGCTCCTGGTTCGTGGAAAACCTGACCAGCAGGATGGAAGCCGCGGCGCTGGACTACATCCGCCGCATCGACGAGATGGGTGGCATCGTCGACGCGATCGAGGCGGGGTTCCCGCAGCGTGAGATCGCCGAAGCTTCCTATCACTACCAGATGCAGATCGACCAGGGCGAGAAGTCGATCGTCGGAGTCAACAAGTACGTCGCCTCGAAGGACGACGAATCGCACAAGATTCCCATTCTCAAGATCGACATGTCCGTGGAGCGGGACCAGCTCGAAGGACTCAGGAAGCTCCGTCGGGATCGGGACGACGGCCGGCTCAGGAAGGCCCTCGCCGATCTGGAGCGGGCCGCCAGGGGCGGCGACAACCTGATGCCGCGCATCCTCGAGTCGGTCAAGGCGTACGCCACAGTGGGTGAAATCTGCACCTGCCTGAAGGGTGTCTTCGGAGAATACCGTGAGCAACCCGTACTCTAGCCAGAGCAAATCAGCCACGACGGCGACACCGGAGCGAAAGCTGCGCCTGCTGGTCGGCAAGGTGGGCCTGGACGGCCACGATCGCGGGGTGAAGATCGTCGCGCGGGCGCTCAGGGACGCCGGCTTCGAGGTGATCTACACGGGGCTTCATCAGACACCGGAGATGGTCGTCAGCACCGCCATCCAGGAGGATGTCGATGCCGTTTCGCTGTCGATCCTCTCGGGGGCGCACATGACCCTGCTGCCCCGGGTCATCGAGCTTCTCAAGCAGGGGGGTGGGGCCGACATCGCGGTGTTCGCGGGAGGAATCATACCGGACGACGACATCGCTGAGCTCAAGCAGCTCGGCGTCCTGGAGATCTTCACGCCGGGGGCCTCGACGAAGGACATCATCGAGTTCGTTCGCACCCGGATCCATCCGCGACGCTCGTGAAAGGCATCCCGCCGACCGGGTCGGCGGGGGACTGAGGTCGTCATGCAGGTGCTCCTGTTCGATCTGGGGGGCGTCATCTACGCCTTGAAGCTCGAGGCGGTCGAGAGGATACTGGGTCTCGGCGACGTGATTCCGCCCGCCAGCCGGACGGTGGATCTGGCCCGGTTCCTCGGGATCGATCCGGTGGCCGGGGCGCATACCGCGGTGCTTGCGGGTGGGGAGGTGGCCGTCGTCATGGGTCTTCCCCTGGGCGCGACCAGGATCGACCCATCGTGGATTCTCCCTCTACCCGGTTATATGTTTGAGTCGGATCGCCCGCCATTCCGCGGCCTGATCGATGTGCCGGCGCGGGGGAAAATGGGGCTCCAGGCCGGGACGCTGTTTCGGACCGGACTCCTGCTCGACGAGCAACGTCTGCGGGAGGCCGCCGGGTGACGTCACGGACCGTAGCGATCGAACTGAAGGCCGGCGACCTGAGCGTTGCGGTGAGCGTCGCGTCCATCCGCCAGATCCTGCCCGCGTTGGGCCTGATGGCGGTTCCGTTGAGCCGGCCGCAGGTGGCCGGCGTGGTGGCGCGTGACGGACGCGCGATCCCCGTCTACCGGCTGGAGTCGGTGGCCGGGTCGGCCGTCGTGGGCGGTCCGGATCCGGAACCGGCAACACCGGTGATTCATGGGACTGTCGAACGTCTTCATGCGGATCTGATCGTCATCGTCGAGCACGAGGGGGCGCTGGCGGGAATTCTGGTGGAAAGCACCAAGGCAGTCCGAAACGGCGCCGACGGGTCGGCCCGGATATTCGATGCCCGGACACTGCTGACCAGGGTCGGCATCCTGGATGGGGATTGCGGCCAACAGGCGGCGCAGACCGCTCAAGGAGACAGCTAGGACGATGAAGAAGAAAATCTTTCTCGCCGATGACAGCATCACGATCCAGAAGGTGGTGGAGCTCACCTTCTCGGAGGAAAACTACGAGGTTGTCTGCGTCAGCAATGGCGCCGCCGCGATGCAGCGGATCGGAGAGGCCTCGCCCGACATCGCCTTGCTCGACGTGATCATGCCCGACCGCAGCGGGTACGAGATCTGCGCTCACACGAAAAAGGACAAGGACCTCGCCTGGATGCCCGTGCTGCTGCTGACAGGCGCCTTCGAGCCGTACGACGAGAACCGGGCGAGCGAGGTGGGCGCCGACGGCCACATGACCAAGCCGTTCGAGTCCAGGGCCCTCGTCACCAAGGTGGAAGCGCTGCTCGCGGCACACCCGAGACCCGGCATGGCCGCCGGGCAGGCGGTGTCCCAATCCTCGATGGCGGCCTCCCCGGAGATCGCTCCGGCAGCGAGCATGGCTCAGGCGGCAAACATCGCCCCTGTCGCGCACACGGTCCGCATGAAGGCCGCGGATCTGTTCGCGCAGGTGCCCGCCGGCCCCGCGATGGCGCCGGCCTCACCGCGGCCCGCCCCCCAGGCCGCCGCTCCGGTGGCGCCTGATCCCAACGGCGGGCCCGCCCGCGTCCAGGTGCCGCCCGAGCTGGTTGAAAAGGCGGTGCGCGAGGCCATTGCCGACATCACGGAGAAGATCATCCGCGAGGTCGCGTGGGAAGTGATTCCCGACTTGGCCGAGGCGATCATCCGTCGCCGGATTCGCGAGCTGGAGGCGGAAGCGGAGCGCTGAGTCATGAAACCTCCGTCCACCGCTTCGGCTGCGTCCATGGACAAGTCCTTCGACCCGAAGACCGTCGAGCCGCGCTGGCGAAGCCACTGGGAAAAGCACGACATCTTTCGCGCTGAGCCCGGTTCCTCGCGGCCCCCGTTCTGCATGGTGATCCCGCCGCCCAACATCACCGGGCGCCTTCATGTCGGTCACGGCCTCAACAACGCGTTGCAGGATGTTCTGGCGAGATGGCGCCGGATGTCGGGCGATGACGTGCTCTGGGTCCCCGGCAGCGATCACGCCAGCATCGCGACCCACGTCATGATCGAGCGTCAGCTCGAAAAAGAGGGGATCACCCGGCAACAGCTCGGCCGCGAGAAGTTCCTCGAGCGCGCCTGGGCCTGGAAGCAGAAGTATGGTGGTGAGATCGCGGACCAGCTCCGGCAGCTGGGAGCCTCCTGCGACTGGTCGCGCGAGCGTTTCACGATGGACCCGGGGCTTTCGCGCGCCGTGCGGGAGGTCTTTGTCCGTCTCTACGAGAAGGGGTTGATCTATCGCGACCGCTACCTGATCAACTGGTGCCCGCGATGCGGCACGGCCGTCTCCGACCTCGAGGTCGTGCACAAGGAGATGCTGGGAAAGATCTGGACCGTCCGCTACCAGCTGGAAGGGGGAGGCGAGATCCGTGTGGCCACCACGCGTCCGGAGACGATCCTGGGGGATGCCGCCGTGGCGGTTCATCCCGACGACGCGCGGTACCGCGACCTGGTGGGCCGGCGGGCGATCCTGCCGGTGCTGGGCCGCATGATACCCGTGGTGGCCGACTCGTTCGTCGACCCGGCGTTCGGCACCGGTGCCGTGAAGGTGACGCCGGCGCACGATCCGAACGACTTTCTCGCCGGCAGACGACTGGGACTCGAGCCGATCGTGGTGATGGATGAAACGGGCCGGATGAACGCCGCGGCCGGCCCCTTCGCCGGGCTGGACCGGTTCGAATGCCGCACGCGTCTGCTCGAGCAGCTCAGGAACGACGGGGCGTTGATCGAGGAAAAGGATCACATGCTCTCGGTCGGCCGGTGCCAGCGCTGCGACACGATCGTCGAGCCGATGATCTCGCTGCAGTGGTTCGTCAGGATGGAGCCGCTCGCGGCCCCGGCGCTCGAGGCCGTCGAGTCGGGGCGCATCGCGGTGGTGCCCGACCAGTGGAAGAAGACCTACTACGAGTGGATGCGCAACATCCGGGACTGGTGCATTTCCCGGCAGCTCTGGTGGGGCCACAGGATCCCGGCATGGTATTGCGCGCAGTGCGGGGCGATGATCGTGAGCCGCGAGGACCCGGTTTCCTGTGCCTGCGGCGGGCGGCGGCTCGAGCAGGACCCCGATGTCCTCGACACCTGGTTTTCCTCCGGTCTCTGGGCCTTCTCCACGCTCGGCTGGCCGGAGAGCACGCCGGAGCTGCGTCGTTACTATCCCACCACGGTCCTGGTGACCGGATACGACATCATCTTTTTCTGGGTCGCCCGCATGGTGATGATGGGCCTCGAATTCATGGAGGATGTGCCGTTCCACACCGTGTTCTTCAACGGGATGGTGCGCGATGCGAAGGGCGAGAAGATGAGCAAGATGAAGGGCAACACCGTCGACCTCTTCGACCTGCTCGATACCTATGGCACCGACGCCGTGCGGTTCACATGCGCCGCCCTGACCTCGCCCGGCTCGGATGTCGCGATGTCGCCGGGCCGGCTGGAAGGAAGCCGCGCGTTCGCCAACAAGATCTGGAACGCCGTCCGGTTCGCGCGCCCCCATCTCGACGCGGCTCCCGCGGCGCCTCCTGCCGTTGAAGATGGCCTGGGGCCCGCCGATCGGTGGATCCTGAGCCGGTGCAGCCGCGTGGCCGGTGAGGTCAACGAGGCGCTGGAGGCGTTTCGCTTCGACGAGGCCTCGGCGAAGATCTACCAGTTCGCCTGGCACGAGCTGTGCGACTGGTACCTCGAGTTGAGCAAGCAGCCGCTTTCATCGGCCAACGCGCAGGAAGCCGACGCCTCGCGCGCGGTCCTGCGTCATGTGATGGAACGGGTCATCCGCATGCTGCATCCGTTCATGCCGTTCATCACCGAGGAGCTGTGGCAGGCCCTGCCTCGCGTCGCCGGCGATCCCGTGTCGATCGCGCTGTGCGCCTATCCGCTTTCTGAGCCCGCCTTCGAGGACCCGGAGGCCGAAAGCGCGCTGGCGACCTTGATCGACGCGGTGACGATGTGCCGGAATCTGCGGGCCGAGAAGAAGGTCGCAATCAAGGAGCCGGTCCGGACCTGGATCCAGCCCGCCAACGAGGCGGTGGCCCGCAGCCTCGCCGGTCTGGAGGTTCAGTTCAAACGCCTCACCCGGACCAGCGAGCTGCAGATCGGCGTGATTCCCGCCGAGGTCGCCAGCGTGTCCGGTGTTTCCGCCAGCGCGGCGCTGCAGATGGCGATCCAGCACGAGGGGCGCACCACCGACGTGGGAGCGGAGCGGGCGCGGCTGCAGAAGGAAATCGAGGCCGCGTCGAAGGAGCTTTCCGTCCATGAGGTGAAGCTCGGCAACGAAGCGTTTGTCTCGCGCGCCAGGCCGGAGGCCGTCGAGAAAGTCAGGTCCGCCCATGGCGAGCTTTCCGAGCGCATCAAGCTCCTCAAGAGCGCATTGTCCCGGCTGGGCGCCTGAGGCCTCATGCGCAACCTGCCCGAGGGTCTTGTCGCGCGTCTCGTCAGGACGGCGCTGCTCGAGGATCTCGGGCCGGGAGATCTCACCTGTGAGGCGTTGATCTCCGATGACCTCAAGGCACTTGGCGTCATCTCCGCGGGCTCCCCGTTGATCCTGGCCGGGATGGAGACGGCGCAGCAGGCGTTCCGGGCGCTGGACCCGGCCGTCGTCTTTGGGCGTGCCGCCCGTCCGGGGGACAGCCTGGCGGCAGGAGCAACGATCCTCGAAGTCGAAGGCAATGCCGCGGCCATCCTTGCCGCCGAACGCACCGCGCTGAACTTCCTGGGTCGGCTCTCGGGCATCGCCACGCTGACCCGACGCTGCGTGTCGGCGGTGGCGGCAACCGGCGCGGCCATCTATGACACGCGCAAGACGACCCCGGGTCTTCGTCTGCTCGAGAAGGATGCCGTGAGGCTCGGCGGGGGCATGAACCACCGGTTCGGCCTGTTCGACGCGGTGCTCATCAAGGACAACCATCTCGTGCTGTCCGGCGGACCCGGCGCCGCGGTACGCAAGGCTCGCGCCCTGCATGGCGATCATGTGACCGTGGAAGTGGAGGTGGAGACTCTCGAGGGACTCGACGAGGCGCTGGAGGCCGGGGCGGACATCGTCCTGCTGGACAACATGACCGTGCAGATGGTCGAGCAGGCGGTGCGGCACAAACGCGCGGCCGGCTCCCGCGCGCAGCTCGAGGCGTCCGGGGGGATCACCCTGGAGAACATCCAGGCCTTCGCCGGCACGGGCGTGGAGCGGATCTCGCTCGGCGCCCTGACGCATTCGGCGCCGTCGGCCGATGTCAGCCTGACACTCCGGCCGATCGGGTCGAAGGGAGCATGAGCGAGCCGCTCGGCGTGGAGACGCTGCGCGAGGCGATCGCCCTGAGCAGGACGCGGGGCGCGGGTTCGGCCGCGCTGATCGGCCGCCGGATCGAGCACCACCGCTCGATCGACTCGACCAACGACCGGGCCCGGCAGCTGGCGGCCTCCGGCGAGCCGGAAGGCTGCGTCGTGGTCGCCGACGAGCAGACGAAGGGACGCGGCCGCTCCCTGAGGCACTGGCACTCGGCCCCCGACCTGGGTCTCTACATGACGGTGATCCTCCGGCCGGACGCCCCGGCGGAACGCGCGCCGATCTTCGGGCTGCTCGCGGCCGTGGCCACCGCCTCGGCGCTCGGCCGTGTCTGCCGCGGGGAGGTCCGCATCAAGTGGCCGAACGATCTGGTGGTCGCCGACGATTCGCGGGGCAAACGAAAGCTGGCCGGGATTCTCGCCGAGGCGCGCGCCAGCGACCGGCTGCGCGACCTCGTGATCGGCATCGGGGTCAACGTGAATCACACGGCGGCCGATTTCCCGGAGGAGATCGCCGGACGGGCCACTTCGTTGCGGATCGTCCGCGGGTGTCCGCTGGACAGGAACCTGGTGGCGGCGGAGATCCTGACAGCGTTGGACGACTGGTATACCCTCTGGAGGCGGCAGGGGGAGCGGCCGATCCTGGACGCGTTCCGTCTGGCCGGGATCGATCTCGAGGGACGACGCGTGAGAGTGACCGGTGGGCCGGAACCGTGGGAAGGAACGACGGCGGGGCTCGCCGAAGACGGCGCCCTGCGGGTCACGCCCCTGGGCGGCTCGCATCCCGTCGTGGTGCGCTATGGCGAGGTGCTGCGGGTTGAGGAGACCTGACCATGCTGCTCGTGGTCGACGTGGGAAACACTCAGACCGTGTTCGGTCTTTACGAATCGGACGCCCTGCGCGCCGACTGGCGGCTGTCGACGCATCACCATCGCAGCGCGGATGAGTGGGCCGTGGAGGTGGCGGCGGTGCTCGGGCTGCGGGGGTTCGCGCGCGAGTCGGTCGACGCGGCCATCATGTCCTCCGTGGTGCCGCCGCTGACCGGGACGCTGGCAGAGATGATCGAGAGTCTGTTCGGTGTCGCTCCGATGCTGGTGGGCCCCGGAACGAAGACCGGCATCAGGATTCTCTACGAGAATCCAATTGAGGTGGGCGCCGACCGAATCGTCAACAGCGTAGCGGCGGTGGCTCGCGTGGACGGAGCGGTCATCGTGGTCGACTTCGGCACCGCAACGACGTTTGACGCGATCACGGCGCAGCACGAGTACCTCGGGGGCATCATCGTGCCGGGTCTGCAGATTTCCGCGGACAGCCTCTTCGCGCGCGCCGCCAAGCTCCCGCGCGTGGAAGTCCGCAAGCCACCCAAGCTGATCGGACGCAACACGGTGCACAGCATCCAGTCCGGGCTGTACTACGGCTATGTCTGTCTCGTCAACGGTGTGCTCGATCTGATGAAGGCCGAGCTCGCGGGAGAACCGAAAGTGCTGGCCACCGGGGGCCTGTCGCGCGTGCTGGCCGGTGATCTGCGGGGCATCGATCTCATCGAACCGCACCTGACCCTGGAGGGCCTGCGGCTCATCTACGGGAAAAACAGACCGGCGTGACGATCCTCTTCATCTGCAGCGGCAACATTCACCGCAGCGCCCTTGCCGAGGAGATGCTCCGGGACGAGGCCCGCAGGGACGGGCGGACCGATCTGCGGGCGCTGTCGGCCGGCGTCATCGCGGTGGATGGCATGGAGGCGGCCGGCGAGGCCGCCGCGATGGCGCGGCAGGGCGGACTGGATGTCTCGACTCACCGCTCACGCCCCGTGACGGCGGATCTTCTCGCCCAGTCCGACATGATCCTGATGATGGAACGGTTTCACCATGAATGGGTCTCGATCAATCATCCCGCCGCGCTTTCCCGCTGCCGTCAGCTGAGTGTGTACGCAGGCGAGGTCTCGCGGACCGAGGGGGTCCTGCCGGGTGACGACATTCCGGACGCCATGGGAGGCGACCTCAAGTCGTTCGAGAGAAGCTTCGGCATCATCCGTGATTGCGTCCGGCGACTCTATCGCGATCTTCCCCCGGCGCCGCAGGAAGTGTATGCGCGCGCCATCGAGACGCGGTTCCGCTCCCGCCGTCACGCGCCGATGACGCTGTCGCCCGCGGACTTCGCGCTGGTGGAAAGCTGGTGGGATCGCGGGATCCCGCTCTGGATCGTCCTGGAAAGCATCGACCACTTGTTCACGAAGAAGGAGGCCGCCGGGATGCCTGCGCGCGTCCACCGGCTGAGTTACGTGAAGACCGAGGTCGAGGAGCGGTTCGAGACCTACGCAAGAACGCGCAGCGCGGGCGAAGCCGGGGCAGCGTTGCCCGGTGCGTCAGCCGAACCAGAGGGGGGCGCGCTGCTGAGCCAGGCATCGCGCCAGCTGCGGGAGGCCGCGGGAAACGCGCGGCTGCGTGGCCAGGACGAGGCGGCCGGAATTTTCGATTATGCCGCAACGCAGCTGGACGCCGACCCGCGAGGCGCCCTTCTGGCCACGCCCGCCGCGCGGCTGCGTCTGCACGACATGGAAGAGGATCTTCTCCGGCTGTTTCGGTCCCTGGCGGGCGAGGCGGCGCTGCGGGAGCTTCAGGGGCAGGCCGCCATCCAGTTGCGCGAGCACCGCGAGCGGATGACCGCGAACGCGTTCGAGGCAACCGTCGTGCGTCTGGTCGCCGAGCGACTCAAGGAACTCTACGGGATGCCGCCGATCACGCAGATCTGATACCATCCGCGATGGACCTTGAGGAGGGCCGACGTCAGAGGGCCCTCCGTGCTCGAACGTCCACTCTTCTGGTCCGCCGCGGCGTTCGCCGCAGGATTGGTTTTTCCTCCGTGCTGCCTTCCGTTCGATTTCTGGGGTGTCTGCGCCCTGGCAACACTGGGCGGCGCGGTCTGCCTGGCGGCTATGGCCCGCAAGCCTCGCGCCGTGACGGTGGCCTTCTTCTTTCTGCTGATCGGCTTCGCATGCGCCGGACGCCTCGCGGGTCT
>DASROJ010000051.1:0-4113 GCA_035646975.1 Patescibacteria group bacterium
CAGGTGGGTCAGCAGCGTCTACGAAATGACAGATGGCAGGGCATGACCAGGAACCGACGGGATCCTTCCCGCTTCATCATTCTCCCTCGCGCCGCCGGTGATCGTGTCGCTGCTCGCTCCTTCACCTCCCGGAGCAGAAAGGCCGCCTGGCTCCAGTTGCTCGCGGTCCATCTGTTCGGCCTCGGACTTATCTTCTGGCCCGCTTCCCGGGCCTTGTTTGCCGCCGGGGAGCCGCACGCCGGGGCGGAAGCACCGGCTCCTGCCGCCAAGGACCCGGGCGACATCAGGACCGAGCAGGGGCTGCGCGAAGCGCTCGATCTGTTCGAGTCGCGGTACGAAGCCGCCTGCGTGAAGATGAACGAAGCTTCCTGGCGCGCCGCCCTGGCGACGCCGGGGCAGGACCCGGCTCCTGCCGAGCAGGCGCGCAAGGATCTGGCCTCCGTCTATTTCGACCCGAAGCTCGATGAGCTGCTCAAGTACTGGTCGCAGCGCAACACCGTGACGCAGGACAGGAGCCTGTCCCGGCGGGTGGTCCTCTGGTACAACACCCGCGAGTCGGCCGGGGTCGACCTCGATCCGGCGATTTTTGCGCTCACCCGAAGCCTGGCCGCGCGTTTGCGGGAGCATCGGTATCAGCTCGACGGCCGACAGGTGACGCTTGCCGAGCTGGAAAGGATCATCGCGACGAATCCCGACAGAGAGTCCCGCCGGAAGGCGTGGCTCTCCAAGGCGACGTTTGCCGCGCAGGTGGAACCGGAGGTCAGGAACCTGGTGAGACAGCGCGCGCTCAAGGCCCGGGGCAGCAGCCTGTTTTATTTTCACCATCTGGCCTACCGCGGCCGGGGCATCGACGCCTACTGGGCCAAGACAATGATGGACCAGATCGCCGCTCAGACGAAGTCGAGATACCTGGGGCTGCAGGAGTCGATGAAGTCCGAGCTGGGCCTGAAGAGCGCCGGGGCCGACGCACCTCTCGAGCGATTTGAACCATGGGACATCGAGTTCGCCATGGCCCGGCGCACGAGTCAGCGCGGGCTGGACAAGGCAATCGCCGCGGCATTTCCGCCCGGAGGCGCCCTGCCGGCGGCAGCAAAGCTGCTCGAGGCGCTCGGGTTCGATCCAGGCAAGTTGCCCATACATGTCGAGTCCTCGGAACTCGGGGCCGGCGGCGCGATGGGTCTTGGCGTCCGGATTCCGTCCGATATCCGAATCGTCGCCGATGGGGCCGCCACCACGGGAGGGCCGCGCTATTACGAAGCGGTCTTCCGCGAGTATGGCCGCGCCCTGCAGAGCGCCTTCAACAAGCAGTCCTCCCCCATGCTCAAGGGATACGAGTGCGTCGATGGGACGCGCAACGAGCTTTATGCCGAGGGGATCGCCGAGGCCATGGCCGGGTTCGTGCACGATCCGATCTTCCTGGAGAAGTACCTGGGGATGGATCGCAAGTCGATCGCCCTGTTTCTCGAAGATGAGTCGGACCGCACCATCCTTCGCCTGAGGGAGCTGCTGCTGAACATGGGAATCGAGTTTGCCATCTACGTCAACCCCGACGCCAATCTCGACGAACGCTACCGGGTGCTCTTGACCCGTTCCCTCGGGGTCGCCGCCGATCCCGAGATCCCCGTGTTGTGGCCCATCAGGCTGTCGTTCGTGACGTCACCGGCCGCGGACCTCGACCGGATCATCGCGCTGTCCATCGCACCGGAGGTTCAGGCCCGTCTGGCCGAGGCGTTCGGCGACGCCCGTTTCGGTTCGGGCAAGTCGGCCCCCTGGTTGATCGAGCACTGTTTTGCGGACGGCGAGCTGGTCGAGACGCAGATGCGCCTTTCGGATTCGATACGCGGCGGGCTCGACTTCGAGAAGTATCTCAACTCGCTCGGGGCCCGGCGCCAGTAACCGCGCCCGGGTCCCGGCCGAACCGGATCAGCTCGACGGCCGGCGTGGCCAGATGTACCAGGTGCCGTGCGCCACCGCGAGGGTGCGGCCCTCGGCATCGACGATCTCGCCTTCGGCGAACGCCGCGTGCCGGCCGCGCTTCACCATGCGGCCCCGGCCGATGATTCTTCCCAGCCGCACCGGCTCGCGAAACTGGATCGACAGCTCGAGCGTCGCGCACCATTCCTCCGCGGCGATTGCCGACACCACCGAGGCGCCCAGCGCGGTGTCGAGCAGGGAGCAGACCGCGCCGCCGTGGGCGACGCCGCGCCGGTTGGCCAGCGTCGGCGTGACGACCAGCTCGTACTCGGAGCGCCCCGCGCCCGCCTCGAGGCATCGAATCCCGAACCAGCGATTGAACGGCGTGGTGGAAGTCGAACGACCGCCGCCGAGCTCGCCGGCAGCCTCCTCCACCATGAAAAGACGGTCGTTGCCGTGGAACATCTCGTCGCCCACGAAAAAAGTGGGCGCCCCGAAGACGCCGCGGCCCAGCGCTTCATCGGTGCGCTCGCGCAGCGCGTTCTTGACCGCGGGGTCCGACAGCGATGCGATGAAGGCCCCGGTGTCCAGCCCGACCGCCCCCGCCACCGATTCAAGCACGGCCACCTCCTCGACGTCCTTTCCTTCACCCCAGGCGGCGTCGAGCACACCGCGACAGTAGGCCGCCGACCTGCCGGCTTTCTCGGCGAAAAAAGCCCCCCGCGCCGCGCGCAGGCTGTTGAAGGGAAAGCGTGGCGGAAATTTCAGCGGGACGTCGAGCCGCTCGGCCCAGCGCCGCAAATCGATCCGGGCATGGTCCCCCTCCCTCGGGCGCGCGGCCAGCGGCACCTTGCCGATCGCCTTGAAGATCGGCCCGAGCAGGATCGGCTTCCAGACGATCGGGACGCCTCGGCGCGCGCCGATCTCCTCGATCTGCGTCGAGGAAAGGTACGAGTAGGGCGAGCTGAAATCGAAATAGAACTCGATCAAGCGCCCACCCGGACTCGCGCCGGCCGTCTCTTCGTGGCCTCGAGGAGGTCGCGCACGGCACGGCTGCGCGGGGAGGAATCCAGCGCCCGTTTCAGGTAGATCGCGGCGCCATCCGGATCGCCCGTGCGCCGCAGCAGGCGCCCGATATGCAGGTTTGCCCAGAGGTTCGACCGACAGAACGATTCGATCGCTTCGTATTCCGCCAACGCGGCCCCCGGGTCCCCTTCGGCCTCGTAGGCCAGCCCCGAGGCGATCCAGGTCGCGAACGAATCGGGCAGCAGTTTCTTGTGGCGCTCCAGATCTTCGCGAGTGTAGCCGGCCTGCCTTCCGACCCGGTCGCACAGACGCGTCAGCCGTTGAAACGAACGGCGTGCGGCGGCACCCGTCATCGAATAGAGCGTATCCTTCTTCTCGTGCACCCAGAAATCGTCGTCGATGACACCCTCTCGTTTCATCTCGTCGTAGAGGTGCGTGCCCGGGAACACGGCCAGCGGCGCCACGATGCCATCGTGCGGGCGGGTCTGCTCCATCAACGTCTCCGTGGCGCGGTAATCGGCGTCGGTCTCACCCGGGACGCCACTGATGAGATAAATCGACAACAGCAGGCCCGTCCTGCGCGTGAGGTGCGCCGCCTGCCTGATCTCGTCCAGCGTGATGTCCTTGGCCAGCCCGCGCAGCATCCTCTCGGAGCCCGACTCGATGCCATACTGGATGTGGTCGCAGCCCGCGCGACGCATCCAGGCCAGCCGCTCTTCGTCGATGGCGTTGACGCGCGACTGGCAGTTCCACATCACATCGAGACGCGACGCGATCAGCTTTCTGCAGAATTCGATGACACGACGTTTGTTGACGGTGAAGGTGTCGTCGCGGATGCTGACGTGGAGGATGCCCATCCGCTCCTTGAGATGGCGGATCTCCTCGAGCATGTGGTCCGGGCCGCGAAATCGCATGCGCGTGCCCCAGAAGTCCGGCGTGTTGCAGAAAGTGCAGCGGGCCGGACATCCTCTCGATGTGATGACGAACGACGCCTCGGATTCGGCATCGAGGTGGTGGCCGCGGTAATGCGGGCCGGGAAACGGCAGCGTGTCGAGATCCGGTACCGTGCCGCGGGCCCCGGTGGACACCGGCTCGCCCGACTCGTCGCGAACGAGCAGGCCTCGCACCGAGCTCAGCGGCGCGCCGGAATCGATGGCCCGCGCCGCTTCGAGC
>DASROJ010000052.1:0-2411 GCA_035646975.1 Patescibacteria group bacterium
GCGTGGATCCGGATGCGTTAGAGCCGGGCTCGAGGGGTCTCAGTGCGGCAGGTCCTTCAGCACGGCGCGCTTGTCCCGGTAGACCGCGCGGATTTCGAGCATCGTCCGGTGCTCCACACCCAGCTCGGAGGCGATCTGGGCGATCGTGTTCTCCTCGGCGCTGGAGATCGATTCATCGGCGGCCGACACCGCGAACAGACAATGGAGCAGGGCCTCTTTTTCTTCGTCGCTGGCCGAAGCCTTCAGCTCTCGCGTCACCAGGAAATTGTCCGTGCCGCCGAACAGGATGTTCTGCCGTCTGGCGATGTCGACCACCAGCACCGCCAGCTCTTCGGCAAGCCCCATCCGATCCATGACGATTTTCTCCATCGCGCGAATCTCTTCTTCCGAGATGTCGAGATCGGTGCCGGCCACGCGGCTCAGGACGAAGGCAAACGCGGCGATCTGCCGGGCCTGGGCCGGCTCGAGCGCATCCAGCGACTGAACGATCCTGCGGATCGAGGCGACGTCTTCGGGCGAGGAGGCCCGGGCGGGCGCCGCGGCGCCCGGATCGATTCCGAGAAACCTGAATATCGACATGCATGTCCCTTTGTGATTACGATGACTACGATGATTACATTAGATGATAGCGCCATTCGACGCTACAACGATCCAAATCTCTTGGAAGACCAGGAGGAAGCGTGATGGGGCGGAATTCTTCCAGGGGCAAGTCGGGCATGACCAGGCGGCTGCTGGTGGAGCCGGGCACGAAGGTCGACCTGTCCGACCATGACACCTCCGAGACCTGGGGCTGGAAACAGGGAGACGCGCTGACCGAGCAGCTGCAGAAAAACCTCGCACGGATCGACGAGCTGCAGTACGTCATGTACGCGGAGAACAAACGCGCCCTGCTGATCGTCCTGCAGGCGATGGACGCGGGGGGCAAGGACGGCGTCATCCGCCACGTGATCACCGGGTTCAACGCGCAGGGGTGCCGTGTGACCCCGTTCAAGGTGCCCACCCCGGAGGAGACCAGTCACGACTTTCTCTGGCGCATCCACCGCGCGGTTCCCGGCAGGGGCAACGTCGGCATCTTCAACCGATCCCATTATGAAGACCTGCTGGTGGTGCGGGTGCACGAGCTGGTGCCGCGCAAAGTCTGGTCCCGCCGGTTCGAGATCATCAACGACTTCGAAGCGCAGCTCGTCGATGACGGCGTCACGATACTGAAGTTCTTCCTGCACATCAGCAAGAAGGAGCAGAAAGCGCGGCTCGAAGCGCGGCGCGACGACCCGAAGCGCAACTGGAAGTTCTCTCCGGCCGACATCAAGGAGAGAGGCTACTGGAAGCAGTACATGCGGGCCTATGAAGAGATCCTGAGCCGCTGCAGCACGTCGCGGGCGCCCTGGTACGTGATCCCGTCAGACCGGAAGTGGTTCCGCAACCTGGCGGTCTCGAAGATCATTGTCGAGACGCTCGAGTCGATGAAGATGAAGATGCCGCCGCCCCAGCCCGGCGTCTCGAACATACGGATCGTGTAGCGCCACGATGCCCGGTGCCGGCAGCTCCCCGGAGTGGTAGAATCCCCGCCCGATGAACGACATCACGTCGGGGCCCCGGGTACCGGACGGCGTCGCGGAGCCCCGCGAGTCGTGGTTCATGCGCGTGTTCCGGATCCTGATCGGCAAGCCCCGCAACCCTCTCGACCCCGGGATCTTCCACACCATCAGCCTGGCGGCGTTCTTCGCCTGGATCGGGCTGGGCGTGGACGGCCTGTCGTCGGCGGCCTACGGCCCCGAAGAGGCGTTCATCGCGCTGGGGGAATACCGTCACCTCGCCCTGCTGCTGGCGTTGATGACCGCGGCCACCATCGCCGTGATCTCGACGTCGTATTCGCAGATCATCGAGAACTTCCCCACCGGCGGCGGCGGCTACGTGGTGGCCACCAAGCTGCTGGGCCCCTATGCGGGCGTGATCTCCGGCTGCGCCCTGATCATCGACTATGTCCTGACGATCTCGGTGTCGATCGCCAGCGGCGCCGACGCCCTGTTCAGCCTGGCAGGCACCGAGCATCACGCGCTGAAGATCCCGTTCTGCTTCGTCATCCTGATCGTGCTGATGATCCTGAACATGCGCGGCGTGAAGGAATCGGTGACCGTGCTGATCCCGATCTTCCTCACGTTCCTGCTCACGCACGGTCTGGTCATCCTGGTGGGCAGCTTCGCCCACGTGGCCAACCTGGGCGCGACGGTCGGCAAGGCGGTGGGCGAGATGCAATCGGGGGCGCAGGCGATCGGCGCCTGGGGACTCTTCCTCGTGTTCATGCGCGCCTATGCGCTCGGCGGCGGCACTTACACCGGCATCGAGGCGGTGAGCAACGGGCTGCCGATACTGCGCGAGCCGCGCGTGGCCACCGGCAAACGCACCATGCT
>DASROJ010000053.1:0-4999 GCA_035646975.1 Patescibacteria group bacterium
CGATGCGATCCGATCCCGCCTGCCTGACCCGCCGTCGCCCGCCGTGGTAATCGCCGGTGCTGCATCACCAGTTTGATTCACGCGCACCACGCTAGTCGACCCGCGGCGCGCACGTCAATCGCCATGCACGTCGCATCAGCAGGGTGCCGACCTCGAATTCCCCGGCCTGATATCGGGACCTTCCCTGCGGGGCGGCATCTCCGAAGGGGTACTCTCGGACCGAGCCGGTGGCTAGGCCCGCAGCTTGTAGCCCCGCTGGAACAGCATCACCGAGGCGGTGAACAGGACCCCGAACAGCGCGAGCCCCACCAGCACGCAGATCGCCGGGCTGACGTCGGACAACCCGAGGATGCCGTAGCGGAACCCGCTCACGGTGAAGAAAATCGGGTTGAGCAGGTTGGCTTCCTGCCAGCCGGGCGGAAGCATCTTGAGCGAGTAGAAGACGCCGCCCAGGAACACCATCGGCGTGATCACATAATTGAGATAGATCGCCACGTGGTCCCAGCGCTCGGCCCACAGGCCGACGATGTTGCCGAACGCAGCGTAGGTCAGCGAGCTGATGGCGAGAAAGAACAGCGTCGCCCAGAGGTGCTGGATGTGCACACCGAGGATCGCATAACCCATCAGCAGGGTGGCCAGCCCCACGAGCACCCCGCGCACCGCGCCACCCAGCGTGTAGGCCAGGACCATCTCGAGATACGACAGCGGCGACACCAGCAGATCCTGGATGAACAGCTCATGCCGAGCGATGAACAGCGAGGTCGTGGTGTTGGCGTAGGCGCCGTTGACCGCGTTCATCATCACGAGACCGGGAAAGATGTAGACGATGTAGGAGACTCCTTCGACATCCTTGATGCGCGAGCCGATGGCATAGCCGAATATCAGCACGTAGAGCGCGGCGCTCACTACCGGCGGCACCAGCGTCTGGTTGGGCAGCACGATGAACCGGTAGATCTCGCGCCGGAGAAGCGCCGTGAAACCGACGAGGTCCCATCGCGTCATGACAGCTTCGCCCTCACCAGGTGCTCGCGTCTCTCTTTCAGGAAATAGTTCGCCAGATCGCCGCCGGCGGTGGACACCACGTCGTCCTTCGAGCCGCATGCGATGATGACGCCCAGGTCGATCACCGCCAGCGTCTTGCACAAGGCGAGCGCCTCCTCGAGATAGTGGGTCGTCAGCACGATCGTCTTGCCGTCGGCGTTGAGCTCCTGCCAGTAGGCCCAGAGGTCTCGCCGAAGCTCCACGTCGACCCCGGCGGTCGGCTCGTCGAGGATCAGGATCGGTGGATCGTGGATCATCGCCTTGGCGATCTGCAGCCGACGCTTCATCCCGCCCGACAGCCGGTTGATCTTCTCGTGGCGCTTGTCCCACAGGCCGAAACGGCTTAGCAGCTCTTCCGCCCGCTGGCGCGCCCTGGCCCTGGGAATGCCGAAGTAGCCGCCCTGATACACCAGGATGTCGAGTATCGAGAAGAACCTGTCGAAGTTGAACTCCTGGGGCGAGACCCCGATGAGCCGGCGCGTCTGGCGATAGCCGCGCACGACATCGTGGCCCAGCACCTCTACCCTGCCCGAGGTGGGCGAGGCCAGCCCCGTGATGACATGGATCAGGGTGCTCTTGCCGGCGCCGTTGGGTCCGAGCAATCCGAAGAACGAGCCGGCCGGGATGGCCATGTCGATCCCCTTGAGCGCCTCGACGCTGCCGTAATTCTTGATGAGTGACGACACGGAGATGGCGGGGATGGCGGCGCTTATCGGCAAAGGGGGCGCGGGGCAGGTGGCGGGACGCGGCATGGCGCGTGATTGTATCATTGGCGCGCGCGCCCGTCCGGCACCTGGCGCGGGAGACATGACATGGATCGACAGAGGATTTCGTCGGGCGCGCCGTGGGAGCCTATCGTCGGCTACTCGCGGGCGATCCGGGTGGGCAATCACGTGGCCGTCGCCGGCACGACGGCGCTGGGATCGGACGGCAGGCTGGTGGGTCAAGGCGATGCGCGCGCGCAGACCCTCCAGGCGCTTGCGAACATCCGCGCGGCGCTGGAGAGGGCCGGAGCGAGCTTCGAGGATGTCGTGCGGACCCGAATCTACGTCACCGACATCAGACGCTGGGAGGAAGTGGGGCGCGCGCACGGAGAGATTTTCCACGACATCCGGCCCGCTTCCACGATGGTGGAGGTGTCGGCGCTCATCGACCCGGAGATGCTGGTGGAGATCGAAGCCGAGGCGATCATCCGGCAGGCTTCGTCGTCTTGAGCAGCGTACGCCGGCGGCTCCTGTGGCTTTCGGCCTACGCGGTGGCGATGGCGTATGTCGAGTCGGCCGTCGTCGTCTACCTGCGCGCCATCTACTACCCGCAGGGATTCTCGTTTCCCATCGTGATCATCCCGGACACGATGACGGGCATCGAGGTGGGCCGGGAAGCGGCCACGCTGATCATGCTCGTGGGTGTCAGCATGCTGGCCGGCACCGACCGGTGGGAGCGATTCCTCTTTTTCAGTACCGCCTTCGGCCTGTGGGACATCTTTTACTACGCCTGGCTGCGCCTGTTCATCGGATGGCCGCAGTCGCTGCTCACATGGGACATCCTGTTCCTGATCCCGGTGCCCTGGGTCGGGCCGGTCCTGGCGCCGGTGATCGTCAGCATCGGTCTGATTGCCGGCGGCGTGTGGCTGCTCTGGCTCAGGAGCCGCGGCGCGCGGGTCGGTTTTTCGCCGACGCTCTGGACTCTGGGGGTGGCCGGCGGCCTGACGGTGCTCGCCTCGTTCATGATCGACTACAAGTCGGCGTTCGTCGGAGCGGAGCCACGGCCGTTTCGATGGTGGCTCTTCCTTGCCGGATTCGGGATGGGCCTGATCGCCCTGGGGGTCGGCGTCCGGAAGATTCAATCCTCTTCGCGGGAGCGCTGAATCCGGCTTCTAGCTGGCGGGTTGCTGCGCGGCTGCATCATGCCGCCGCCTTGCCCACCATGAATCAATCGCGTGGGTCAACTCGGCCATGCCGAACGGCTTGGGGAGGATGTGCAGCGCGGCCGGCGTTTTCTGGAGCGCCGCGGTCAGTTCGGACACGTCGCCCGTGATGAGGATGATGCGATTCGACATCATCGGACGAAGCTCGACGAGCCGGCGGGTGAACTCGAGGCCCCCCATCTGGGGCATCTTGAGATCGGTGATGATCAGATCGAAATCGATCTCCAGCGCCTGCTCGAGCGCGCTCTTCCCGTTGCACGCCGTGGTGACGGTGTGACCCATCTCCGTCAGGGCCAGGTTGAGTATCTCGAGGATGGTCGGCTCGTCATCGGCGACCAGGACACGCAGAGGCTCGATCACGGGTGCCCGCCCCGCAAGGATGGAGGTTTCCGCGGACTTCCTCTGATGGCCGGAGCGTCTCACCTGTCCTGCCTTTCCCGGCCGCTCGTCCCGGGTGTCGAACGCCCAAAAGACCGCGCCGGATGCCGCTTTCGATACTTTGAGGTCCCGTTTTCGGTGTAGAACATAGGTCGTTCAGTATCCGAGGCCAGTTGTTGCTGTCGGTAGTTTCGCGGTGGCGGCCGAGGCCCTTGTTTGACAGTGTTTTGAGTCCTGGATCAGGGCCGTTCGGGCTCTTTCGGGCGCAGGAGAATCAGCAACAGTCCTATTAATAGGATAGAGAGATAGGCCAGATTGCTCAGGCCGTGCAGGGCCAGAAACTCCCGACGCGGCTCGCCCTGAAGGCCGGAGCCGTCCGCCGCATGGGAAGCCGACTCCCAGATCAGACGCATGCGGGGCGTCAGCCAGAAGACGTTCAACGCGGCGATGATGACGACGAGAGCCGAGGCGGCCGTCGCGAAAAGGCCAACGCGGCTGGCAGGCTCCGTCGTCCGCATCAGGAGGCGGGCACCGCAGACGATCGATCCCAGCAGAAGGACGTACGGCCCCACCGCGCCGAAGATGCCGCCGCCGATTTGACCGGCGACATCCCGCGATGGCGCCCGCGCGAACAGCACCGAGACGCTCAGCCCGACGCCGACGATTCCCCCCGTCATCAGCGCGAGGGCCAGGTCGTGCAAGGCGCGAACCGTACGCATGCGAACTCCCCTTTGCCGGGCCAGCATAGCACCGGCGCGGCGCTGTCCGGTTCTGGGATCGGCCTTCCCGTGACCGGACACCCGGCAGCCTGCCCGAATCGAAAGGACGCCTCTCAAGTCGATGTCATCATGATGGTTGTGCCGCCCATCGAAGCTGGTACGCATCTTGATACCCATGGTGCGACTGACACTGTCGAAGCATCCACCCGGACCGGAGGAAACTCATGGATATCCCACGCGCTGAAGTAGCGGCAGGCAGGCGCCGGCGCCGGATCATCTATGGAACGATCGGCGTCGTCGCCATCGGGCTGATCACGGTGGGACTGTCGCGCATGGAGCCCGCCTCCCCCTCGGTGGAAAGAAGCACCCTCTGGGTCGACACCGTGAAGCGCGGCGGCATGCTGCGCCAGGTTCGCGGCGCCGGCACCTTGGTGCCCGAGGAAGTTCGATGGATTCCCGCCACCACCGACGGGCGTGTCGAGCGCATTCGACTGAAGCCCGGCACGGAGGTGAAGTCCGACACGATCCTGCTCGAGCTGAGCAATCCCGAGGTCGAGCTGGCCGCGCTGGATGCCGAGTCGGCGGTGCGGGCGGCCGAAGCGGAGTACACGAACCTCAAGGTCCAGCTGCAGAGCCAGATCCTCAACCAGCAGGCGCAGACCGCGTCGGTCCAGTCCAGTTATCACCAGGCAAAACTGCAGGCCGAGGCCAACGAACAGCTCGCCAAGGACGGCCTGGTCGCCGCCCTGACGCTGAAGCTTTCACAGGTCACGGCCGAAGAGCTCGGGGGGCGCGCCGAGATCGAGAACAAGCGTCTGGAGATCAGCGCGGAGGCCACCACCGCCCAGCTCGCCGTGCAGCAGGCCAGGCTCGAGCAGCTCCGCGGCGCCTACGCGCTACGGCGCAAGCAGGTCGAATCGCTCAAGGTCCGCTC
>DASROJ010000054.1:0-6418 GCA_035646975.1 Patescibacteria group bacterium
TTCGAGCTCGCCGAGCTCGAAGAACTCGAAGAGCGGCCCCGCCCGGCCGGCCGAACCGAAACCGCCGGCGCGGGAGCCGGAGCCGGAGTCGGCGGGTGGCCCGGACGACGAACGAGCGGAGGAGACCTCCCATGCGGCGGGCGCTTCAGGACCCGGTATCAGTTTTGGAGCTTCGGTCGGCCCGGGCGGCATCCCCTCGATCGGTTCGTCGGGGTTTCCGTACGACTACTACCGATCGAGCCTCGTCGCGATTCTCCAGTCGAACTGGCGAAGGCCGGTGGCTCCCGAAGGGTTGACCCGGACGGCGACCTGCAGGGTGCAGTTCACGATCCTCAAGTCCGGCATCGTCCAGGACGCCAGGGTCGCCCAGGCGAGCGGCAATGAAGCCCTCGACCAATCGGCGCTCAGGGCGGTGTACAACAGCAACCCGCTGCCGCCTCTGCCGTTCCAGTACGGTCAGTCGTCCGTCAGCGCCGAAGTCGTGTTCGAGCTGACACCGGATTAATCGCGTCTCCGCTCGAGGCCGGCGGAACACCGGGAGTCATCACCGGGAGTCATCAGGATGAGAGACTGAATGAATCGAAGACATCATCTGGTTGCGACGGCGCTGGTGCTTGGCGTGGGTACTCTCGCCCTGGGGAGTCCGCACGCGCTGCCCTCACCGCAGGATCCGAACCAGCCGGAGATCGGCCTCAAGATTTCAGGCACGGCGATCCGCAAGATACCGATAGCGATTCTCCCGTTCCAGATCGGCGCCGGGGGAGCCGCCGACACGCGCGGCGCCGCCGACACGATCCGATCGGTGATTACGAGCGACCTGGAATACTCCGGTCTGTTCAATGTCCTGGCACCGTCGATGTACGAGAGCGTGACCATCGCGGGCGGCAAGATACCGTTCAGGGACTTCGCCGCGATTGGAGCCCAGGGCGTGGTCTACGGCAGCGTCGGCAGGGAAAACGCCGGCGTGGCGGTGGAAGGGCTTCTGTCCGACAGCCGAAGCGGCGATCTCATCGCGGGCAAGCGGTACCGCGGCGATGTGCGGCTGGCCCGGGACATCGCCCACCGGATCTCCAACGATATCATGATCGCCTACACCGGGCGGCCGGGCGTCTCCCTGTCACGTATCGCCATGGTCGGCAAGGTCGGCAACGCCAAGGAAATCCATGTCATGGATTACGACGGCGCCGACACCAAGCAGATCACGAAGAACAAGACCATCAATGTTTCCCCGGCCTGGAGCCCGGACGGGAGCCGGCTCGCCTTCGTCTCGTACAAGCAGGGCAATCCGAAGCTGTTCCTCTACAAGGGAGAGGACGGAAGCACCGACGATGTCTCGCCTCCCGGCAGCGAGCTGTGCGTGGCGCCCGACTGGTCGCCCGACGGCCGGTTCATCGCGTTTTCAAGCTCCAGCTCGGGTGACTCGGAGATCTTCGTCATGGACGTCTCCACGCGCCGATCCCGGCAGATAACCTTCAACAAGGGATCCGATACCTCGCCGGTCTGGTCACCTTCAGGGCGGGAGATCGCCTTCACCTCCGACCGCTCCGGCCACCCGCAGATCTACATCATGGACGCCGAGGGGGCCAATGTCCGGCGGCTCACCAGCAGCGGCGATTACAACGATTCGGCCGCCTGGTCGCCCGATGGCGATCATATCGCCTATGCGAGCCGCATCGACGGGAGGTTCGACATCCTCGTGTACGAAATCAGCACCGGCAAGACGGCCCGTCTGACGCAGAACGTCGGCAACAACGAGAATCCCCGCTGGTCGCACGAAGGTCGGCATCTCGTGTTCGCTTCGAACCGAGGCGGTGTCTATCGCATCTACACGATGGACGCCGATGGCAATCGCCAGGAGCAGATTCCCACGCCGTTCGAGGCGACGATGCCGGACTGGTCCCGATGAAACACAAGGTTGTATACTCGAAGTGCCTCGCGTCGATCACTCCACCTTCCAGGAGGATTCACATGATCCGCAGACGTCACGCTCCGATTCCCCTGCTTGCGCTCGTCGTCCTGTCATTCGCCGTGCTCTGCGCGGGGTGCAAGAAGAAGCCCGCTCCGGTGACCTCCACCGCCGAGCCGCCGGCCGTCCATCAGACCGCGGAGCCGACGGTGGAACCGGTCAAGGAGCAGCCGATGAAGCCCGTCGTGGAGGAGCCCGCGCCACAGCGCGCGGTGGGAGCCGATGCCTACAACAAGCAGGGCCTCCTCAAGTCCATCTACTTCGATTTCGACAAGTACGAGATTCGCCCGGACCAGCGCCCGACCCTGCAGGCCAACGCCGACAAGCTCAAGGCCGAACCCCTGTCCAAATTCCGCGTGCTGATCGAAGGGCATTGCGACGAACGCGGAACCAACGAGTACAACATGGTGCTGGGGGATCGGCGGGCCAACGCCATGAAACAGTATCTCATCGACCTCGGCGTGCCGGCGTCGCGTCTGCGCACGATCTCCTATGGCGAGGAAAGACCGGTCGATCCCGGCCACAACGAAGAGTCCTGGGCAAAGAACCGCCGCGGCGAGTTCGTGCTCGAGGAAGGGTAAACGCCGTTGAAAAACACACGGAGACTTGCCAACGCGTGTTTTGCCATCGCGCTGCTGCTGCTGTCAGCCTGCGTCACGTCGACGCAGGCCACGCGGCTCCAGAAGGATCTCGACGACGTGAAGCGACAGGTGTTCCAGGTCCAGCAGGACACGGCGGGCTCGCGCGCACAGATCGATGACCTCTCCAAGCGGCTGACGGGCTCCGCCCCGAACGGCGGGCAGGGAGAGCTCCAGGAAGCGATCCGGGGACTGCTCGATCAGATACAGACACTGGGGCAGCGACTCGACGAGATGAAGGCAAGGATGTCCAGCCTGTCGATGGAGATCCAGGCGCTGCGCACGCCCGGGTCGAGAACGGCTCCCCCCCAGGATTCCGGCTCGGCCAGCCCCTCGGCGGTTCCCCGCGGGTCGCAGTCCAACGAGCCTGCCGACCAGGCATTCAAGACCGCCTACGCCGATTACAGCAAGGGGAACTACGACATGGCGGTGACGGGGTTCGGGGACTTTCTCAAGTCCTGGCCCGCGCACCCTCTGTCGGCCGACGCGCAGTACTGGATCGGCGAATGCCTGTACAGCGAGGGGAAATACAAGGAGTCGATGGAGGCGATGGACCGCACGGTCCGCCAGTACCCCGGCAGCGAGAAGGTTCCTGCCGCCCTGCTCAAGAAGGGCTACGCCCAGATCGAATCGGGTCAGACCTCCGGAGCGGTGGCGACCCTTCAGTCGCTCATGGAGAAGTACCCGCAGACTGACGAAGCTCGTCTGGCCAGCGAACGGATGCGGCAGCTGGGCCTCAGGGCGCGTTGACTTCCGGCAACACCGGGTTGACACTCCGCGCCATGTGGGCTATTCTGCGCGCCCAATCCACCCATCGAGAGGGGTAGAACCAGAATGGCAACTCACAAATCGGCGGTAAAGCGCCACACGCAGAGCCTCGAACGCCGGGCAAGGAACAAGGCCAACCTGACCCGCCTGCGCACGCAGATCAAGAAGCTTCGAACCACGGTGGCGAGCAAGGACGAGCCGGCGGCGCGACAGCTGCTCCCTGAGACGATCGCCCTCATCGATCGCTCCATACAGAAGGGCATCGTCCATGAGAACACGGCCGCCCGTTACAAGTCGCGCCTGACGAGGCTCGTGAGCACGCTGTCGGCCAGGAGACCTTCAGCGAAGTAATCCTCGCTGGAATACCGGCCCTCTCTCATCCTGTTGTGGTGGTATCGCGCCGGTCGATGGCGCAGTTCCCGCAGCGGCGCCAACCAGCAGTGCCGGGCGGGAGCCCGGCGCGCAAGCGTTGAACAGGAGCGCAAGACAGGAGCGCAAGAGATGAGCAGCGAATTGGTCGAGACCGACCAGACGCCCAGGATCCCCGACGTTCTTCCGGTCCTCCCGCTGAGGGATGCGGTGGTCTATCCCCATCTTCCATCGCCGCTGGTCGTCGGACGGCCCGTCTCGGTGCGCACCATCGAGCAGGTTCTGGCGGGCAACAAGATGATTGCGCTGGTGGCCCAGAAGAACCCCGCCGTGGAAGAGCCGGGAACCGAAGACCTGTTCAAGGTGGGCACGGCGGCGGTCGTGCTGAAGCTCCTCAAGTTTCCCGATGGCGGGATGCGCGTGCTCACCAAGGGAATCGAGCGCATCCGCCTGCACGAGCTGGTTCAGACCAGTCCCATTCCGGTGTCGCGTGTCGAGGTGCTCCACGAGATTCCCCACACCGGCACCGAGGTCGAGGGCCTCAGCAAGAACCTTCTCAACCAGATCCAGAAGATGATCGCGCTGCTGCCCATCAACACCGACGAGCTCGGACTCACGTTCATGAACGTGGAGAACCCGGGCCGGCTCGCCGACATGGCCGCCGCGGTGTTCGGCCTGAAGCTGGACCAGAAGCAGGAGATCCTCGAAACCCTCGATGTCCGATCCCGTCTCGAGAAGGTCACCCGGTTCATCAACCGGGAGATCGAGGTGATGGAGATCGGCAGCAAGATCCAGCAGGACGTGCAAGAGGAGATCGACAAGTCGCAGCGCAAGTTCTACCTGCGCGAGCAGATGAAGGCGATCCAGAAGGAGCTGGGCGAGGAGGACGAGGTCACCGCGGAGATCAACGAGCTGACCGAGAAGATCGACGCGGCGGGCATGCCCGCCGAGGTCAAGAAAGAAGCGCTCAAGGAGGTCAACCGCCTGCGCTCGACTCCCCCATCCTCGGCCGAGCACTCGGTGATCCGAAACTACCTGGACATCCTGATCGACCTGCCCTGGTCGAAGTCGACCGAGGACAAGCTCGACATCGCCGAGGCACGCCGCGTGCTCGACGAGGATCACTACGACCTGGAGAAGGTCAAGGATCGCATCCTCGAATACCTCGCGGTGCTCAAGCTGAAACAGGACATGAAGGGGCCGATCCTCTGCTTTGCCGGGCCGCCCGGCACGGGCAAGACCTCGCTGGGGCGATCCATCGCGCGCGCGATGGGCCGCAACTTCTACAGGTTGTCGCTTGGAGGCGTGCGGGACGAGGCGGAGATCCGCGGACATCGGCGCACGTATATCGGCTCGATGCCGGGTCGCGTCATCCAGGCGATCCGCAAGGTCGGCTCGAACAACCCGGTCATCATCCTGGACGAGGTGGACAAGCTGGGCGCGGATTTCCGCGGCGACCCCTCCTCGGCGCTTCTAGAAGTGCTCGACCCGGAGCAGAACTTCACCTTCTCGGACCACTTCCTCGAGGTGCCGTTCGACCTCTCGCGGGTGATGTTCATCACGACCGCCAACGTCCTGGACACGATACCGCCGCCCCTGCGGGACCGGATGGAGGTGCTCGAGCTTCCCGGTTACACGGAAGAAGAAAAGGTCAACATCGCGAAACAGCATCTCATCCCGAAACAGATCGCGAACCACGGATTGCCCGAGAACGGAGTCATCTTCGAGGACAGCGGCATCACGAGGGTCATCAAGGGGTACACCCGCGAGGCCGGGCTGCGGAATCTCGAGCGAGAAATCGGCGCCATCTGCCGCAAGGTGGCGCGCAGGGTGGCGGAAGGGGCCACGGGCCCGGCTCACATCAGGGGCGAAGACCTCGAGGAGTACCTTGGACCGGAGCGGTACTTCTCGGAGATCGCCGAACGGACGAGAATCCCCGGTGTGGCCATCGGTCTGGCATGGACCCCGGCCGGCGGAGAGATCCTGTTCATCGAGTCGACCATGATGAAGGGAAACAAGGGGCTCATGCTCACGGGCCAGCTCGGCGACGTGATGAAAGAGTCGGCGCAGGCCGCTCTGTCCTACGTGCGCAGCCGTGCGGCGGCGCTGGGCATTGCCCCCGATTTCTTCGACACCACCGACATCCATGTGCATGTCCCCTCCGGCGCCATACCGAAGGACGGCCCGTCGGCGGGCGTCACGATGGTCTCCTCGCTCGTGTCGCTGCTCACCGGAAAGACCTGCTGCCCCGATATGGCCATGACCGGCGAGATCACCCTGCGTGGCAAGGTACTGCCGGTCGGCGGCATCAAGGAAAAGGTGCTCGCGGCGAGGCGGGCGGGGCTGTTCTCGGTGATACTGCCGGCCCGCAACAGGAAGGATCTTGTCGATGTCCCGGAGGAGCTGCGCAGGGACATGACGTTCCACTTCGTCGAAACGCTCGATGAAGTGCTGGCGCTGGCGCTGAGGACACCCGCCGCCGCGGCAGCGGCAGGTGTCACCCCATCGAAAGAGGCTTGAGCAGGACACGGGCACGAAACGTGTCGACCGCCTGCACGCGCACACGCACCCGATCGCCAAGACTCCATCGGGGCGCCGAATGGCGGCCACCGGGATCTCGCCGGCGCCCTCCCGGGGCCGGTCGCCCCGATTTCGATGCTCCCGACCGGCTTCTCGA
>DASROJ010000055.1:0-21314 GCA_035646975.1 Patescibacteria group bacterium
CTTTTCAATCGCCTTGCTGCGGAACAGGTAGCCGAGGATCGGAATGTCGCCCAGAATCGGTATCTTCTGGCGCGTCGAGGCGAGACTCCTGTCATACAACCCCGCGATGGCGAAGCTCTGGCCGTCCCGCAGCTCGACCTCGGTCTCTGCGCGGCGCACGATCAGCGACGGAATCTTGAATCCCTGGATCTGCACGCCGTTGCTGAAATCGAGCGAGGAGACTTCCGGCTTGACCTTCATCGAGATCATGCCGTCCGCGTTGATCGTCGGCTTGAAGTCGAGCATGATGCCGAATTTCTTCCATTCCACGGTGAGAGAGACGAAGTTGGCTCCCGGCTGGGCGATCGGCACGGGGAACTCGCCGCCGGCCAGGAAGCTTGCATCCTGGCCGCTGGCCGCCATCAGCGTCGGCTCGGCCAGCTCCTGGAACAGACCGCGGGACTTCAACGCCGTGATGAACATCCCGAGATTGATCCGCTTGTCGAAGTAGCTCAGGTTGATCGCATCGGACCAGGTGATGTCGGGACCCGGGGGATTGTTGATGACATTGCCGAACGACGGCGTGAACTGCCCCGTTCCCGAGTTGCCGCGGTCGTTGCCCGCGGGATGCTGCGGGTCGACGTGGGTCCACATGGTCGCCAGCTCGGTCATCGCCTGCTTGCTGACCTCGGCGAATTTCACCTTGAGCATGATCTGCTTGCGCTGAAGGCCCGGGGCGCTCAGGTCGTTGACCACCTTGGCCGAGTAGTCGGAGGCCAGCTTGACCATCTTGTCTCCCACCGCCGCTTCCGAGATCGGACCGGTCAGGATGATGCTGTCCTTGGAGGACTGGACCCGGACGTTTTCCTTCGGGAAGATCGTCTGCAGCTGCTGCGCGAGTGCCATCGTGTCGATCTGCACCACGAGCTCGTAGACGACCGCGGGACCCTGCTTCGGCCAGAGCACGAGCGAGACGACGCCGGGAGCGAGCCCATTGATGAGCAGCTGTGTCGGGCTGATGGCCACCGGCTCCGCAACCGCCGGATTGCTCACCGAGACGCGGGCGATCTGCGTGCCGGTTTCCAGCGTGAGGGAACGACCCACCAGGACCTTCAGGATCCTGGCTTCGTCGATCCCGGCGGTGGCGGCCAACGGCCCGGGGGTGGCGGCCAACGGCGCGGCGGCCGCGACGACGACCGGTGATGGCGCGCTGGCGGCCGGTTTTGCTGAAGCCGCCGGCATCGTCGACGCCGGAGCGGGTCTGTTCAAGGCTTCGGCCGCGGGTGCGTTGTCGGACTCGACGGACGGCGCCGCGGGACCGGACGACCCGGAGTTCGGCGCGGCGGCAGGTGTCCTGTCCGCCACGATCACCGGCTCGGCTCGTAGCACGGATGTGACAACAGGCTCGCCGGCCGGCACGGCCACCAGGTTCCGGGCGTCTTGCCGACCCGAAGTCTGGGCTTTCCTGTCAACGGGCGCAGTGTCTGCGGCGCCCGCCGGCCCACCGTCGTTCACCGGAACGGCCTTGGCCCATTTGATCTCGGCCGGCCTGGAGCCCCGGATGCTCGCCATGATTTCCGAGCTGTTGTTGATGACCTTCGGCAGTCCCTTCTCGCCATCCCTGGCGCCTTTCATCGGCGTCAGGTCGACATAGAGCTCGTTGCCCTTCGACTCGACCTTGTGCGATGCGGCGCGCACGCCCAGCAGCCGAATCTTCAGCAGGTGCTCGCCGTCGCGCGAGATCTCGGGGCCGACGACAAGCCTGTCGACCTCGGGCGAGCCCATCTCGACCACCGTGGAGGGCAGCGCGACCTCCACGTTGGCGAGATCGAGCACGACCTGATTGCCGCGAAGAGTGCCGCCGCGGTAGTCGATGGCCGTATTGGCGTGAAGGATGACGCGCGTCTTTTCCGCGCTCATCTCGTGTCCGATGAAGTTGATGACGCACGCCGGCTTGGGCGCCTCTGCGGCCCTGCCGGTGCGCGGCGTGACCGTCGGCAGCGCGACCGAGAGAACCAGCAGGCCTGCCATTGTCGAGCTCTTGAGATTGCGTATCGCGGGGGTCTGCCTCATTTGAATTTCTCCACGGTCCGCGTGCTGCCGCGGATCACTTCGACCGTCTGCACGGCCGGTTCCTCTTTCGGGGCATTCGCGGGCGCCGCCAGACGCGGAGCCTTTGCCACCGGCTGGTTGCCCTGGACCATGGTTCCCAGGATGGCGCCAGAAGTCTTGACGCTGTCGAGGTCGAGGTTGTTCCTCAGCGCGAGCTGCAGGTCCCCTTCGTAGCTGGCCAGGGTCAGCTTCTCGGCCTCGCCCGGATCCACCAGCAGGGTGATGACATTGACCGTCTGCGGCTTGCCGTCCTCATCGCGCTCGGTTCTCTGACCGGCGGCAAGCACCTCGACGTTCTGGAGGATGAGCTTGCTGGCGGCGCGCGCCTTGTCTCCCTGCGGATTGATGCTGACGAGGACATCGACCCGCGTGCGCGGCAGCACGAACCCGGCCACACCGATCATCTCGTTGACGCGGACACTCACGGCCCGCTTGCCTCGGGGAATCGTCGAAGGCAACCCACCCTGCGAGTTGATCGGGGCGAGCTTGCTCTCGAGCACCGGCTCGTCGGGGACCGCTTCCACGACGATGGCGCGACCCACGAGCGACTCCATCTCCGTGTAGGATCCCTGGGGCGTTTCGGCCGGCCACGAGACCACCTTGAGGTGCTCGCTCTTGAGCACGGTGCCATACGTAATCGGAACGGCGGCCACGACCACCGGCCGCGCGGGCTTTTCGGCTCCGAGGCTGAGATTGCCCACCACCTTGCGCTCCCGAAGGATGCGATAGGTGATGAAACTCGCCCCGACACCGCAGCCAATCGCGAGGATCAGGACCATCAGGGAAGCAGCACGTCTCACGGGTGGTTCTCCTCTTTGTTAGGTTGCAGTTCGTCCATCTCTTGCGGTCGCTCCAGCCGGCATCCTGGTTGGCTACTCATTGCGCATCGTCGCGCTGCCGGTGAGCGTGAAAGTGCCCGGCATCGTCGAACTCGGTGTCATGATCTGCACGATCGGCCCGAGGAAGAGCAGGCTCACGTTGTATTGCACGGTGACCACCGCGTCGGTGCCGGTGGCTCCGCTCACGTTGGTCGCGGTGACCGTCGCAAGGCTCGGGTCGAGGTTGGCGTTGGTGAGGTAGGTGTTGACCTTCGTGGTCACGTCGGCCGTGGTCGAAAGCCCGGTGGGCAGGGCGGCCAGACGCGCGCCCTCACGCGAGGCGTTGGTGACGACCTGGAAGGTCATCCAGACGCGACCGAACTCGCAGATGCCGAGCACCAGCGCCAGCAGCAGAACCACGATGATGGCGAACTCGACCAGGTTCTGCGCCTCGCCTTTGATCACTCGCCGGTTGGTCGTCATGATGTGCCGCCTCATGAAGCCGAGAACACGATGAACAGCGCGCCCGCCGCGATCGGCAGCGCATACGGAATCTTCAAAGCCGACGGATTGTCGAGGCTGAGCTCTTCGTTCGTTCGTGGACCGTGCCTCAGCCAGCCGCCCAGCAGCCGCCCGACGCCACGCAGCGTCCTGCGAAGCAGCCCATGACGCATCGCGACGACCAGGGAGTAGACGGCGCCCACGAACGACGCGACCAGCGCGGTCTGCAGAATCGCGAGCGCGCCCAGACAGGCGCCCAGCGCGGCCATCAGCTTCACGTCGCCGCCGCCCATGCCACGCACGAGATAAAAGGGAAGAAACACGCCGAACCCCACCAGCAACCCCAGCGCCGACCTGAGAAGCCCCGCCGGACCGCCGAGCCAGGCATTGAGAAGAAGACCCATGACGGCCGCGCTCGCCACGAGGAGATTGGGAATCCTCCGCGTGCGCGCATCGGTCACCGCCGCGGCGATCGCCGTCGCCACGACGACGAGCATCTGGGGCTGGCGGGCAATCGATGCCATGCTTTCCATGGGTCGCTTCTCCCTTCGAGGCGTGAACCACACGGGACCCGGGCTACTCTGGCCAATTGTCCCGCCCGGGTCCCAGAGGTCGAACTACAGAGCGTTCGCGATGCTCGTGAACACCGCCGAGATCTGAGTGCCGAGCAGCGTGACGGCCGTGACGGCCACCAGCGCGATCAGCGAAATCAACAGAGCGTACTCGGCCAGGTCCTGCCCCTCTTCCTTGCGAATCAGAGCGAAAAGCTTCTTCATTGCTTATCTCCTCGTTTTCACGGTTGTGGTGCTGTTGTTGAAGACGAAGCTCTCAGAACGCCGCAGCCACTGCCTGGAACTTGCTGACAAGAGTCGACCCGATGAGCGTGAGCGCCGCGATGAGCGCCAGAGTGATGAGGGAAATCAGCATCGCGTACTCCGCCAGGTCCTGGCCCTCGCAGTCTCCGAGAATCCTGAAAAGCTTCATGGATTGAACTCTCCTGTATGGCGCCCCATGCGCCGTGTCCCGATCGACCTCGTTCGCGGCTAGCCCCGACGGCTCAGATTCATCACAGCCCCCCTTCCGGCCGCTGTCCCTGCCCTGCACCTGATCCGGCGCACGCTGGGCACTGCAAGCGAAGTGCCACGCTCCCGGCGTCGTTGCCTCCGAGCGAAGCGGCTGGCGGGAACCGCTTCAGTGATGTGTGTTTAGACCGGTACGGGAGAGCTTGCGCGGCGAGCAGCGTTCGGAGGGGGCATCGAAGAATGCAAATCAATTCAGCATAAGCATTGCAACTTCCCTAACAGCCGTCGACGGTGAGACGGGGCACTGCATCGAATGTGCAATGCGTTGCACATCTCCCGCGTGCCGATGCGCGCCACCGGCTGCATGCCCGTCCGCGTTCGAGACGCGCGTCGGCGCGAAGCTCTGCGTTGGAGCGCACTTCGAGCTGTGGCCGGTTCCTGTCCCACCCGCTGGCACGAAAATGGCGTATAGACCGCTCGGATCAGCCGCAACGGTGACAACCAGGACCTCTGGAGATCAATTGAGCCCTCTGATCGATGAGATAGATCCGTCATTCGTATTCAACGAACCCCCGGAGCTGACGCGAGAGATCGCCTCGGCTCGCTGGAGGGAGATCAATATTCTGTTTCATTCGATAGTTCTTCTCGGCGACGAGCTGGAAGGGCGCGCGCCGCTGCTGCCGGTGGTCAGAGCCGCGGCGACCCTCGCCTCCTGCGAGCGCGCCCTCCTGTTCCAGTGGGACGACGCGCAGGGCATTCCGAGGCTGACCACGGCGGTGGGGTTCTCGGAGGGACTTCCGCCCTCTTCCAGGGCCGGAGAGGCCCAGGCCGGCGCCTGCCTCCTGCACCGCAAACCGGTGCTCATGCCACCCGGCCCCCCGGCGCGCCGCGTGGCCGTGACACGCCCGGATACCGGGCAGCCGGACCTCCTGGCGCGACTCAGCGTGCCGATCACGCACCAGGGGCGGCCATGGGGAGCATTGCAGCTTCTCAGGAGTCGACCGTTCGATCGGGAGGAGGCGGTGCTGCTCTGGCTTTTCGCGCTTGTCCTGGAAGGCGTGCTGCCGTCGACGATGGGGTCAAAACGGCACAGGGAGATGACCGCCGGCCCCGACTCGGCGACCGGACTGCTGACACCCGACCATTTCCGGAGACGGCTGGCCTGGGAGATTCAGCGTTCGGCCTGGCTCGCTCGCCCGCTGACAGTGGCCTGCGTGGAGGTGACGGAAATGCTTCATGGGCGCCCTCGCGGCAGCTCGATGCCTTTCACGCCGCGCGAGGCTTCAGCGATACTCCAGAAATCGCTGCGTCAAATGGACTCGGTCACCTGCATGGGCGGTCATCACTTCATCGCTGCGATGCCCGACACGGCTTCCGGCGAAGCCCGGTCGGTCGCCGGACTGGTCAGGGAGGGGTTTCTCCTCCGGTCCGCGGGAACCCTTCCGGTGTTCGACATCGTGATGGGGTTCGCGTCGTTTCCGCACGATGGGACCACCGACGCGGACTTGATGCGGGCAGCCTGCGCCGCGGGGCGCCGCCACCAGGGACCACTCAGCAGGAACCCTCTCGCGAGCTGACGATCGCGGTGCCGCCCTGCTCGAGCATCTCCGTCACGATGCGTCCGGCCGCCGCGTCCGGAACGATCGCATAATCCCGAATCTTGTAGAGCAACGAACGGTAGCTCACCCGGAGCAGGCCCGCGGCGCGGCGCCGGTTCCAGCTGGTGGTGGCAAGCGCCTCGAGGATGGCCCGCTTTTCCGCGGTCTCGACAGCCTTGCGCGCCACCATCTTGAGCGGGATCGGACTGCCGGCGAACAGCGGGGTCTCGATCTCCTCCGGCACCACGTCGGCGGCAGCCGCTGGTGCCGCCGCCTCGCGCGCTGCCGGAGCCGTTGCGGCCGACTCCGCGCCCACGCGCGTGCGGCCGATCTCATCGAGGATCTGGGTGTAGCTTCCGAGAAGGATCGCTCTTTTGACCAGGTTTTCCAGCTCGCGGATGTTGCCTTCGAACGGATGCCGCCTCATCGCCAGCAGAACCTCGTCTCCCATGACCGACAGCGAGGATCTGTTGTAGAGGGAGGCGTACTTCCGCGCGAAATATTGCGCCAGCCCGTCGATGTCGCCTGGTCGTTCGCGCAGCGGCGGGATGCGCAGGCAGACCACGCTCAGCCGGTAGAACAGATCCCGTCGAAAACTCCCGGTCACCATGGCACGGTCGAGATCCTGGTTCGTCGCCGCGATCACGCGCGCGTTTGCCTCAATCGGCTCGCGCCCGCCGATTCGGCAGAATCTTTTCTCCTGAAGCACATGCAGGAGCTTGGCCTGAAGCCGGGGGCTCAACTCGCCGATCTCGTCCAGGAAGATGGTCCCGCCATCGGCGACCTCGAACAGGCCTGCCTGCGAGTCCACGGCGCCGGTGTAAGCCCCGCGCACGTGACCGAACAATTCTCCTTCGAGCAGGCCATCCGGCAGGGCCGCGCAGTTCACGGAGACGAAGCGTCCGCCGCTTCTCGACGATTCCTCGTGGATGCGGCGCGCCAGCACGTCCTTGCCGACGCCTGTCTCGCCGAGGATCAGGATCGTCTCCTCCGATCTGGCAACCTGCAGCGCGCTCTGCTCGACGAGCAGCATCCCGGGATCCCTGGGTGGATGAAACGCAACGGGAGCCTTCGGCGCGCCGCGATCGGCATCGCCCACCGTCCTGCGCTGTCTCGTTCCGGCATCACTCAGCATTCGGAACCTCCACCGAGTCACTGTTCCCTGCGGGAATGCAGCACGACCGGGAAACTCTCGAACGTCACTCGACCAGGGATGAGGCGTCGAACATCAATGGCTTGGAGTTTCATATACAACAAAAGCCGCGGAACGCAAGCGGTTTCACACGGCACGCTGATTTGGCGCGCCAACTGTGAACGTTCTCGGCTTTGTTGGCGCCGGTCGAACACGAGGCGGCCTGCTTGCACTTGTCGGCGACATATCCATATTCTAACGAGCGCCTGAATCCTTAAAGAACCTCGAGGATGAATACATTGCAGAAAGTCGAGAGACCCGTGCGCGATGCCTCGCATCGAGCGAGTCGACCACTCTTCGTCTCGGCGGGGCTCATCATCTTTATGTGCGTGCCGCTGAAGACACCGGCGATGGACGGGGCGCACCCGTCCGCGGCAACGGTTTCCCCCTACGATCGGGCGCTCAGCCTCTATCGCGAAGGGAAGTTCAATGACGCCTCCATCGTGCTGGAGTCGGAGCTCGAGCATCCGGCCGGTGATGCCACCGGGTACCGGGCGCTGCTGGGGTGGTGCCGCTACCGCCTCGGCCGGATGAACGATGCCCTCGAATCATTCAAGGCGGCGCTCGCGTTGTCGCCGCAGAACGCCGATGCCCTCGAAGGGGTCGCGAGAACCGCCGCGCGGCTCGGCCGCGACAGCGAAGCCATCGACGCTGTGCTGACGCTGACCCGCCTGCACCCGGAGGTGGAGATCGGCGATGTCGCCAACCAGGTGCTCGGCAGGGCCGGCGCCCTGTCCGACCGGCGGCTCTCGCGCGGCAGGCAGCCTGGCGCCGACCCCTCGCTGGTCTCGCGGGCACGCGGGAATTATTTCGAGGTGCGCAGTTGTCCCACGGCGCCATGGCGCGCGATCTTCGTCAAGGGGGTGAACCTGGGCGCGGCGCTGCCGGGCCGTTACCCCGCCGAGTTTCCCCGCGACAAGGCGCTCTACTCGGACTGGATCGAGAAGATGTCACGCATGGGCGCCAATGTCGTCAGGCTCTACACCCTTCTGCCGCCCGAGTTCTACCGGGCACTGCTCGAGCACAACGCTTCGCGAGGGCCCGGCGAGGAGAAGCTGTGGCTCGTGCAGGGCGTCTGGACCGAGCTGCCCGAGGACGACAATTACGATGCCGAGGCGTTCCGCGCGCAGTTCGACGGCGAAATCGAGCGGGTCATCGACGCCGTGCACGGCAACATCGCCGTTTCGCACCGGCGCGGCCATGCGTTCGGCCTCTACGACGCAGATGTGTCCGGCTCGACGCTCGCGTTTATTCTTGGCCGCGAATGGGAGCCCTATTCGGTGGCCGCCTACGATCTGAGCCGCCCGCACCCCGCGACCTTCCGCGGCGAGCATTTCATCCTGGAGGGGGGCACGCCCACGGAGGCCTGGTTCGCCAGAGTGCTCGACCATGCGGTGGGGTATGAGACCGGTTCGTACAATTCCCAGAGACCCGTTGCCTTCACGAACTGGCCGACGCTGGATCCGATCACGCATCCCACCGAGGCGACCAAGAAAGAGGAAATCGCCCTTCTCGAGAAGTTGCAGCTGCCGCAGGAGCCCGGCACGCTTCTCGAATACGACAACGACGGCACGGGCATCGACGCCGAGCGAATCGTGCCGACGGCGAGGACTCCGGCCGGGACGTTTGCGTCGTACCACGCCTATCCCTATTACCCGGATTTCATGAACGTCGACCCGGACTACCTGCGCTCACGCGATGCGAAGGGGCCGAGCAACTACGCGGGCTACCTTCGGCAGCTCAAGGCCCATCACCCCGACATGCCGCTGCTCATCGCCGAAGTCGGCGTGCCTACCAGCCGCGGCATCGCGCACCTTCAGCCGCAGGGATGGAACCATGGGGGCGAGACCGAGCTCGAGCAGGGGGAGATCGACTCGAGGCTGATGGAGGACATCCAGCAGACGGGGGGAGCGGGAGGCATCCTCTTTGCCTGGATCGACGAGTGGTTCAAGAAGAACTGGCTGGTGATCGCGTTCGAAGTGCCGTGGGACAACAACAAGAACTGGCTCAACATCCTCGACCCCGAGCAGAACTACGGGTTGATGGCCTGCAAGCCGGGCCGCGACGGCTGGCGCATCGTCATCGATGGCAAGGGGGACGACTGGAAGAAGGTCCCCGCCCTTGCGGGAAATGGCGGCGGAGCGCTGCGCTCGATCAAGGTGACCCACGACGAGGCCTACATATATATAAGGCTGGACGTCGACCGGCTGGACTGGGACCGCGCCCGCTACGCGATCGGCATCGATACCTATGGCGCGCGGGAGGGAGACCACCGAATGCCGCTGGGTCTCGGTCTGACCACTCCCACCGGCATGGAGTTCGTGGTGGATCTCTCGGGCGAGGCGTCGAGCCGCGTGCTCTGCGACACGCCGTACGACCTGCACACCAACAGGTTCAACCGCCCCTGGAAGTCGTCGGACAACGATGATGGCCGGTTCATCGAGATGCTTGCGGAGACCAACCGGCGCCGCATCGGTCGCGACGGGACGATTTATCCAGCCATCACCTACAACCGCAGCCCGCTGCGTTACGGGACGATGGACCCCTCCTCGCCCCGCTACGACGACCTCGTCGAATGGTGCGCGAACAAGGACGAAGGATTCCTCGAGCTGCGGCTGGGGTGGAACCTGCTCAACGTGACCGACCCCTCCACGCGCCAGGTGCTCGACGACCCGGTGCCGCCGCACGGCGGCGCGGGTCATACGACCACCGATGGATTCCGGTTCTACGTGGCGGCCTATCGGCCGGGCGACAGGAAGGTGATCGCCACCTTGCCGGCCGCCGACGCCACGGGGCGCTTCGCAGCCGAGGGGATTCCGTTCTATTCATGGGATGCCTGGGACGAGCCGACCTACCACACGTATCTCAAGAAGAGCTACTTCATCCTCAAGGATCGGCTCGCCGCGCTCGAGCCCCTGGCCACTGGCGGAGCGCGCCGATGAAGACGGTGGTGCTCGCGGTGCTTCTGACGATCGCCGTGCTGCCACTGGCGGCGTCGCTGGCCCGCGCCGAGGACACGGCGCCCACGCCGCCCGACGTGCTGGGCGATCGCGAGTTCCTGCGCTCGAACTACACGGCGGCGGAAAAGTACTACCGCGAGGCCCTTGCGGCGCACCCCGATGACATGCATTCCCTGACCCGTCTTGCAACGCTGTTGAACTGGCGCGGCGGCTACGCTGAAGCGATCGACCTGTACCAGCGCGGGCTGAGGCAGGACCCTTCCAGCATGGAGCTGAAACGCGGCCTCGCCACGTCGCTGACCTGGAGCGAGCAGTATGGCAAGGCGCTGACGCTCTACCGCGAGATGCTCGCGACCCGCCCGGGTGACGAAGGCATCACCTTCGAGATGGCGCAGGCGCAGGCCTGGTCCGGCGACAACGCGGCGGCCAAGGACACCTTGCACGAGATGGTGTCGCGCAATCCGCGCCACATCAAGGGGCGTCTCCTGCTCGCGCAGGTGCACGCCTGGACGGGCGAGCCGGTGGCCGCCGAGAGGATCTATCGATCCCTTCTGGCGGAGGATCCGGGCAATGTCGCCGCGCTGGCCGGTCTCGGCGACTCGCTCAACGCCCAGGGCCGGAACGACGAAGCGCAGGCTGCCTACGCCAGGGCGCTCGCCATCGATCCGAAAAACCGGACGGCGCTGGAAGGCCGCGCGCGCGTCTTCCAGTCACAGGGCCGGACACCGCAGGCCCTCGAAGCGGTGCGCCAGGCGCTCGAACTGTATCCCGACGCCCGCGACGCGCGCAGGCTGGGGCGGGAGATCGGTGGCCCTCTGAGGCCGAGCCTTCAGCTCTTCGCCAGCACCAACCAGGATTCCGACGACAACGACCTCGCTCAGTGGGGCGGCATCTACACACACTATCTCGGCGGGCGGGGGTACGTGGGAGCCTCCTTCACCCACGCGCAGACCAACGGCGCAGGAGAGTTCGACGACAGCGCACCGGTGACATTGCCGATGGAGCCGGCCAACACCACCGCGCGGTACGACACGCTGCGGGCCATCGGGGGGGTGCATTTTTCTCCGCACTTCAGCCTGTACGCGGAGGCGGGTCCCGAGCGCACCATTTTCCCGTTCGTCAACGCCGGTCCTGAAAGCTCCAACGAGGTCCGCCGGCATGCGGCCGGATCGCTCACGCTGGAGATCAACGGCGCTGACTGGTTCACCCTGGTCGCCTCGGCGTCACAGGAGCGGCTGGTCGGCACCACCCAGGCGTTCGTCAACGACGTCGGTATTCGCGCCGCAACCCTGACGACCATCTTCCGGCCACATCCGTCGCTCAAGCTGCGGCTCACGGGACAGAAGGCCGAGTTCACCGACAACAGCGCGGCCGACCTCGCGTCGAATCTCGGCACGCCGGAGGTGGACCGCAACAATCACCGTGCCCTGTTGAGCGCCGGCGCTTCGTGGCGGCTTCCCGTGCGCGCGGTCAAGATCACCCTGAGCTGCAACGCCCGCTGGATGGCGTACTACCTCGATGTCGATCATGGCTATTTCCATCCGGATCAATACCTCTCCGACAGCGCGGGGTTCGACCTGTCCGACACGATCGGCCACAACTTCTACTGGGGAGTGGGGGCCGACCGGGGAGTTCAGAGGATCGACCACAACGGCGGCGATGACACCTTCTCCTACCGGGGGCTTGCCGGCGTGAACCTTGGCGACAGCGCGTCGTTCGAGGCGTATTTCGCGCATTCGAACTCGGCCCTCACGACCGCGTCCGGGTTCAACAGCACCGAAGGCGGCGTCCGGCTCGTCTTCAAGTTCGGCGCGACACTCGGCCCGGCGTTGCCCGCACGGCCGGGACCCGCGGACAGCGGCGGCAAGGATGACTGAAGGAGACGACCTGTGAAACAGAATCGCATCGTGATTGCCGACGACGACCCGATCGTCATCAAGTTTCTTTCGGCCATTTTCCAGGACGAGGGATTCGAGGTGCGGACGGCCGACGACGGAGAAAAGGCGCTCAAGGTGATCCGGGAGACCCGGCCCGACCTGATCATCCTCGACCTCGTCATGCCGTATCACGACGGGTTCGAGATATGCCAGCAGGTGAGGGCCGCGGCGCTGACCGCAAACGTCCCGGTGATCATCCTGTCCATGAAGGAAAAGGAACAGGACGCGATACGCGCCTTCGAAGTCGGCGCCGACGATTTCATTCGCAAGCCATTCAATGCGCTCGAGCTCGTGGCGCGCGCACGCAAGCTGATGAACGACAGCCGTACCTGACGTCCGAGCGGCGGGAGAACGGTCCCAATGACGACACCACAGTGGCTCGTGGGAAACGGTCAGATCCACGACCTCGTATTCTGGCTCATCGGGGCGGTGGGGTCGGTCTTCCTCCTGCTGGTGATCATCATCATCGTGAGCAAGGCCTGGCGGGAGTATGTCGAGGAAGGGCTGCGCCGCCGCCGCGTCGAGCTGGAACCCAGCTTCTTCAAGTATGTCGTCGGCCAGGGCCCGATCGAGAATTACCTTCCTCGACCGCTCGCCCGGAAGGAGCGCGTGCTCGTCGAAGACATCTTCTTCGACCTGGGCCGCATCGTGAAGGGCTCCGTCAGGGAGCGCGCGCGTGACGCCTTCGAGAAACTCGGATTCATCGAACATTACCTCGAGAAGCTCGAAAGCCGCCGGTGGTGGACGCGCGCGGAGGCGGCGGAAAAGCTGGGACTGATGGGCAGCGAGCGGGCCACGCGGTCTCTCATCACGCACATGGATGATCAGGTCCCGGAGGTTCGCGTGAGGGCCGCCCGCGCCCTGGGCACGATTCGCACCTCCGAGGCGCTGCGTCCGCTCACGCGCGCCTTGCTCGATCCGGGTCGCTGGTCGGCCATCCGCGTGGCCGGCATCCTGATCGGCGCGGGCGACGAATCGGTCGAAATCCTGTTGCAGGAGTTCCATGCCTTGCCGATGCACGCGAAGATCGCGGCCATCGACATCTTCGGGCGCATCCGAAGCCTCAAGGCCATCTCGCTGCTGCGCGAGCTGCTGGCGAGCCCGGATCCTGACATCCGCGCCAGGGCCGCCTTCGCGCTCGGGTCGATCGGCGACCCGACCTCCGCGTCGTATCTGACGGAGTCGCTGAAGGACAAGAACTGGGCGGTGCGGGCGATGGCCGCCAAGGCGCTGGGCCGTCTCAAGGAAGAGGAGTCCATCGATGCTCTTTGCGCGTCGCTGGTCGATCCGCAGTGGTGGGTGCGGGCCAACGCGGCCGAGGCCCTCAAGAACAAGGGCACCCGCGGCGTCGGCGCCCTGCTCGCGATGCTCGATTCGAAGGACGTCTACGCGGCCCAGCAGGCGGTCCAGATGCTCCAGGAATCGGGCCTGCTCGACGAGATGATATCGCGCCTGGCTTCCGAGGATGGCGAACAGCGTCAGAACGCGCTGGACATCATGGCCAAGCTGGTCAAGCTCAAGCGGACAGATTTATTGACGGAGATGGCGCACACCCATCCCGAGTCCAACATCCGCCAGAGACTGGCGATCATCCTGGGGCTGCGACCGCATCCCCGGCAAACCGCCTGAGGCGCCGGCAAGAGGGATCGCATGAAAGAGTTCCTGGTCCAGGCCATCGTCGCCTTCAACGATTTCGTGCTGATCTATTTTCTGAGCCTGAACGCGATTTACCTGCTGCTGTTCGTCCTGTCGTTGTACGAGGTGCTCAAGTTCATCAAACGCACCTTCTTCTCAGACTACCAGCAGATCCTCCAGTCCGACATGACCTGGCCGATAAGCATCCTGGTGCCGGCTCACAACGAAGAGAGGAACATCGTCGAGACGGTGCGGTCGCTTCAGCTCGTCAACTATGGCGAGTTCGAAATCATCGTCATCAATGACGACTCGACCGACCGAACGCTGAAGAACCTGATCGAGGCCTTCGACCTTCGCCGGGTGGACAGGGTCTACAAGAGATCGCTCGAGACGAAGCCGATACGGGGAATCTACGGATCGCTCACGCAGCAGCACATCGTGGTGATCGACAAGGAGCGGGGAGGAAAATCCGACGCGTTGAACGCGGGCGTCAACCTGTCTCGCTATCCCCTGTTCTGCTCCGTGGACGCCGATTCGATCATCGAGGACAACGCGCTGCTGAGGGTGGTCAAGCCGTTCATGGAGCATCCCACCGAGATGGTCGCGGTGGGGGGCATCGTCCGGATCGCCAACGGATGCGAGGTTCACGAAGGCCGGGTCTCCAAGATCAACCTGCCGACCACCTGGCTTCCGATTCTTCAGGTCATCGAGTATCTCAGGGCGTTTCTCACGGGCCGCATCGGCTGGAGCGTGATGCGCTCGCTGCTGATCATCTCGGGGGCGTTCGGTCTCTACAAGAAGTCGGAGGTGATCGAGGTGGGGGGCTACGACTCCGAATCGGACACCGAGGACCTCGAGCTGGTCGTGCGGCTGCACGAGAACTGCCGGCGCAAGAAGATGAAGTACCGCATCGTGTTCGTGCCCGACCCTGTGTGCTGGACGGAGGTGCCGGCGACCTTCCAGACCCTCCGGCGCCAGAGAAATCGATGGCATCGGGGGCTGCTCCAGAGCCTGTGGCGCCACAAGGGGATGTTCCTCAACCCGAGGTACGGAATCATCGGGATGTTCACCTTCCCCTATTTCGTGGTGTTCGAGATGTTCGGCCCGTTCGTCGAGCTCACCGGCTATGTCACCATTCCGCTGGCCTGGTGGCTCGGCATCCTCAACACGCGGTTCCTCGTCCTGTTCTTCGTCCTGGCCGTCCTGTGCGGCGTGTTCCTCTCCGTGGCGGCCATCCTGCTGGAGGAGATCTCGTTTCGCCGATACCCCAGATGGATCGACCTGGCCAAGCTGGTGGTGTTCGGCATCATGGAGAACTTCTTCTACCGCCAGGTGCTGAGCCTCTTCAAGGTCAAGGCGTTCTTCGATTTCCTGAGACGCCGGCGCGGCTGGGGCGACATGAAGAGGCGTGGCTTCGAGCGCAGAGCGCCCGCCTAGCAGGCCGCCCGGGCTGTGCTACTATCTGCTCCATCCGTCGTGGGCAATCCATGAGAGGTGAACGAGATGGCCCCCAAGATGCAGGGCTCGCGCAATTTCTCCGAATTGCTCGAGTGCGAAGTCCCCGAGACGCTCCCCCTGCTTCCTCTGATGAGCACGCTGGTGTTTCCATTCGAGGTTCGTTCGGTCGACGTCCGCACCACCAAGAGCCGCGCCCTGGTGACGACGCATGTCGCCGAAAACGATCAGATCGCGCTGTTCCTGCTGAAAGATCCGATGCGTGCCCCGACGCGGGCCGAGGACCTGTTCGAGCACGGGATCCTCGCCCGGCTGCTGCAGCGGATGAACATGCCCAACAACACCGTGCAGGTGGTCCTTCAGGGGATGCAGCGTGTCAGCCTGGTCGAGCTGCTGGCCACCGAGCCGTTCTACAAGGCCCGGCTCGTCTGCGTCGAGGAGACTCCCGCCTCGGGGGTCGACATCGATGCCCAGATCGCACAGGCGCTCGACTTGTTCAAGACCCTGATCGAATCCGGCGATCGCTATCCCGAAGAGCTGCTCAATGTTCTGAGGGTGAACATGGGGGACGCGGGCAGATTCGCCGACATGCTGACCGGGTTCCTGCACTGCTCGCCGTCCCGAAAGCAGCCGGTGCTCGCCGCGCTGGATTTCCGCGAGCGTCTCACCGAGGTGATCCGCCTGCTGAAGGACGAGATCGAACGCATCGGGGTCGAGTCGGATGTCAAGAAACGCACCGACGTGGAGCTGACCCAGCGGCAGCGCGAGTACTATCTGCGCGAGCAGATGCAGGTGATCCGGCGCGAGCTTGGCGAGGCCGAGGGCGCCGATATCGAAGCGGACCGCTACCGGCGTCTGCTCGAGGAAACGAGGCTCCCGGAGGGTGTCGCGGAGGAGGTCCGCCGAGAGACGGACCGACTGGCCACCCTGTCGGCCGCTTCGCCCGAGTTCGAAGTGTCGCGCAACCGTCTGCGCTGGATCTTCGACATCCCCTGGTCGATCTACACCGAGACGGGGATCGATCTGGCCAAGGCGCGCGACATCCTCGACGCCGACCATTTCGGGCTGCCGAAGATCAAGGAACGGATACTCGAGCTGCTGGCGGTGGCGAAGCTCAAGAAGGACAGCCGCGGGCCGATCATCTGCTTTCTGGGGCCGCCGGGAGTCGGCAAGACATCGCTCGGCCAGTCGATAGCCCGCGCGACGGGCCGTGAGTTCGTGCGGCTGTCGGTCGGTGGTCTTCGCGACGAAGCCGAGATCCGGGGCCATCGCCGCACCTACATCGGCTCGCTGCCCGGCAAGATCGCGCAGTCCCTCAAGCGGGCGCGCAGCATGAATCCCCTCATCATGATCGACGAGCTCGACAAGATGGGCTCCGACGCCCGGGGCGATCCCTCCTCCGCTCTGCTCGAAGTGCTCGACCCGGCGCAGAATCACGCGTTCATGGATTACTATCTCGATGTCCCGCTCGACCTGTCGCGCGTTTTGTTCATCGGCACCGCCAACGTGCTCGACGGGATTCCCGGCCCTCTGCGGGATCGGATGGAGATCATCACGCTGGCCGGCTACGCCGAGGAAGAGAAGCTGCCGATCGCGAAGGCTCATCTGATGCCCCGGCAGGTGCTGGAGAACGGGCTGCTGCCCGGGCAGATCGAAATCTCGGACGCCGCCATCCGGGCGCTCATCGCCGGCTACACCCGTGAGGCGGGCGTGCGCAACCTCGAGCGGCTGATCGGGTCGCTCTGCCGCAAGGCGGCCTTCCAGATCGCCGGCGGCGGCACCGTGCCCCTCCTCTTCGACGTCGCCGACCTCGAGCGTCTGCTCGGCCCGGCGCCTTTCGAGGCGGAGATGGCCGGGCGCCATCCCGAGATCGGGCTTTCCACCGGTCTTGCCTGGACTCCCACGGGAGGAGACCTTCTGTTCATCGAGGCCACCGGGATGCCGGGCCACGGGGAAATCGTCGTGACCGGACAGCTCGGCGGCGTGATGAAGGAATCGGTGGAGACCGCGCTGTCGTTCGTCCGCTCCAGGGCGGGCGAGCTCGGCATCGACGAGAGGGTCTTCAACGATCGACGGTTTCACATCCATTTCCCCGAAGGAGCGATCCCGAAGGACGGCCCGTCGGCCGGCGTGGCGATCGCGCTGGCCTTCGCGTCGCTGCTGACCGGTCGCGAAGTGCGTCACGACTTCGCCGTGACCGGCGAGATCACCCTGCGCGGACGCGTGCTGCCCGTGGGAGGGATCAAGGAGAAGATGCTCGCCGCGGCGCGCGGCGGGATCCGGCGCGTCCTGCTGCCGTCGGGCAACAGGAAGAACCTCGCCGACCTTCCCGCCGAGGTCAAGCAGAAGCTGCAGATCGATTTCATCGACAACGCCATGGACGCCGTGCGCGATGGGCTTCTCGAGCCCGCCGCCGAGACCGCCCGGACCGCCTGACACCACGGAGGGATCACAGGATGCGCAGTTCGATCACCAGATGGGCCGCCACCTCGCTGCTTCTGCTGGGCGGACCGGTCCTGGCCGCCGGGCCGGCAAAGCCGGCCGACACCGCGGCGAAGATCACCCCCAAGGTGGGCAAGTTCACCGTTTCGGTGAGATACGAGTTCAACCCGATCCCCAAGAGCCTGCAGCTCATGGATTTCTGGCTCCCCTATCCCATCGAGGACCCGCACCAGAAGATCGTGCAGCGTGTCACCTCGAGCCCGTACAGCCTCGAGATCAAGCCGTCGGACGACAAGCTGGCCGTGGTCGGCTACATGAAAGGCGCGCCTCGCGGTGGTCTGCCGCTGCAGGTGCGCGTCACCATTCGCGTGGAAAGAACCGAGGACGTGGAAACCGATTTCTCCAAGGCCACCGAGAAGCCCACGACCGACGAAGAAAAGCAGATTCATGAGAAGTGGGTGAAACCCGACACCCTGATACAGGTGGACAAGGAGATGAAATCGATCGCCTCGAAGATCGTCTCGGGCAGGAAGAAGACGCTCGACCGCGCGCGCGCGATTTACGACCACCTCGTCTCCAACGTCGGCATCGTGACCCCCTACGAGCTGCAGGGGGCCGGGTACGGCAACGCCAAGTTCACCATGACCCAGCTCAAGGGGGATGACATGGACATGGCGTCGGCGTTCGTGGGTCTGTGCCGCTCCATCGGCATACCCGCCGTGACGGTGATCGGCGTGAAGGTTCCAACCGGCCTGAACGAAGGCGAGATCAACAACTTCCACGGCTGGGCCGAGTTCTACGTCGACGGTGTGGGATGGGTGCCGGTTGACCCTGCCGAAGGACGGCGCAACGTCCAGCGCCGGTCCTATTACTTCGGCTCCCTCGATGAGCGACGCATGGCCGTCTCGAAAGGACGCGATATCACCCTGATTCCGCCCCAGCAGGGCCCGAAGCTCAACTTCTGGATCAAGGGGTACTGGGAGGGTGACCAGAAGCCGATGAACGACCCGATCGTCGATATCTACTTCCAGGACGAAGACGCCCCCGCCAAGCCGGGCACGGCCGTTTCGTCGCTGCAGCCGGGCATGCCGCCCCTTCATTAGGATGCGGGGCTGGATCGACATCACCACGGCGCTCGGACCCGCCACCAGGGTGTTTCCCGGCGACCTCCCCGTCCGGCTGACCGTCGAGCAGGACCCGGCACGCGGCGATGCCTCGCGTGTCACGTCGTTGCGCATGAGCGTGCATGCCGGCACGCACGTCGACGCGCCCAACCATCTCCGTGGCGGGAAAGGCGGGGTGGAGAAGATCTCGCCCGACTCGCTCATCGGTCCGGCGATCGTCGTGAAGCTTCACCGGCGTGAAGGCGGGATGATCCGTGCAGCGGATCTGACGCGAATCCCCCGCCGCGCGCCCGCGCGGATCCTGTTCAAAGGATCGCCGATCATCCTCCCGGAGGCCGCCGAAGAGCTGGTCCGGCGCGGGATTCGGCTGGTGGGCACCGACGGGCTCTCGATCGACCCGGTCGACGACCGGGACCTTCCGGCGCATCATCTGCTGCTGCGCGCCGGTATCGTGGTGCTCGAGGGGCTCGATCTGTCCCGCGCCCCGGCCGGCCGGTATCGTCTGATCGCGCTGCCGCTGCTGATCCCCGGCGCCGACGGATCGCCCGCCAGGGCGCTGCTTCATCCCCGGAAGAATTGACCGGAGCCCCCGCCTCAGTGCCTGGCGAAGTACAGGAGCACCACCGTGCCCAGGGCAATCCGGTACCAGGCAAACGGCTTGAGATCGTGGCGTGCGACATAGCGGATGAAGACACGCACCGCCAGCAGGGCCGAAAGAAACGCCACGACGAATCCGACGGCGAGGTAGCCGAGCGCCGAGGTCGTCAGCTGGCTCCAGGACTTGAGCAGCTCGTAGCCGGTGGCGGCCAGCATCGTGGGGATGGCGAGGTAGAAGGAGAACTCGGTGGCGGTGCGGCGGTCCAGCCCGACGGTCATTCCTCCAAGGATCGTCGCGGCGGCGCGAGAGACACCGGGGAACAGCGAGAGCACCTGCGCGAGCCCGACCCACAGGGCCCTTGTCCAGGGAATCTCCATGATCGACGAGACGCTCGACGACGGTCTGGCCCATTCGATCGCGAGCATGACGATGCCGCCTGCCACCAGGGCGCATGCCACCGTCACCGGGCTGAAGAGGCGCTCCTTGATGGCGTGGTGGAAGAGAAACCCGACCAGGGCCGCCGGCACGAACGCCAGCGCCAGATTCCGCACCAGGCCGAACGATGCGCGGTCGGTGAGAACGCGGGTGCCGACTTCGAACAGGTGCTTGCGGTACTCCCACACCACGGCCAGGATCGCACCGAGCTGGATCACGATCTCGAACACGCTGGCTTCCTCTCCCGTGTAGCCGAGAAGGTGCCCCACGAGGATCAGGTGCCCGGTGGAGGAGACCGGAAGGAACTCGGTGATCCCTTCGACCAGGCCCAGCAGAATCGCTATCCAGATCATTCGGAGCGCTCCGCGGCTCCAGGCTTCCAGATCACCAGCGCGGCGGGCAGCAGAGTGAGCGCCGTGATCAGACAGGCGAGGCTTCCCACCGACGAGATGATGCCCACGCTGCGAAGTCCCGGGTAGTTCGACAACGCCAGTGAGCCGAACCCGACGATGTTGGTCAGCGCCGCCAGCGAAACGGCTTTGCCCGTTTCCATCACTCCGGCGTCGAGGACTCCCCCGTTGAGCTTCATCCGGTGGATCAGGTGGATGCCGTAGTCCACGCCGACACCGAGAATCATCGTCGCCACGAAGCAGTTGATGAAGTTCATCTGAACGCCGGCGAGACTCATGACGCCGAGCATCCAGACCACGCCGGTGAGCACCTGGAGATTCGCCAGGACCATGTCGCGTATCGAGCGGAAGTCGAGGTAGAGCAGCACGCTGACAAGCAGGATCCCCAGGATGATGGCGAACTTCGCGTCATGGGCGAAGATGTCGCGCAGGCGCTTGCTCACGACGTTGACGCCGGTCACGGAGATGCCGGGGTCGTCTCCTTGAAGGGCTTCCACGAGTCCCGGTGGAGCTTCGCGCCGCCAGGTTCCCTGGTCGAGGAACAGGTACACCGCGGCCTTGTACGAGGTCCGGCCGTCCTCGCCCGCCGACTCCTTGATGTAGCGATCGAGCACGGCGCCCAGGTGCGCCTGCTGGAGGTCCACGAGGCTCAGCGGATCCTGCCGCAGGAGCACGGATCGGAAATCGGTGAGGTAGTCGTCGAAGGCATCCTCGCGGAAGCCGTGCTTTTCCAGCGAAGCCCTGAAGGTCGCCTCGACCCGATCGGCGCTGAAGTCGCCTCCCGCGCCGGTCCTGAGCGCCGCGAGCACCTGCTGCTGGCGCGATGGGGCGGGGATGTAGTTCAGTATCGAGTCGGTGGCGCGAAGGATTCCGCGGTCCACGAACGGCTGGGCGCGCTGCAGCACCGCCCGCACCTTTTCCACCGCCCCGTCCACGTCGGGCGACTCCACCACCGCGATCATGGAGTTGAGATCGCCGCCGAACTTCTGCGCCACCTTTTCCTGCGCCAGGAACCCCTTGTTGTTCTTCGGCCGCAGGTCGCGGATGTTGTCGGAGAATCCGACGTTCCAGGCCGCCACTCCGAACAGTGCCGTCA
>DASROJ010000056.1:0-4198 GCA_035646975.1 Patescibacteria group bacterium
CGAGGTTGAACCGTTCCGGGAACCGGGGGAGCTGTGAAGGCTGGCTGGACTGGGGCATCAGGCTCATGGCACCGTCGCAGCTGTCGGATCGGGAAGAACCAGCTCGGCGGTGTTCGAAGCCGGCGTGCGGTTTCCCGCGAGATCGTAGGCACGCACACGATAGCGATAGGCGACGCCGCCCACGACATCGTCGTCGACGTAGAACACTCCCTTGACGCTGTTGATGTGATCGAACGGGCCTCCGTCCGCGGAGCGAAGGATCTCGTAGCCGTACACCGCGACGTCGTCGGTGGCGTGGTTCCACTTGAGCTGCACGCGGCCGTTGTTCTCGGTGGCGACGAGGCCCGGTTCGCCGTACGTCCACTCGGGAGGGCGATCGTCGGCGATCTGTGGCGCCTGGAGCGACCCCTTCGGCCAGAGAACGCAGCGAACCTTCCTGAAGTTCTCATCCAGCGCCTTGCAGACGTTGCCGTACACGCACCGGACGATCCGGTCGGCGGCCCCCTGTCTGACCTTGAGGGGCCAGTCGGGGTCGGCCAGCAGGGCCCTGGCCATGCCGATCAGATCGGCGCGCCCCTCGGTGAGTATCGACTCGGCCAGCTCCGGGGTTCGGATCTTCCCGGTGGCGACCACCGGCGTGCCAAACCCCCTTGCGTTGAGATAGGTCTTGATGCCTTCCGCGAGATAGATGTTGGCGCCGTCCGGGTAGTTCGTCGACGGCATGCACCGGTCACCCGAGTAGCCGGTGTACGGATAGAGCGGCTCGCCCGGCTTGTGCACGGCATCCTCGAATTTTCCGCCCGCCGAGATGCTGATCCAGTCGGCCCCGAGCATGGCCATCCTCAGCGCCATCTCGCGCGAGTCGCTCAGCGTGTAGCCGTCCTTGATGCATTCCTCGCCGTCGAACCGGACGCCGAGCGGAAAGTCGGCTCCGACCTCCGACCGGACCGCCCTGATGGTCTCTGTCATCATCCGCATCCGGTTTTCGAGCGATCGGCCATAGGCGTCGGTGCGCCTGTTGTGGAGCGAAAGAAACGACGACTGCGTGTAGGCGTGGGCCATGTGCAGCTCGACGGCGTCGTAGCCCGCGCGTCTCACGCGGCCGGCGGCCGCGGCGTACTGCCGGATGATCGTCCTGATGTCGTCGAGGCTCAGGTCGCCGATCTTCTGCCGCCAGCCGCTGCGGGCGATCTTCAGGAAATGGATGATCTGGGCGGCGACCCTGGACGGGCTGACGTCGTGCATCGCCTGGATCATGCCGGCGTGGCCGGGGACGTAGCTGTCGTCTGAGATCCGCAGCAAGGGACCGCTCTTTCCGCCGTGCACCGACATCGCCTCGACCACGATCAGCCCCGGCTCTCCGCGCGCGAACCGAAGATACCTGTCCGAGATGTCGGCGTTGACGAGGCCGTCCTCGCCCGACAGCCGGGTGACCATGGCGGGCACCACGATCCGGTTGGGCAGCCTCATTCCGTTGATGTCGATGGCTTCGAGCAGCTTCACAGGCTCAGGTCCACTCCCTTCGCGAACTCGATGCCCATCTCGGCGGCCTTCGGGAATCGCAGCCCGCACTGGCGCATCGTCGGCTTGATGTCGTCCAGGAAGGCCTGCATCACTTCACCCGAGTCCCGGGTCTTGAGACCCATCTCGATCGCCTTGCGGTTGCCATCGGTGCCGGGGCGTCCGAACGACAGCAAGGCCACAGGCAGCCACTTGTCGAGGAGCTTCTGGGCCGCGGGGCGATTGGCCGCATCCGAGCAGAACTGCCTGATGACCGTCTCGCCGAACCCTTCGTGCTCCTCTTCTTCCTCGAGGATCTTGGTGACCGCCTTCGCGTAGGGGGCGTAGGAGCAGCTCCGGTACTCCCGCAGGTGAAACTCTCCGGCGCGATCGTAGAGAAACTGGGCCATCGCCAGCTCCATCCAGGACTCGGGATAGGGCACACGGGCCAGCTTCGGACCGATGACGTCGCCGATGTCGCCCCCGGTCAGCTCGCGGTAGAGATCGACCGTGGACTCGTAGTGCTCCAGCTCTTCGATCAAGTCGTGCGCCACCGACTTCTTGTTGTGCAGGTCGGGCACGTGCTTGAGACTGTGCCCCAGCAGGTTGGCGGCCATCATCTCGCGGTAGGCCTGGCTTTCCAGCATCTGGCAAACCAGGGCCCGGTACTCGGTGGTCATGCGGACTCCTTCAGCAACGAGTGGGCGATGATCGATCTCTGAATCTCCGATGTCCCTTCATAGATGCGCAGCGCGCGGACTTCCCTGTACAGCCGCTCGACCACCTGGCCTCGCGTGACGCCGAGCCCGCCGTGGATCTGCACCGCTTCGTCCACGATGCGCTGCGCGGCCTCGGTGGCGTACAGCTTGGCCATGGCGGAGGCGCGGCGCGAACCCTTGCCGTCATCGGGGCCGTCATCGATCAGGGACGCAGCGCGCATCACCAGGAGCCGGCCCGCCTCGAGCCACATCGCCATGTCGGCGATCTTGAATCGAATCGCCTGGAATTCGGCAAGCCGCCGGCCGAACTGTTTTCGAGAGCGGGCGCGGCCGACCGATTCATCCAGAGCGCGTCGGGCGAGCCCCAGCGCCGCGGCGCCCACGGTGGGCCGGAACCTGTCGAGCGTGCGCAGCGCCAGGTCGTAGCCGTCCCCCTCGGCGCCGAGCCGGTGGTCCACCGGGACGACGCAATCGGAAAGCTCGAGCGTGCCGATCGGGTGAGGCGCGCTCAGACTCAGGCGCTCCTTCACTCGCAGGCCCGGGGTCCGGGCATCCACGACGAACGCGCTGATGCCGCGGCGACCCGAGTCCTTGCCGCCGGTGCGTGCCAGCAGCGTGTAGAAATCGGCGATGCCGGCGTTGGAGATGAAGGTCTTCACCCCGTCGATCCGATAGTGATCCCCCGCGAGTGCCGCCTGCGTCACGATACCGGCGAGATCCGAGCCGGCATCCGGCTCGGTCAGGGCGATGGCGGCGACGATCTCACCGCGCGCCACGGCGGGGAGGTAGCGGGTCTGCAGCGCGCCGGAGCCGGCGGCGGCGATCATGCTGGAGCCAAGCCCCTGCATCACGAACATGGTGTCGGAAAGACCCGAGGCGTAAGCCAGCTCCTCGCGAATGATGCAGAGGTTGCGCGCGGACACCCTGCCCGTCGCATCCGGCACGACCTGCGGGAGCAGCTCCGCCACCGCCCCGAGGGCCCGTCGCGCCGCGGCGTCTTCCGCCTCGGTGTCTCCCGGGCGTGTCTCGGACCCTGCCGCCTCGGCGGCGAGCTGCGCGATGTCGCGGGCCCACGCGGCAAGAAGTTCGTCAGCACCGGTGGGCGTCATCATCCGTCGGTCCTGCCGAACACCGGCTTTCTCTTCTGGAGAAACGCCTGATGAGCTTCCTTGAAATCAGGGTGCTTCATGCAAAGAGCCTGGGCGCGGGCCTCCACTTCGAGTGCCTCGGCCAGATCGAGGCCCTGGGCCCGGTTCAGGATCTCCTTTGTCACCCGCAGGCCATACGCCGGACCGGCGGCCAGCGAGTCGGCCCATGCCCTGGTCTCGGCTTCCAGCTCGTTGGCCGGGACCACGCGATTGAAGAGCCCCCACCGCTCGGCCGTCGGGGCATCGATGAACTCTCCACGCATCAGCAGCTCGGTGGCGCGCCCGAAGCCCACGAAACGGGGGAGCAGGTGCGCCACACCCATGTCGGTGCCCGAGAGACCCACCTTGACGAAAAGAAAGGCGATACGGGCCGCCTCCGACGCGATGCGGAAATCCGATGCGAGCGCCAGTGCGGCTCCCGCCCCGGCCGTCACACCGTTGAGCGAGGCGATGATGACCTGCGGGGCCTCCCGCATCCTCAGCACCGTGTCGCAGGTGAGCCGCGTGAAGTCGAGAAGCTCCTCGTCCGAGCGCCCCTGCAGCCGTCCGATGATCTCCTTCACATCGCCGCCCGAGCAGAAGGCCCGGCCCGAGCCGGTCAGGACGATGACACGCAGATCCGGACGCTGCTTCATCCCGGCGAACGTGTCGCGCAGCTCTTCGTAGATCTCCACGGTGAGCGCGTTGAGGACGTCGGGTCGGTTCAGGGTGATGCGGGCGACCTGGTTTTCCTCCTGGTACAGAAACGCGCTCATCGAGCCTCCTTCATCTGATGATGGTCACGGCCGCGCGGGTGCTCGTCCGGGTCGAGCCTGTGGGCGAGCCGGCCCA
>DASROJ010000057.1:0-6492 GCA_035646975.1 Patescibacteria group bacterium
GATCGAGTGGCGCTTGTTGTCGCCGCGTCCCTGGTACCGATACCCGAGCAGGTAATAGCACGAGAGATCTCTTTCGGCGGTGCCGAGGATCGCGCCGACGTCGTTGCTGTTCCTGAGCGCTCTGCCGCCGGTCTCGGTGGCCAGGGTGATCTGCAGATCGTGCGCCGAGTCGACACCAGATTGCTTGGGCCCCGACAGGCGGGTTGGCCTTGTGGGTTCGAGGTCGGCTGTCAATCCCCCCGCGTGCACCGTGTAGAAGGAGACGCCTGCCGCGTTCGCCTCTGAGGCGAGCCGCAGCAGCTCACGCTCCAGAAGGTACCCTTCCTCGCGCGGCGTGGCGTCTGTCAAGGCATAGTACTGGGCTCCCGGTTCCATCCGCAGCGCCTCGGTGAACAGCACCAGGGCCTTGCGTCCCTTCATCCCCGCCAGCGCGGGCATCAGCGAGGTCAGATAATCGAGTGTCCTGCGTCCGCGCATCTCCTCCTGGCCGGCGTAGGCGGCGGAGATGGCGCGGCGGCTGCTGCAGTCGAGATCATTGCACGGGGTTTCCTTTACCTCGACGATATAGCGATCCTCCCCCATGACGTCGGTGGCCACGATCCCCTTGTCCTCGAGCAGCGTGTCGATTCTCGCGATCAGCGCGGGTCCGTCGGAGGTGAAATCCTGGACGAGCCGCAGGCCGTTGCTGTCGGCCAGGATCATCACCCGATCCTCGGGCGCCAGGCTCCGAGCCAGGTAATCCTTCGCCCCGCGCATCGCCAGGCGGGCCGCGCCCGTCGTCATGTGGGTGAAATCGAAGTAGATCACGATGTGCCGGACTCCGGCGGGTGCGGCTGCCGCCGGTTCCGGCAACGGCGTCGAGCCGGGTGCGCCGGCGGTCCGGGCGGGAAGCGCCGAGGGCTCCTGCGCGCCGCACACTTCTTCGAAGCTTTCGATGTCAGCGGGCTTGACGGCAACCCCGTCGATGATCAGATCGAAGTCGTCTCGCGTGAGCCCGGTGACGGGCTGGTCGTTCCGATCGCGCACCACCAGGTCGATGAGCACGAGATCGACGTGCACCTGCTCGGTCCCGGGAATCCGTCTTGGTGTCTCGTCTTTCCCCGGCGGCGCGGGCAGGGCGGGCAGGGGGGCCGGCAGCAGGGCAGCGCAAGTCATGACGCCGATGGCGACGATGGCGACGATGGCGACCGAGGTACGGCCAGGCAGGCGCATGGCGACTCGGACAGGCTCCTAGGTTTTCTTCCTGCCCTGCTTGCCGAGAAGCTTGCCGACGAGGGTGGTCTTCTGCGCGGCCGCCTTCTCTTCCTTCAGAATCGGGTTCTGGATGACGGGGCTGCGGGGCGCCGACGTGACGCGGCCCGAATCCTCGATGAAGCCGTCGATCTGCTCGACGTCCATCACGGCGCGATCACCGGGCCGGAAATAAAACGCCAGCTCCTGCCCTCCACGTCCCACCTCGGCCCGGTCGAACACGTACACGTCGGCGGGCTCGCCCGCGAGGTACTGCTTGTAGGAAGTGATCCGCCTCACGGTGATCAGCGTCTTGATGTAGATCTGCTTGCGCGCCGCCATGAACCCGCCGGCGCCGCCGCGCGACTGGTCTGCCCGTGTGAGGGTGAGGGTCATCGTGTGGGACGCTTCGTCGTAGACCACGTCGTGGCCATAGAACGTCGCCTCCCGCATCGGCGTCATCGCTTTGAGAAATGTGGCCCGGTCCGAGAAATCCTGTTTCATCGCGATCGACATTGTACAGCGCCGGCGCGGACCGGCGCCACCCTGTCCCGGACCGGCAACCGGGGGCATTTCTTTAATGTCCCAGGATGTGGCACCATGATCCGCAGTCTTGACGGAGCATTCGATGGAACAGCGGGGGACAGCGGGTGGTCGACAACGCACGCGGGCCGTGCACGCGGGCGGCCTGTCCCATCCCTCCGCCGGGCCGGACGCGTCCCTCGGCAGCATGACCACGCCGGTGTATCGGACCACCGGCTTCACCTTCGACACGGCGGAGCAGATGGCCGAAACCGCCGCGGGGCATGGGGAGAGGTTCCTCTACAGCCGGTACGACAACCCCAGCCTGCACGAGGCCGAACAGAAGCTGGCGGCACTGGAAGGGGCGGGCGCCGGCGCGGACGTGGGAGCGGTCGTGTTTTCCTCCGGCATGGCCGCCGTCACCGCCGCGTTGATGGCCGGGCTTTCCGCGGGCGACCACTTCATCGCGCAGGCGGAGCTGTACGGCGGCACGACCGGGCTGATCCGGCGCGTGCTGCGGCGGTTCGGCGTGGACGTCACGTATGTCGAGGCGGCCGCTCTGGGCGGTCCGGGGCTCGACCAGCGTCTCGACTCCGCCGCGAGCCCCGCCACACGGGCTGTCTATCTCGAGACGCCCGCCAATCCCACACTGCGCATCGTGGACATCGAGGCGGTGGCCAGGACGGCGCGCGCGCGCGGTTGGCGCCTGCTGGTCGACAACACGTTCGCCAGCCCCATCAACCAGCGCCCGCTCGCGCTGGGGGCCGATGTCGTCATCCACAGCGCGACGAAGTACCTGGCCGGCCACAGCGATCTCACCGCGGGGTTCGTGGTGACCCAGGGGGAGATGCTCGACAAGGCCCGCGAGCTGAGGATCGATCTGGGTGGATGTCTCGACGCGTCGGTGGCGTGGCTGCTGGCCCGGTCGATGAAGACGCTGGCGCTGCGCATCGCCGCGCAGAACGACAACGCCATGGCGGTGGCCGGCTGTCTCGAGCGTCACCCGAAAGTGGCGCGCGTGCACTACCCGGGGCTCGCGTCCCACCCGGGACACGAGACGGCGCGTCGCCAGATGTCCGGGTTCGGTGGCATGGTCTCCTTCGAGATGGCCGACGAACAGGTCGCGCCCCGCGTCATCGCGGCGCTCCGGCTCATCCGGCTGGCCCCGACGCTCGGCGGGGTGGAGACGACGGCCTCGGTGCCGGCGCTCTCCTCGCATGTCAAGCTTACGCCCGACGAGCGCCGCGCCGCCGGGATCGGCGACGGGCTCATCAGGCTCTCCGTCGGTGTGGAAGACACCGCCGACATCATCGAGGATCTGGAACAGGCGCTGGGGTAGACGAGATGGGGGATCTCTTCCGACACGCGATGCCGATCATGCTGGGCGCGCTCTGTGTCCTGGCGATCGGCTACCGGTACTACAGCGCTTTTCTGGCCACCAAGGTGGCTGTTCTCGACCCGCTCCGCGTGACGCCCGCCCACCGGTTCAACGACGGGAACAACTACGTCCCCACCAACAAGTGGGTGCTGTTCGGCCACCACTTCGCGGCCATCACGGGCGCCGGGCCCTTGATCGGGCCGGTGCTCGCCGCGCAGTTCGGGTTCCTGCCGGGGCTTCTCTGGATTGTCATCGGCGTGGTGCTGGGCGGCGCCGTGCACGATTTCATCATTCTGTTCTCCTCCGTCCGCCGCAACGGCAAGTCGCTGGCGGAAATCGCCCGATCGGAGATCGGGCCGGTGAGCGGATTCGTCACGGCGCTGGCAATCCTGTTCGTCGTCATCATCGCGCTGGCGGGTCTGGGTCTCGCGGTGGTCAACGCGCTGAAGGACTCCGCCTGGGGAACCTTCACGATCGCCTGCAGCATCCCGCTGGCGCTCTACATGGGACTGCACATGTATGTTTTCCGCAAGGGGAAGATCGCCGAAGCCACGGTCATCGGCGTGTCGGGACTGCTCGCCGCCGTCATCGGTGGCGCCTGGATTCCCGGTTCGGCGCTGGCGCCCTATTTCACCTTCAGCCACACCGGCGTCACCCTCCTGATCGCGTCGTACGGATTCATCGCCTCGGTCCTGCCGGTCTGGCTGCTGCTGTGCCCGCGCGACTACCTGTCGTCGTACATGAAGCTCGGGACCATCGGCGTGCTGGTGGCCGGTGTGCTCGTGGTCAACCCGCTGCTCAAGATGCCGCCGTTGTCCCAGTTCGTCGGCGGCGGCGGTCCGATCATCCCCGGCGCGCTCTATCCGTTCGTGTTCATCACGGTGGCCTGCGGGGCGATCTCGGGGTTCCACGCCCTCATCAGCTCGGGAACCACGCCCAAGATGATCTCCAACGAGATGGACATCCGCCCGATCGGTTACGGCGCGATGCTGATGGAAGGCCTGGTGGGCGTCACCTCGATGATCGCGGCGGCGTGTCTTTACCCGGGAGATTATTTCGCGGTCAACGTGCCCGTCGACAAGTACGCCGCGCTGGGCATGCACACCGTGAATCTCGCCGACCTGTCGGCACAGGTGGGGGAGAACGTCGCCGGCCGGACGGGCGGCGCGGTGTCGCTGGCGCTGGGCATGGCGCAGATATTCACCGGGCTGCCGGGCATGCGCGGGCTGATGTCCTACTGGTACCACTTCGCCATCATGTTCGAGGCGCTGTTCATCCTCACCACCATCGACACCGGCACGCGGGTGGCGAGATTTCTCGTGCAGGAGTTCATGGGGCGGCTCTACAAGCCGATGGAGAAAACCGACTGGCTGCCCGGCACCATCGTTTCCTCCGGGCTCGTGGTCTGCGCCTGGTCGTACTTCATCCTCAACGGGAGCATCACCACCATCTGGCCCATGTTCGGCATCGCGAACCAGCTGCTGGCCTCCGTGGCGCTCTGTGTCGGCACGACGGTGATCATCAACTCGGGCCGCGCGAAGTACGCGTTTGTCACGCTGCTGCCGCTTTCATTCGTCGCGACGACCACCCTGACGGCCGGATGGCTCAGCATCACGAACAACTTCATCCCGCTCGCGCGGCAGCCGGGCTACGCCCTGCAGGGCTATCTCAACGCGCTGCTGACCGCGGTGATGATGACCTGCGTCTGTATCGTGATCGTGGATTGTCTGCGCAGGTGGTCCAGGGTCCTGATGACCCCGCCGGCCTCGCCTTCCCCGCAGCCCGTCGTCGACTAGCCGGCGGTTTCCGCCACGAAGGCCCGGGACATGACCCGGACACACCGCTAACGCGCCGCGGGCACCGCGTCGCCCGGGGAGGCGGCCTTCGTCCGCGTGGAGGCCACCAGCAGGATGGGAGGCGGCGGTGGCGGCACCGCGAAGACTTTCTCGCCTGGCAGCAGGGAGTAGTGCAGGTTCTTCGCCGTATCCGGGTCGGTGGTCAGGTACAGCTCGAGGCGCGGCTTGCCGGCAATCTCGATCTCCTTGGCGCCCCAGAAGCTCGAAAGCGTCGCGCGCATGTTCTCGGCGATTTCCGCGAGGCGGTCGGCGGCCTTCTCGCGGAATGTCCGCGTCTTGGGAGTGCGGATGTGAAAGACGACCCCGTCATCCAGCTTGATGTAGTAATCCGTCGGCGCGTCCACTCCCAGGACTCCCGCGTCGCTGTGCACCGGTCCGGTGCCCGTCTGCGCGGCGAGCTGGTTGGGATCGGAGTAAAGCTGACCGTCGTCCTTGGCCGTGTTCGGATCGGGCGGGATCAATTCCGGGTGGGCGCCCTGCACCTCGAGCACCGTGAGCGGTTTGCCGAGCGACTTCCAGATCGTCTCGGGGTCGGCCGCCTCCCGGCCTCGTTCGTCGATGGTGATCGGTGCGAAGGCGTACGACTTGAACGCGCGGCCTCGCACGCGGAACTCCAGCTTGCCTTCCTTCAGGTTGAAGAAGATGTAGGCCGATTTGGTCGTGGCGATCTCGGATTCCATCTGGAGCAGCGCGTTTTCACGGACCAGGGCGCGCTTTCCCTCGAGAAGCGCCTGGTACTTGTCCAGACGCGTCTCGGCGCCCGCCCGCGGGTCGCTGCCGGAAACCGCCGCCAGGGCGGCGAGGGTAACGGCGGCGAGCAGGCGCGCGGCGCGCCTCATATGATGTAGACCCTCGTGCCCACCGCGACCGACTTGAAGATCTGCTCGAGATCCTTGGACCCGACGCGCACGCACCCATGCGTCACGTGCAGGCCGAGGGCACGCTCGAACAGCGTGCCATGGATCAGATAACCGTCGCCGAGATCCATCGCGTAGTCGCCCAGGACTCCTTCTTCGACCCGTTCGTCATATCCCTTGGGCAGGTTCTCGCCGGCCTCGACGAAGGCCCAGTCGGGCTTGGTCCAGACCGGCTCGTTGACCTTTCGGTGGATGGTGAACTCTCCTCGCGGCGTGTCGAACACCCATGAACGAGGCTTGTCCGGGTCGGACAACTTGACGCCCGAGCCGGTGGAAACCACCGCGTCGCGCAGAACCGCATCGTCCTTCATCATGTAGAGGTGGTTCGCGCCGGTGTCGATGACGAGATAAAGGCCGCGCGGCTGGAACGGCTTGATCTTCTGGCGCAGCTTCAGGTTCGCCGCGGAAAGCTTCTTGACGTCCTTGTCGAGCGCCGCGATTCCTGCCTCGATGCTCTTCGGATCGGCGGGCACGTCGAACTTTTCCGGCGCCGCCGCCCTGGTCCGGCGGCCGGTCGCCGACTGCAGCGCCAGCAACCCCGCGCAGACCAGCACCACCGCCATCAGCACCAGGATGAACGCCCGGGCGA
>DASROJ010000058.1:0-3427 GCA_035646975.1 Patescibacteria group bacterium
ACAGATCACTCACCCCGATGTCTGCCGGGTCTACGACATCGGCGACGTGGACGGACAGCATTTCCTGACGATGGAGTTCGTCGACGGAGAGGACCTCGCCTCCCTGCTCAGGCGCATCGGGCGGCTTCCGCAGGACAAGGCGGTCGAGATCGCGCTGCACCTGTGCGGCGCGCTGGCCGCTGCGCACTCCAAGGGCGTGCTGCTGCGGGATCTCAAGCCGGCCAACATCATGATTGACGGCCGCGGCCAGGTGCGGGTGACCGACTTCGGTCTTGCCAGTCTCATCGAAGAGGCGCAGAGGGTGGATGTCGGGGCGGGAACGCCGGCCTACATGGCGCCCGAGCAGCTCTCCGGGCAACCGGCTTCGGTGCGCAGCGACATTTTTGCGTTGGGCCTGGTGCTGTACGAGATGTTCACCGGCCGGCCGGCATTCCAGCCCGAGTCGATCGCCGCCCTCGCGCGGCTGCGCGGCCGGACGCCGCCACCGACGCCCACCAGCCTGGTCTCCGGACTGGACCCGCGCATCGATCGGGCCATCCTCAGCTGTCTCGAACCGGATCCCGCCCGGCGACCCGCCAGCGCGCTGGCGGTGACCGCGATGCTGCCGGGAGGCGACCCGCTCGCCGCCGCGATGGCGGCTGGTGAGACGCCTTCACCTGAAATGGTCGCGGCATCGGGCAGCCGCGAAGGGCTGGCTCCCACCACCGCGTGGGCCTGCCTCGTGGCCGGCCTCGCCGGTCTCGTGATGATCTCCCTCATGATGGGACGATCGATGCTGATCCACCGTGTCCCCTTCGACAAGTCCCCCGCGGTGCTGGTCGACCGGGCTCACGAGATTCTCGCCTCGCTCGACGGCCTGAGGGGCGCCGGCACGTCGCGGACGAGCGAAGCGTGGGGACTCGTCTCCGACGATGACTTCCTCGCCCATGCGGCGGCCAGCGATCGCACCGCTCGTCGATGGGACGCTCTTGCCACCGGAAGACCCGCCGCCTTGTTGTTCTGGTTTCGCCGGAGCCCGCAGCTCATGATGCCTGGCGATGCGTTCGGCAGGATCTCGCTCACCGATCCCCCGCCCTACCAGCCGGGCATGGTGAGCCTTCTGCTGGACACCAAGGGCAGGATCGTCGAGCTCAACGCCATCCCTTCCACCGCCCGGCGATCGGACGAGGCGGTGCCCGCCTACGGCTGGGAGACGCTGTTCAACCAGGCGGGGCTCGACTTCGCGAAGTTCAAACCGGTCGACCCGACCTGGGTTCCTCCCGTCTCGACCGATGTCTCGATGGCATGGGAGGGAGCCTTTCCCGACGGGACCCGGTCACCGATCCATGTCGAAGCGGGCTCGCTGCATGGACGGCCGGTCTATTTCCAGATCATCGGCCCATGGACCAGGCAGACGCACATCGAGCCGTTCGCGCAAAGCGCCGCCGCGCGCGCCTCCGACACCATCAATCTCATGCTCCATTTCGTCGTGCTGGGCGGCAGCTTCCTGCTGGCGATCGCGAACATGAAATCGGGGCGCGGGGACTGGAAAGGCGCGCTGAAGTGCTCCTGTTTTCTGTTCGCGTCGATCATGCTCGCATGGCTGCTCTACTCGGGTCACGTCACGGCGGTCAACGAAGAATGGGAGATGTTCCAGAAGAGCGCGGGGCTGGCGCTTTTCATCTCGTCGTTTTTCTGGATCATCTACGTGGCGCTGGAGCCGTACGTCCGGAGCCGCTGGCCGCACCGGATCGTCTCATGGAGCCGCCTGCTCGCCGGAAGATTCTTCGACCCGCTCGTGGGGCGCGACATCCTGATCGGTGGGGTTTTCGGGGTGCTGTGGGTGCTGCTGACGCAGGTCCAGCTCCTGGCGCCCGGATGGATCGGCCTTCCGCCGGCGGCACCAGGGGTCGGGCACCTCGACGTGGTGCTCAGCCTCCGGGACAGCCTCGCGTTGTTCTTCGAGGTGCAGCCCGCATGCATCGTCGCTCCGATGGCCTACATGTTCATCATCCTTCTTCTGCAGGTTTTCCTCAGGAAAGAGCCGCTGGCTCTCGCGGCGTTGTTCGCCCTGCTGACGGCAAGGCTCGCGCTGCAGGGGGACAGTCCGGCCATCGATGTCCCTTTGAGCGCGCTGATCGTGGCCAGCTGGCTCGTCCTGCTCGTCAGGTTCGGGCTTCTTGCGTTCATCGCGGCCTACTACCTCCACCTCGCCGCCGAGTTTCCGATGACGGTGAACTTCTCCACCTGGTACGCCGCCAGCTCGATCTTCGCCCTGACGCTGGCGGCGGCCCTGCTGGCCTGTGGATTCTACTTCTCGATCGGCGGAAAACGCGGGCTCGCGCTGCCGGATCTCGGCCCCTGAGATGGATCGCCGGTCCCGTCCTGCCGCCGTGGCCGCCAGGTCCCATAGGGGAAATCCTGTCCGCTTTTTGAAGGAAAACCTCTATGTTCCCGCCCGGATGGCTCTCGTATAGTTCGCGGGCTTGCTCGAATCAATCGGTCTTTGATTCGTCGTTCACCCCAGGGGGAGATGCCCGGTGCGAACAGACTTCGACCCGAATGAAAACCCACCTTCGGCCGCCCGGCCCGCGTCTCCACCATGCAGGTTCCGGTTTCCGTCGCAAACCAGGTCGAACTTTGCCTGAAGTCCTCGAAGTGCGGTAAAGCGGTCCCCGACCGGGCGTCAGTCCAGCGCACCGGCGCGTTGCAGTAGACACGACATGGACTCACAACAAAGGAGGGCAAGATGAAGGTGATGAACTTGAAGAGACTTGTGATGCTCGTGGCGATCCTGATGCTGTTCTCCGCTCCGAGCAGGGCGGGCAGCCTCAGCGCCTATGGTGCCTACTGGGATTCAAAAGATGCCGATGCCAGCTGGGGTGCAGGTCTTCGCGTGGGATTCGATCTGACGAAAATGCTGGAGCTCGAATTCCACGGGACCTATTTCCCCTCGTTCAATGACGATGACTTCGGCAGCCGGTCCATCGACATCACGGCCGTCCCGGTGGACGGAGGCTTGAAGCTCAATTTCCTGCCGGACAAGACGGTGAACCCCTTCGTGGGCGCGGGAGTCAGCTATTACTTCCTGAGCGTCAACCCCGGCAGCGTGGATGATGAAACCGGCGTCTACATCGATGGCGGCCTCGACATCGGCAAGAAGGACGGCACGAGGTTCTTCGCCGAGCTGATGTGGCGCAAGGTGGACACCTCGATCAAGTTCAACGCCTTCAACGAAAACGTGAAATTCGATGGTCTCGGTCTGAACGTCGGCGCCACCTGGCGCTGGGGAAGCTAGCACTCGATGCGGCGGGCGCTGCGCAGGCCATCGCGCTTTGCGTCCGCCGCATGCTCCCGGGCCGCGGACACCTGGTGGCAAAGGCTGCCAGCCCGGCCGCCGATGGCGCGCTCAACCCAACCCCATCCCCTTGAGCAGCGCCGCCGTGGC
>DASROJ010000059.1:0-4169 GCA_035646975.1 Patescibacteria group bacterium
TGAACTGGTGCAGCGCATCGAGCGAGAAATCCATCTCGGCAGCCAGCTCTTCGGATGTGGCGGGGCGGCCGTGCGCCTGCTGCACATCCAGACGCGCGCGTTCGAGACGTCGCAGACTCCTTCTGAGGGATCGCGGCATCAGGTCGAGGCTCCGCAGTCCGTCGAGAATCGCCCCGCGGATCCTGACCTCCGCATAGGAGGAGAAGTGCACCTGCCTGGCCGAGTCATAGGTCCCGATGGCCTTGATGAGCCCGATCGTCCCGTCGCTGATCAGATCGTTCAACTCCACGGCGGGCGGCAAGCCGGAGGCAACCTGATAGGCAATCTGGGTGATCACCGATTTGTAGCTCACAACAAACCTCCACTGAGGTTCGGAGCCGGTGTCCCTTACATCTTCACTCCACCTTTCTGCTTTTGCCATCGGGTAAAGCCTCCACAGTCACGAAGCTCCTGTTTGATTTGTCATCCATGCCGCGATACCGAGGTTCGCTCACTTGCGCAGTGAGCAACTAGCAAGAAGCGTGCGCGTTGGAATCCGGAGATGTCGCAAATGGGGAAAGCCTTGAGCCAACCGGCATCCGGGCCGAAGGTAGGCCGTCGAGGAGTGACGACTTCGATCAGCGGCTGGAGACGGACTGACTCATCGCGGCACAGAGGAACGACGATCGCATGATGGATCGCGCCTCACGAGCGATGCGTGGGGCCACGACCAGGGCGTCGTTTGCGGCGGTCAGGCTCGATCGTTCTCATTCTGCCCGCACCGCTTGATGAATGGCGGAGATGTCCGACAATTCGTCTTGTCAGGGTTGGATTCAATTGCGGGGAATGCGCGCGGAGTGAAACCGCTCAGGATTGGGACACCTGCCGATCTCTAGCGCCGGCTTTTCTTCCGGCGCCGGGGCCCGGGGTCGCCGGGAGCGCCCTCGAGGCCCAGTCGCTTCATGCGATGGTAGAGCGTTGGACGGGCGATGCCGAGGATCGCCGCTGCCTTGCGCTTGTTGCCGGCGGTGTGCGCCAGCACCGATGCGATGTGCTCTCGCATCACCTCGTCGAGCGTCTTGAGCTGGGCACGAACCGTTTCAGACCGTGGTATCGGCAGGTCGGTGGGTTTGATCAGCTCGCGGCGCGAAAAGAAAACCGCCTGTTCGATGACATTTTCCAGCTCGCGCACGTTGCCCCGCCACGTGCGGTTGCACAGGATGTCGAGCGCCTCGTACGACAGCTTCCGCAGCGGGCGCGCGTGCTCCTTGCAGTAGCGTCTGATGAAGTGGGAGCTGAGCACCGGGATGTCGTCGACCCGCTCCCGCAACGACGGCAGGTGGATGATCATCCTCGACAGTCGATAAAACAGATCCTGACGGAACAGGCCGGCCTCCATGGCCTGATCGAGGTCGTTGTTCGTGGCGGCGATCACCCGCAAATCGACCTGGAACGTGCGTGTTCCGCCGACCCGCCGGATTTCCTTCTTTTCCAGCGCCCGCAGGAGGCTGGCCTGCTGCGCCAGCGGCATTGCGCCGATCTCGTCGAGAAAAAGCGTCCCCCCCTGCGCCGCATGGAACAGCCCGTCGTGGGCCTGGGCCGCGCCCGTGAAGGCGCCCCGTTCGTGACCGTAAAGCTCCGACTCGATCAGCTCACCCGATACGCCGCCGCAGTTCACCGCGATGAACGGTCCGGCGGCCACGGGGCTTCGCTGGTGTATCTCCTTCGCCACGACCTCCTTGCCGGTGCCCGACTCTCCCAGGATGAGCACGGTGGTGTTCTGGGGGGCGATTTTTGCGATGCGATTGAAGACCGTCTTCATCGCCTCCGAGCGGCCGATCAGCATCCCGAACGAGTCGCGGGAGTCCGCCGGTTTTCTCTGAACGGCCGTATCCTCCCGGTTGCGGCGGTCCAGGGCGCTGTTCACCGTGGCGATCACGCTGCCGAGGTTCAGGGGCCTGGCCAGATAGTCATACGCCCCTCTCTTGATGCACTCGATCGCCGTGTCGATATCGCCGGATTCGGTGAGGATGATGACGGGGATCTCGGGATCGATCTGGTGAACCCGTTCGAGCAAATCCGCGGCATCCAGATCGGGCAGTCGCGATTCGGCCACGACGAGGTCCACTTCCCGCTTGCGCGCAAGCGAGAGCGCCTCCTTGCCCGTGGTCAGGCGAGTGACCTGGTGACCAACCGACTGCAGGGCGGATTCTGTCCCCGGAACGGACGCGGCGGCGGTGCCGGCTTCACCCGTGAACTCCAGCAGGAGGATGCGGCCAGCCACTCCGCCGCCTGGAGGTCGGCCCGATGGTTGGCCTGGAGTTCTGGCGGATGATCCTGGCCCACCCGCACGGCGAAATGGGATCGGCTTGTCCAAGGTTGACCACCTCTGGCGGAGCGCTCCTTTTTACCTTGATACACTAATACCCTAATTCAATCTTCCGCGCAGGGTCAAGTGACGGTTGTGGCCCCGAAGACTTGCCTGGCGGGCATTGCCTCGATTGACCTGCCGCCGATTCTGTGCTAAACAGCCACCCGTATCCACAGTTCCGATGGCCCAATTGACTCGGCGGCTTCCATCTGCCGGCACGCATCCGCTGAACGGGCAACATACCGGTGGTACGGAGACCGATCGGATGTCATTGACCAGCGGGCGCGCATCCAGCCGCCCTCGGGCGGCCTTGTTGTGCGGGATTCTCCTGCTCTCGTGCGAAGTTGTCTCGATCCGGGCCGGCCATGCGGCCGAGGACCCGGACGCCGATTTCTCCCTCAAGGAAACGGTCCAGGTCGGCCCCTTCCACATGGCGCCGTTTTTCGTGCTGAAGGATTTCGGCTACGACGACAACACGCGGCTCGACGCCAGGCGCAGCAGCGGCGATTTCATGGTCACTTTCGGCCCGGGAGCCCGCGCCGTGGCTCCGGTGGGGCGTCTGGCCGCCTTCTCGATCTGGGACGAGATCGACTATGCCGTTTTCGCGCGCGAGTCGGACCTCAACCATGTGAACAACTCGCTCAGGACCAAGCTCCACCTCTACCTGCGTGACTTCACGGTGTACGCGGATGGAGAGCAGAACTCGACACGCGATCGCCCCAACACCGAGATCGACTTTCGCATCCGCAACACGGCCACCGCCGGCAAGTTCGGCACCACCTGGAACCCGGGATCGAGAGGCAAGGTCGATGTTTTCCTTCGCCGCGTGAACTACCACTACGACGCCGGCAAGCCCGATCTGCCCCCAGGCTCGGATCCGAACACCATCCAGCAGGCCTCCAACACCGCCGACGCGATCGCCGCCCAGCTCGAGCGCGACGAGACCGCAATTGGCTTCACCGGCTCGCTGCGGATCAGACCTCGCACCAGCGCCCTGCTCGACCTGCGCTCCGGCCGCATCGACTTCGCGAACACCGTCATCAACGGCGCCCATCTGCAGCGCGACTCCGCGTCGCACAGCGTGATGGGCGGTCTCGAGTTCGATCCCGCCGGATCGTTGCGCGGATATTTCAAGGTGGGGTTGAGGCATCTGGCCCCGGATAACGATAAACTGGACGGGTTCACCGGCCTGATCGCCGATGCAAGCCTGAGCGCGCGGATGCTGGGACGAGGCGAGGCGCGGGCCGTCTATCAGCGGGACACCGGTTTTTCGACCGTGGGAGACAATCTCTTCTTCATCTACGGCAAGAAGGCACTTTCCTATGAACACTTCCTGACCAGCCGCGTCAGCCTCGAGCTGGGCCGCCAGCTCGAAAGCGTCGACTATCCTGTTCCCATCGAGGTGACACCGGGAAACATCCGGCACCGTCAGGACGAAATCCTCACCGACAAGGTGACATTCAAGTACCGCCTCGGGCCGAGCCTCAGGGTGGGTCTATCCGTCGGACGGTGGAATCGCGATTCCACCGTCGGCCTGGTGGACGCGAGCCGGAACACCATCACCACGTTGCTGGAGTACACTCCGTGAAACCTATGCTGCTGGCGCTGATGCTGCTTACTGGCGTGGAAAGAGCCGTCGACGGTAATCATCTGACACTGACATTCGACGCACCGGTCACTTTCACCCAGGCCATGGCCGCGGCCCCTGCCCGTATCATTATTAATGTGCCGGAGGCCCAGGCCGGCCCCGAGCTTTCGTCCACCGCCCGGATTGCCCGCGTCACGGTCACACCCGGCGCCGATCCAGGCTCTCTGCGAA
>DASROJ010000060.1:0-11539 GCA_035646975.1 Patescibacteria group bacterium
CTCCGGCACCGACGTGGCCCGCGAAGCGGCCGATCTGGTGCTCACCGACGACAATTTCTCGACCATCGTGCGGGCGATGCATGAGGGGCGCGCCATCTACGAAAACCTCCGCAAGGTGATCCACTTTCTCTTTTCCTGCAACCTGTCGGAGATCCTCACGATCTTCGTCGCCATAATGGTCGGCTTTCCCTCTCCCTTGCTGCCGCTGCAGATCCTCTGGGTCAACCTGGTCACGGACATCCTGCCCGCGCTGGCCCTGATCCGGGATCCGGCGGCCCCCGACCTGATGCGCAGGCCCCCACGCGACAAGGCCGCCGCGCTCGTCACCTGGGGATTCGGCGCGAGAATGCTGTTCGAAGGGAGTCTGCTCGCAGCGGGGGTGCTGAGCGCTTTCTTCTGGGAGACTCATGCAAGGGGACCAGGACCGCGAGCCTCGACGCTGGCGTTCGTCGCGCTCGTGCTCATCCACCCTCTCCAGGCGATGAACTGCCGGTCCGACCGCGCCGGATGGTGGAGGCTGCCCACCAATCCGATGATCCTTGTCTCGCTGCTGGCGCTGTTCGGGCTCCAGTGGCTTGCCACGACCTGGCAGCCCCTCATGCGTCTTCTGGGCACCGTCACCCTGTCGTCTGGCGACTGGCTGCTGGCGCTGGCCGCGGTGTCGTGGCCGGTCGTGCTGCTCGAGGCGCTCAAGCGGACGCGTCTCTACCGCTCGACCGATGCCCCCTCAGCCACCTGAGTGGATGGGTGGCTTCGCCCATTGACCACTGGGTCATCCGCCCCATATGCAACGGACGATAAAGGTCGATCCGATCCTGCGCCCCTCCTGACGCCGCCGGCAGCAGAGTCTGCGGCATGGCATCACCATTGCTGGGCATGGGTATGGGCCCCGTGACCCCGTGCCGTATTGTCGGTCCGCAAGGAGAAACCATGTCCGCGAGAAAGATGGTCACCGTCGATGGCAACGAAGCGGCCGCTTCGGTGGCCCACCGGCTCAGCGAGGTGATCGCGATCTACCCGATCACACCCTCATCGACGATGGGCGAGCTGGCCGACGAATGGTCCGCGCACGCCAGGACGAACATCTGGGGCTCGGTCCCCCAGGTCACCGAGATGCAGTCGGAGGGCGGGGCGGCCGGCGCGGTTCACGGCGCCCTGCAGGCCGGCGCGATGGCCACCACCTTCACCGCGTCGCAGGGCCTGCTGCTGATGATCCCCAACATGTACAAGATTGCAGGCGAGCTGACGGCCTTCTGCATGCACGTGTCGGCGCGCGCCCTGGCCACCCATGCGTTGTCGATTTTCGGCGATCATTCCGATGTGATGGCCTGCAGGCAGACCGGGTTCGCGATGCTGGCCTCCGGGTCGGTGCAGGAAGCGCATGACCTCGCCTGCATCGCCCATGCGGCCACGCTCAGAGCGCGCGTCCCGTTCATGCATTTCTTCGACGGGTTTCGCACTTCGCACGAGGTGGCGAAGATGGAGCAACTCACCGACGACGACCTGCGGTTCATGATCGACGACTCTCTCGTCGCGGCCCACCGTCGGCGCGGTCTCACACCCGATCACCCCGTCCTGCGCGGCACCGCCCAGAATCCCGACGTCTTCTTCCAGGCGCGGGAGGCGTGCAATCGTTTCTATCTCGCCTGCCCCGACATCGTGGCCGAGACGATGGAGAGGTTCGCGACGCTCACGGGCCGGCGGTACGGCCTTTTCGATTACGTCGGACACCCCGAGGCCGAGCGCGTCATCGTGATGATGGGCTCCGGCGCCGAGACCGCCCACGAAACCATCGAGTACCTGGCGCAGCGCGAAGAGAAAGTGGGCCTGCTCAAGGTGCGGCTTTTCCGGCCCTTCTCCATCGAGGCGTTCGTCGCGGCGTTGCCCTCCACCGTGACGTCGATCGCGGTGATGGACCGCACCAAGGAGCCCGGCGGCGTCGGCGAGCCGCTGTACCTGGACGTGGTCGCCGCGCTGCAGGAATCGGGCCGCAACATGCGGGTGCTTGGCGGCAGGTACGGGCTCGGCTCCAAGGAATTCACACCGGCCATGGTGAAAGCGGCTCTCGACGAGCTGCGGGCCGGGCAGCCGCGCCGGCATTTCACCGTCGGGATTCTCGACGATGTCACGCACACATCGCTTCCGATCGAGTCCGGTTTCGATATCGAGAGCGACGACGTGGTGCGGGCGATCTTCTTCGGCCTCGGCTCAGATGGCACCGTCAGCGCCAACAAGAACTCCATCAAGATCATCGGGGAGGGCACCGACAGGTGGGTTCAGGGCTATTTCGTCTATGACTCGCGCAAGTCGGGCTCTGTCACCGTATCGCATCTGCGCTTCGGGCCCAGACCCATCCGCTCCGAGTACCTGATCGGCAAGGCCAGCTTCATCGCCTGCCACCAGTCGATTTTCCTCGACCGTTTCGATGTGCTGGAGCATGCGGCGCAGGGCGCCGTGTTCCTTCTCAACGCGCCGGGGACCCCCGAAGAGGTCTGGGACCGCCTGCCGGTGGAGATCCAGGAGCAGATCATCCTGAAGGGCATCAGGTTCCACACGATCGACGCCTCGCGGGTGGCCGCCGAAACCGGGATGGGCGGGCGGATCAACAGCATCATGCAGACGGGATTCTTCGCCATCTCGGGAGTGCTGCCGCGCCAGGAGGCCATCGACAGGATCAAGTCGGCCATCAGGAAGACATACGAGAAGAAGGGGGACGAGATCGTCCAGCGCAACTTCGCGGCGGTGGATCTCACGCTCGAGCACCTGCGCGAAGTGCCGGTGCCGGGCAGGGTCACCGCCACGCGCCGGCTGCCACCGCCCGTACCCGCCGGGGCTCCGGTCTTCCTGCAGCGGGTCACATCCATGATGCTCGCCGGCAAGGGCGACCTGCTGCCGGTCAGCGCCTTCCCGGTGGATGGCTCGTGGCCCCTCGGCACCACGAAGTGGGAGAAGCGCGCCATCGCGCTTCAGATCCCGGCCTGGGACGATGTCCTCTGCATCCAGTGCAACAAATGCGCGATGGTCTGCCCGCATGCCGCCATTCGCGCGAAGACCTACCCCGCCGCCGGGCTCGAGAACGCTCCGGCCGGTTTCAAATCGTGCGACTACAAGGGGCATGAATTCCCGGGGCAGAAGTACACGATCCAGGTCGCTCCCGAGGACTGCACCGGCTGCGGACTCTGCGTCATGGTCTGTCCCGCAAAGGATCGCTCGAACCCGAAACACAAGGCGATCGACATGCAGACGATGGCCCCGCTGCGCGCCGCGGAGGTGGCGAATTACGCCTTCTTCCTGGACCTGCCCGAACCGGATCGCACGGCGGTCAAGCTCGACGTGAAGGGCTCCCAGTTCCTCGAGCCGCTGTTCGAGTACTCCGGTGCCTGCGCCGGCTGCGGCGAGACACCCTATATCAAGCTGCTCACCCAGCTGTACGGCGACCGGGCACTGATCGCCAACGCGACCGGCTGTTCGTCGATTTATGGCGGCAATCTGCCGACCACGCCGTACACGACCAACCGCGATGGGCGGGGGCCTGCCTGGTCGAACTCGCTGTTCGAGGACAATGCCGAGTTCGGCCTTGGCTTCCGCCTGGCGATCGACACGCATGTCGCACACGCCCGCGGGCTGGTGTCCACGCTGGCCTCCAGCCTTGGCGCCGGCCTGGCGGCCGCGCTGCTGGATGCCGAACAGCAGGATGAGATCGGCATCGGCGCGCAGAGAGAGCGGGTCGAGCTGCTGCGTCGCAAGCTGTCCGGCATCGAGTCGAGCGAGGCGCGTCGGCTCGAGCAGGTGGCCGACTACCTGGTGAAGAAGAGCATCTGGATCGTCGGCGGTGATGGCTGGGCCTACGACATCGGATTCGGCGGACTGGACCATGTGCTCGCGCTTGGCCCGGACGTCAACATCCTCGTGCTCGATACCGAGGTCTACTCGAACACCGGCGGGCAGCAGTCCAAGGCCACCCCGATGGGAGCGGCGGCGAAGTTCGCGGTGGCCGGCAGGTCCCTTGCCAAGAAAGACCTCGGCCTGTGGGCGATGACCTACGGCAACGCGTATGTCGCGCGGGTGGCTTTCGGCGCGAAGGACGCGCAGACCGTGAAGGCTTTCGCGGAAGCACAGTCCTACCCGGGCCCGTCGTTGATAATCGCCTACAGCCCCTGCATCGCGCACGGCTACGATCTCGCCTACGGCGCCGAACAGCAGAAACTCGCGGTGGAGTCCGGCCACTGGCCGCTGTTCCGGTTCGATCCGCGCCGCGCGGCGGCCGGCGACACGCCGTTGGTGCTCGATTCCCCTCCACCCCGCGCCGACCTGGCCCGCTACATGCGCAACGAGACCCGTTTCCTGATGGTGGAGAGGCAGGACCCGGCGCGGTTCAAGCGGCTGCTCGAATCGGCCAGGCAATCGGCAGCCAACCGCTATGGCGTGTACGAGCAGCTCGCCAGGCTGGTCGCGCAGACGGATCCATCGAAGGCCGGCGTCTCGAAGAACGAGGTCGCTGGCAAGCCCCTGCAGGAGCGATGATGGACATGACAACGCGGTACCTGGGCCTGATTCTCGAACACCCCATCATGCCCGGCGCGTCGCCGCTGGTCGAAGACCTCGACGCGGTGAAGCGCCTCGAGGACGCCGGCGCCCCGTGCATCGTGATGCCTTCCCTGTTCGAGGAGCAGGTGACGCGGGAGGAGCTGAGCGTCGCCCGCGGGCTGGATGTTCACGACGGCGCGCACGCCGAGGCGCATACCTTCCTGCCGCGTCCCGATGACTCCGCGCTCGGCCCGCACGAGTACCTGGAGCTGCTTCGTCGTGTGCGACAGACCGTCTCGGTGCCCGTCATCGCATCGCTCAACGGGGTCACGCCCGACAAGTGGCTCGAGTACGCGCGCCTGATCGAGGCGGCGGGCGCCAGCGCGCTGGAGCTCAACATCTATCACGTGGCCGCCGACGCGGACGAAAGCGGCGAATCGGTTGAGCGGCGCACCCTCGAGATCGTCCGGCTCGTCAAGCAGGTCGTGGCGATCCCGGTGGCCGTCAAGCTCTCGCCTTTCTTTTCTTCGTTGGCGCATTTCGCCCGCCAGCTCGATGCCCAGGGTGTCGATGGACTCGTGATATTCAACCGCTTCTACCAGCCCGACATCGACACGGAGACGCTCGAGGTGGTGCCCAGCCTCCGGCTGTCCGATTCCAGCGAGCTGCTCCTGCGCCTGCGATGGCTCGCCATCCTGTCGGGCCGGGTGAAAGCCTCGCTGGCGATCACGGGCGGAATCCACACATCCCAGGACGCGGTCAAGGCCGTGATGGCCGGCGCCGACGCGATTCAGACCGTGTCGGCGATCCTCAGACATGGGCCGTCACGCCTCGGCGCGCTGCGTGACGCCATGTCGGAGTGGATGGATGAGCACGGCTACGAGTCGGTGCGCCAGATGAAAGGCAGCATGAGCCTGCTGCGCTGCCCCGACCCCGGGGCCTTTGAACGCGCCAATTACATGCGTGTGCTGCAGAGCTGGCGTCCCTGATCGGATGAGAACCGGCGCTGGACGCCATCGCATGGTGCGCTCCTTGCATTGATCCCGTCGACGGCCCAGCGCCGCAAGGGAGAGCACCAGAGAATGACGCGACCCGGTGTGCGATTTGCCTCAAGCTGCGTGATATCCCCCAACAGCAGGCGCGCCCGTCCACGAATCGACTTCCACGCAGCAAATTCCCATCCATGGGAGCTCAAATGAATCGGGATGTCCGCACCAACCCGGCCCTGCTCAAGCTCGACCTTTACTGCAAGGGACTGCGCGTCGACGACTCCTGCTACATCGAGGAGGATGGCGGACGCGGCATCATGCGCACGCGCGCCGGCCTGGGGAGCGGTCTCGAGCTGATACTTCCGCACGGGCTCTGGACCAACGCTCCGGTGGCCGAGTCGTTCGCGGCGAAGTCGCCCTACATCCTGCGCAGGAAGGACGGCCGCTACACGATCTTCAACGAACGTGAGATCGTCGCACCGGTCGAGCTGTCGCCGAGACCCGCCTGGTACGATCGGAAGACCTCCAGCGGCAAGCCGATGACCCGCATCGGGTCGCTGCAAGGCACCTATCTCGGCATCTACCCGGCCAAGGTGTGCGAGTACTGGCTGCTCAAGCCGACGAAGGAAAACTGCAAGTTCTGCTCGGTGGGACTGAACCTGGGCGTCGATGACGCCGACACCAAGTCGGTGGACGAGGTGCTCGAGGTCGTCCATGCCGCACGACGCGAGTCGGGCATCACGTACGTCGACTTCAACACGGGCCACTACGAGGGGGACACCTACCTCGACATCCTGGCCCCCTACATCGACCGGGTGAAGAGAGAGACCGGTCTGCTGGTGGGAATCCAGACGCCGCCGCACCCGGACCTGAAGCGCTACGATCGGCTCAGGCAGCTGGGGGTCAACCGCGTCTCCTTCTGCTTCGAGATCTTCGATCCGGAGCGATTCGTCGAAGTCTGCCCCGGAAAGCACCGCCAGTACGGGCTACCCCGTTACCTCAAGGCCGTGGAATACTGCGCGAGCCTCTCGAGGGCCCGCAGCGACGAGCCGTGGGTCAGCAACGGAGAGATCATCGCAGGTCTGGAGGATCCCGCCTCCTCGATGCGCGCCATCGACTGGGTGACCAGCGTCGGCGCCATCCCGACGGTGTGCGTCTTCCGGCCCTTGAAGGGAACCGACATGGAGGATACCGCGCCGCCGAACACGGAGGATCTCGTCCCGGTGTTCCGCCGGCTGTACGAATCGTGCATGGAACGCAATCTACCCATCGGCGTGGCGCCTGACATCCACGTCAGCCTCGTGCTGCTGCCCGAGGAGTGCCGCTGGTTCACGGACCATCCGCGGCGGTGGTGGCGCAGGGAGTTGAAGCTGAAGGCCATGTCGAGGGTCTACCGGTGGAAGTTCGAGAAGAATCTCCGTCGACACCAGGAGGCGCTGCAACCGGCTCGAGCCTGAGCAGGTGGCTTCCTCTATGCGCGGCGCTGGCGGGCTTGCTGGCCGGCATCGGCGCCTGGCTGTCCGGATTCGACGCGGCCGCCCACTGGATCTGGGGTCTGACCACCGTCGGGGCGCTGCTTCCCCTGGCCTGGGCCGTCTCGGTCAAGCTTTTCCACCGCGAGATGGGCGTGGACATCATCGCCCTGCTTGCGATGGGCGGCGCCCTCGCCCTCGGCGAGCAGTTGGCCGGGGCCGTCATCGCCCTGATGCTGGCGTCAGGCCAGGCCCTGGAAGCGTTTGCCGGCGCCCGCGCGCGCGCGGAGCTTTCGGCGCTGCTCGAGCGGGCCCCCCGGGCGGTTCACCGTCACGAAGGCGGGACCCTCACGACCCCCGATCTCGATCAGGTTTCGGTGGGGGATCTGCTGCTGGTCAAGCCGGGCGAGGTGGTCCCGGTGGACGGCCTGCTCGCCAACGGCGACGCGGTGCTGGACGAGTCGGCGCTCACCGGTGAATCCATTCCGATCACCCGCGAGCAGGGCGATACGGTGCGCAGCGGCGCCGTCAACGCCGGCGGTCCGTTCGACCTGCGCGCGATTTCCACGGCGGCCGGAAGCACCTATACCGCGATCATCCGGCTCGTGCAGGAGGCCCAGTCCTCCAAGGCTCCGTTCGCGCGTCTTGCGGACCGCTACGCGCTTCTCTTCGTGCCGGTCACCCTGCTGGCGGCGCTCATCGCCTGGATCGCCGGCGGTGACCCGACACGCGCGCTGGCGGTGCTGGTGGTGGCCACCCCCTGCCCGATGATCCTGGCGGTGCCCGTGGCCATCGTCTCGGGGATTTCCCGGTGCGCCCGCCGGGGGATCATCGTCAAGAGCGGCGCGGCGCTGGAGATGCTCGCCGGCGCCCGCGTTCTGCTGCTCGACAAGACCGGAACGATCACGCGCGGCGCGATGAACGTCTCGGAGGTGATGGTGTTCGGCGCGAGCGCCCCCGACGAGCTGCTTCGTCTGGCTGCGTCCCTCGAGCAGGTGTCCCCGCACATTCTCGCCACCGCCATCGTTCATGGCGCACGCGCCCGCGGGCTGAAGCTCGCGATGCCCGCCGATGTCGAGGAGCACATCGGTCAGGGGGTCCGGGGCAAGGTCGAAGGCCGCGAGGTCTGCCTCGGGCGGTGGGACTGGGTGAGCCGTGCCGTCACTCCGGGGAGTTCGCCGTCACCTGTCCCGCGACAGGTCACGCGGCGCGCCGCCCTGGAGGGATCCGCATGCGTCTTCGTCGGTCTGGACGGCGCCGTGGCGGGCGCGCTGCTCCTCCAGGATCCGATCCGCACCGATGCGTCCATGACCCTGCGCGCGCTGCGCCGCGCGGGAATCGAGCGGATCGTCCTGCTGACGGGCGATCACCTTCATGTGGCCGAGGCGATAGGAGCGGGTATCGGAGCCGATTCGGTGATGGCGGAACGCTCCGCCGAGGAAAAGGTCCAGACCGTGCGCAGCGAGAAAGCGGGCGGCGTCACCCTGATGGTCGGCGACGGGATCAATGACGCCGCGGCGCTGGCGGCGGCCGACATCGGAGTCGCGCTCGGCGCGCGCGGGGCCACCGCGTCATCGCAGGCGGCCGACGTCGTCCTCACCGTGGATCGGCTGGATCGGCTCGCCGAAGCGATGCAGATTGCGCGGCGCTCGCGGGCCATCGCGATGCAGAGCGTCGTCGCAGGCATGGCGCTCTCGTTCGTGGCCATGGGATTCGCGGCAGCGGGAATGGTGACACCGATCGTCGGGGCCGTGCTTCAGGAGGCTATCGATGTCGCAGTGATCGTCAACGCGCTGCGCTCGCTTCGCGGCCGGCACCGCGCCGGCGCCGAAGTCAGCTCGACGCAGACGAGCCTGCTGCAAGGCGAGCATACCCGCCTGCTGCCCGACATCGACCGGCTGAGATCGGCCGCCGATCGGATCGACCTCATGTCCGACCCCGACGCGCGCACGGAGCTGCGGGGGCTCAGGAGCTTCCTCGAGGACCGACTGCTGCCCCACGAGAGAAATGACGAAGCGGTCGTCTACCCGATGGTCGCCCGCCTGATCGGCGGCGACGACCCCACCGCCGCGATGAGCCGCGCTCACCTCGAGATTGCGCATCTCACCCGATTGTTCGGCCGCCTGATCGACGAGCTGCCCTCCGGGGCCCTCGCGCCCGAGGACGTGCGGGACCTGCGCAGGATTCTCTACAGCCTGCACGCCGTTCTGAGGCTGCACTTCGCCCAGGAGGACGAGCACTACATCACACTGCTGGATCAGCGCGCCGAAACCGGCGCGGCTCAGACAGCGGCAGGCTCGCGCCGGACGTAGATCTCGCCGGCGATCTCCGGATCCACCGCGATGCTGGTGCAGCCCGCCTCGAACACCACGGAGGGTTTTTTCTGGAGAAGCCGGACGACCTTTCCCGGCACCACGCCGAGCGAGGCGACACGCTCCAGGCTCCCCTGTGAGGCGCAGGTGATGAAGACGATGCGTCCCTGTTCCCCCACCCCCAGATCGGACAGCGGCATCACCAGCGGCTTGAGGTCCTTGCGGAACACCTCGCAGCAGTCCCCGCGCGGAATCTGCTTGCCGTGCGGGCATCGCGGCGGGTGCCCGAGGTAGGTGCAGATCGAGTCGGTCACCTGGGACGAGAGAATGTGCTCCATCTCGCAGGCGGTCGACTCCGTGACCGCTTCGTCGAGCGACAGCACCTCGGTGAAGAGCACTTCGGCGAGCCGGTGCCGGCGGACGATGGCGCGGGCCATCCGGTTGCCCTCGGCGGTGAGCACGACGCGATCCGACTCCACGCCGGCGAGCCCCCGGATCCCGAGCTCGCGCAGCGCGCCGGCGGCATCCGCGAGCTTCGACCCGCCGGTGACGCGTTGCAGCGTGTTCCTGCCGGCCTCCGTGAGCGACCAGATCTCCTCGCACAGTTCCTCGACACGCTCTTCACCGGGTGGCTTCATGAGTGCTCCTTCCCGCGCCATAGCCTGCTCAGGGATTCCAGCCAGCCGGAACGCTCGACGAACCGGTAGCCGCATCGCGGGCAGCAAAGCACGCCGCAGCCCTGCGCCCTGCCGGTCACTTTCGAGACCGGGCACGCCCCGCAGGCGGCCTGATCCTCCGTGACCATGGCGCCGCAGAGCGGGCAGGCCCATCCGCCGCCCGGGTTCTCGTTCATGTCAGCACCGCTCCCGCGGAGCGAAGGATGAAGTTCAGGATCGCTCCAACGAGGATTGCGAACGGGAAGATGAACGCCGCCACCGCCAGCGCCACCCGCATTCCCATCTCCTTGACGATCATGAAGAAATTCGCGATGCAGGGGATGAACAGGGTGATCGTGACAAGGCTCACCACGATCTGCACGGCATCCAGGCGGCCTTCGGCGCTGAGCCGGTAAAGCCCCGCCGCGCCGAAGTCCCGGCGGAGGAACCCGATGATGAACGCCTCGGTGGCCGCCGGCGGAAGCCCGAGCAGACCGGTTACCAGTGGCTCCATGACGCGCTCCATCACCTGCAGCGCCCGAATCCGGTCCGCGATGAAGAGGAACAACGTCCCGAGCAGGAAGAGAGGCACCGCTTCCTTGAGATACCACTCGACACGCGCGATGGTCTTGCGGGCGAGGTTCAGGGGTGACGGCATTCTCAACGGGGGGATTTCCATGATGAACTCCGAGCGCGGCCCCGGCAGGATTTTCGACGTGAGCCATCCCACCACCACGATGACCCCGCAGACGACACCACCCCAGATCGCGGCCGCCTTCCACGAGGCGCCCGCCAGGATTCCCAGGACCACTCCGAGCTGCGCCGAACAGGGCACCCCCAGGGCGAGCAGCACGATCACGATCATCCGCTCCTTTCGCGTGCTCAGGATGCGTGTGGTCAGGGTGGCCATCGTGTCGCACCCGAGACCGAGCACCATGGGAAGAACGGCGCGGCCGTTGAGCCCCATCACGCGAAAGCAGCGGTTCAGCATGACGGCGAGCCGCGGCAGGTATCCCGAGTCCTCCATCACCGCGAACGCGAAGAAGAAGGTCACCACGATCGGCAGCACGATGGCGATGGCGTATGTCATCCCCATCGTCAGGAGCCCGTAGGGACCGACAAACAGGGCGGTGAGCCATGCGAAGGGAGACCACCGGTCGAACAGCGCCGTGACCCAGGGGTTGATGAACCCGGCGAACAGACCGTTCTCGATCCAGCCCACCGCGGTCTGCGCCCCGAAGACGCCGACGAAGAGGTAGATCGTGTAGAGCACGGCGGCCACGATCGGCAGGCCCCAGATCGGATGCATGGTGAAGGCGCCCATCGCGGCCAGCAGCCCGCTGTCCTGCTTCTTCGCCTTCGATGTCACCTGCCGGGAAAGCTCCTCGGCCGCGGCCAGCCTGCGACGCTGCATCGTGAAGGCCATCGAGGCGCCGCTGCGTGCTTCCCGCCCTTGAACCGTTTCTTCGAGCAGGTCCAGCGCACCGGGAGGCAGGACGTCCTTGAGCCAGCCGGCGAGCGTCTCGTCACGCCCGACGGCGGCCAGCGCCAGTGCGCGGGGCGCCATCGAGGCGGGGGGAAGC
>DASROJ010000061.1:0-5412 GCA_035646975.1 Patescibacteria group bacterium
CCTCCGTCCCGAGGGTTGACCCATCGGGGGGGGAGCCTATATTGCGCTTCTGGAATCACTCAGGAGAATCCCGGGAGGCGCGCAAATGAAAACTGGCTGCACGCAGCCTCTGCCGGGGGCGTCAATCGAGGTGCTGACTGAGCCGGGGCCGGTAGCACTGTCCGCCCGCGGCCGAGTCTTCACAGCTCTCCTGCCAATCGCTGTGACCGGACTGATCGCCCTGTCGGGCACCTGCTTCTCGTCCGCGGCCCGGGCCACGACGGCGGCTGAACCAGGGGCCGGGCCTGAAGCCTCCGGGGAGGCCTCACGGGTGGCCGCGGCGTCGACCGGCTCGCTGAGCGGAATCGTTCGCGTCGGCCCGCGTCTGATGGGTCGGCGGATTCGCTTCAATATCTATCCGGACGCGAATCCTGCGCCCCCTGCCGAGGCGAGCCCCTCCCTCGAGGCCGAGATGGCGAACGTCGTCGTCTACCTCCAGTCCGCCCCGGCGCTCTCGGTGGCTCCTGTTTCACGCAGCGGTCCGTATCGGATGGAGCAGTCGCACGAGGCGTTCGTCCCTCACGTCCTGACCGTGATGGTCGGCACCGTGGTGGAGTTTCCGAACACGGACCCGATCTATCACAATGTCTTTTCGCTGTCGAAGTCCTCTTCGTTCGATCTCGGGCGGTACCCGAACGGTTCCGCGCGTTCCGTGCGGTTCGACCGGCCGGGAATCGTCAAGGTCTTCTGCCACATCCACTCGGACATGAGCGCCGTGGTGCTCGTGCTAGATAACCCGTTCTTCACCACACCCGATCCGAAGGGCGCCTACACGATGCCCGGCATCCCTCCTGGCCGGTACCTCGTCACCGGATGGCACGAGCGCGCCCGGCCGATTCATCGCGAGGTCACCATCGAGGCTGGACAGACAAGCCTGGTCGACCTGGCCATCCCTCTCGAGGACGAACCGGATGGTCGATGAGACGGCTCCGGAGCTGCGCCGCCCAGTCCTGGAGCGCCCCCCGGGCCGCGCGAACAGCCTGATCGGCCGGCTCATCCTGTTCGGAACTCTCGTCACGCTGGTGGCGGTGGCCTCCTCCGTCCTGATCCTGAGCGTCCTGACGCGACGGCAGGCGCGCTCGCATCTGGTCGAGCTTCTCTCCCAGAATCAGAGCAACGCCAGGGACCTCCAGGAGCGGAGTCTCGAGGAACTGCTCTGGATCTCGGCGCTGATGTCCCAGAGCCCGACGCTGCGCGCGGCGATGGACACCTACCGATCGGAGGCGTCGGCCAGCGGTCCGCGGCGGGCCGACCTGCTGGCGACGGTCGGTGCCGAAGTCGAGCGGATCCGGACGCTGATGGGCAAGGACCTCGTCATCGTCACGGACGAACGCGGTGTCGTGCTCGCCTCCACGCCGCCGCAGCCTGGTGGTGAAGGAGGCGCCGGCTCGAGCCTCGCGGACAGCTCGTGGATGCGCCAGGTTCTCGACCCGGACGCCCCCGAAGCGCATCCGATCTTCGGGCTGATGGCAAGAGGCGACGACCGGTACCACGTGGGCTGCGTTCCGATCGCGATGCAGGGTTTCGTCATCGGCACGCTGACGATCGGTGATCGCGTCGACGCCGGATGGTTCGAGGGCCGCCGGGGGTCGCTTCGCAGCGATGTCGCCCTGATGACCGGTGGCCGGGTCATCGGCTCGACACTGGAAACCGGCTCCCTGGCTCCCGCCCTTGCCGACGCTGCTGCTCTCAACCCGGCTTCCTGGATGACTTCCGCCACCGGCAGGAGCGCCGGCACCGCGACAACCGAGATGCCACCCGCGGCCACCGTCATCGTCTCGGGCGAGGAGTTCCTTGCCGTGCCGATCTCCATGGGCACGGACGACAAGGGGCAACCCGCCACGCTCCTGTTGCTGCAATCGCTGACCCGCGCGCTCGAGCCGATGCAGCATTCGTTCCTGGTGGCGCTCGTTTCGTGCGGAGCGCTCACGGTCATCCTCGCGGGTCTGGCCGCCTGGCGCATCTCGCGCTCGATCCTCGTCCCCCTCGAGCGGTTCGTCAGCTTCGTGCGCTCGGTGGCGACGACGCACGACGCATCGCAGAGATTCCGGGAATCCGGTCTCACCGCGGAGGTCGAGACGCTCAACGACGCGTTCGGCGACCTGCTCGATTCGCTCCAGGAAAGGGAGAAACTCCTCATGCTGCACCAGCGGGAGGAACTGATCCGGATGGAGCGTCTGAAGGAATCCGAAAAGCTGGCCTCACTCGGCAGGATGCTTTCCGGCGCGGCGCACGAGATCAACAACCCGCTCACCGCGGTTCTCGGGCAGGTCGACCTGACTCTGTCGGATGCCGGGCTGCCGGTGAAATCGAAGGACCGGCTCGAAAAGGCGCGCAAGGAGGCGCACCGCATCTCCGCGCTGGTCCGGAACCTGCTCAAGGTCGCGCACCGCGACACCGGCGAGCGGCGGCGGATGGACCTGCACCAGATCCTCCGCGAAACCCTCGACCTGAGAAAGCACGACTTCAACGCCGCCGGCATCTCGCTCACGTTCGAACCGTGCGACAAGCCGATCGTCCTGCAGGCCAACGAGCTCGAGCTGCAGCAGGTGTTTCTCAACATCATCAACAACGCCTTCGACGCTCTCAAGGAGATGAAGGAGGCGAAGCAAGCAGCCGGGCAGCTCGAAGTGACCGTACGGACCGGGTCGTCCGCGGGCCGGGCGTCGGTCACGATCTCGGACAACGGGCCGGGGATGAAGCAGCCGGGCAAGGTGTTCGATCACTTCTACACCACAAAGGATATCGGCAAGGGCACGGGGCTGGGCCTGAGCATCACCCACGCCATCGTGCAGAATCATGGCGGCACCATCACCGCGCAGAATCAGCCCACGGGCGGCGCCTGCTTCGTCATCGACCTGCCGCACGAGGCCGCCGCGCCCCAGGAGCGCCTGGCGCCAGTTCCGCATCCCCTGCTCGCCGGGCCGGAACCGAAAAACCTGCCGGCGCCGCTTCAACTGGAAACCGCCCTCATCGTGGAAGACGAGCCGACCGTGCTCGAGTACCAGATGGAGATCCTGCGCTCCTTGGGCGCCTCGCCCGTGGGCGCCCGCTCGGCCGACGAGGCGATCGAGTGGCTTCGCCGGCGGGAGTTCCAGGTGATCGTCTCGGACATGAAAATGCCGGGAGGTAAATCGGGCGCCGACCTGTTCGCCTGGGTAGGAAATAACCTTCCCGCGATGACCGGCCGTTTCGTCTTCGTCACCGGGGACACGGCCAACGAAACGACGCAAGCGTTTCTCGAAAAATCGGGACGGCCTTATCTGATGAAGCCGTTCGGGCTGGAGGATTATGTTCAGGCATTGCGCGACGCACAGACGTTGGCCCCTGTTGGTTAGGATCCCGGCGCTCGCGCTGGGCCTGCTGGCCTGCCTTGCGTTCCGTCCGGCGTTCGGCGCCGGGGATCGCGTTTTGTTTCAAGGACTCGCCGACGCCGAGGCGTGGGACACCGGCACGCAGTCGTATTACCTCACCCGGAACGATGGAGAGACGGCGACCCAGAGGCGGCTGCGTCTCTGGACGGCGGCCCAGATCACATCCAACCTGCAGGGATTCCTGCTCGGCCGCATCGAAGGCGGCGACGCGAACAGCTATCTGGCCGGCGAAGGTACGGTCACGAATCTCGATCAGGCCTGGCTCCGCTATGCGTTCACCTCGAAACCCCGATTCGTGCTGCAGGCAGGAAAAATGGCAGGGCCGATCGGCAGCTTCAACCGTCGGTACCTCTCGAGCCAGAACCCGCTGATCGGGAACCCGGCCACCTACGATCTGACCTACCCTTACGCCGTCCAGCTGACCGGCTCGGCCGGCCGCGCCGATTTCACGATCGCTGTGATGGATCAGCCGGTGGCGCGGCAGATCTACCTGCCGGAGCCCGACTCGAGCGCTCGTCCCGCCCTGTCCGCCGGCATCACCCCGTTCACCGGCTTTCGCATCGGCGCCTACGCGACCCGCGGCCCGTACCTCGCGCGGCAGGTCGAGCCGTTCCTGCCGGCGGGGCGCGGGTGGCGCGACTACGAGCAGAACGTCGTGGGGCTCGACCTGCAGTTCAGCCGCGGTCACTTCGAGCTGAACTGCGAAGCGACCAAGTCGCTGTTCGAGGTTCCAGGCCAGCACGACGACAGCGGGATCGTCTATTACATCGAGCCGAAGTACACCTGGTCGCCCCGATGGTTCACCGCGCTGCGTATCGAGCGCAACCAGAACACCAGCGTCTGGCTGCCCTACATGGCCGGGTGGTACGTGACCGACGAGGACGCCTGGGACGTGGAGGCCGGGGTCGGCTTCCGGATCGACCCGCACACCTTGATGAAGGCCTCCTATCGCGTCGATCGTTCCGCCGAGGACCCGGCCGAGCCTCACCTCGTGGATCGCGCCATCGCTCTGCAGCTCTCCTACGGGTTCGACGTCAGGGCCCTGTTCGATCGGCCGCGGTAGCCGGACTTACAAGCCCGAACGATCCATCCCCCGGTACTGGATCGCCTCGGCCAGATGAGGCGTGGCGATCGCCTCGCAGCCGTCGAGGTCGGCAATCGTGCGCGCCACCTTGAGCACCCGGTCGTGGGCGCGCGCCGACAAGGAGAGCTTGGCCACCGCCTGCTCCATCAGACGCCGGCCCGCCGCGTCGAGCCGGCAGTGCTGCCTGAGCTGCCGCGCGGGAAGCCGGGCGTTGCAGGCGAGCTCCGGCGACCTGAGCCGCTGCAACTCGCGGGCGGCCATCACGCGGTGGCGCACCACCTCCGAGGACTCCGCCGCCTCCTCGGACGACATCTCGCGGTACGCCACCGCCGGCACCTCCACGTGCAGATCGATTCGATCCAGCAGCGGGCCCGACACACGCCCGCGATACCGCGCGATCATCGGCGGCGTGCAGGAGCACTCGCGCGATCGGTCACCCAGGAACCCGCACGGACAGGGGTTCATCGCCGCCGCCAGGGTGAACGCCGCCGGGAAGCGAATCGTACGCGCCGCGCGCGACACCGTGAGCGTGCCGTCCTCCAGCGGCTGACGCAGCACCTCGAGCACGTGGCGGTGGAACTCGGGAAGCTCGTCGAGAAACAGAACCCCCTGGTGCGCCAGGCTCGCCTCGCCCGGACGCGCACCGGCGGCGCCACCACCGCCGCCTGCCAGGGCAGCATCCGATGCCGTGTGGTGCGGGCTGCGGAAAGGCCGTCTGAGCACCAGCCCGGCAGCGCCACCGCGCCCCGCCGCGCTGTGCACCCGCGTGACCTCGATCGCCTCCTCCATCGTCATGGGGGGAAGCAGCGTCGGCAGCCTGCGGGCCAGCATCGTCTTGCCGGCGCCGGGCGGCCCGACGAGCAGGAGGTTGTGACCGCCGGCGGCGGCCACCTCCAGCGCGCGGCGCGCGGCCCC
>DASROJ010000062.1:0-6502 GCA_035646975.1 Patescibacteria group bacterium
CTCCTGGCCAGAAGCGCCGCCGCCGCGGCCGGTTCGATGACGACAGGTTCGATGGCCGCTGCTTCGATGACGGCTGGCTCGATGACGCTTGGCGCGGGGGCGACCGGCCGCGCCGAGGTCACCGAAGTCACCGAGGGCACCGGGACGATCGCAAGCCACAGCATCACGGAGGCCGTCCGCTTCATCTTGATCGGCATCCTCCCAGTCTATACGTGCCGCAGCGCGTCGGCGATCTTCAGACGCACCGAGATGACCACCGGCACCACCGCCGCGAGTCCGAGAATCGCCAGCATCATCCCTATCACGGCGACGAAGTCCACCGGCGCGCTCGACAGGTGCAGCTCGATGCCGCCGGTGGCGCCCGGCGGTGGCGGCATCTGGATTCCCAGGGCGTTGATGACGGCCACCAGGCCGACGCCGAGCAGGTCTCCCGTCAGCGCGCCGAGCAGGCCGAGCCATGCAGCCTCGAGCAGGACGATGAGGGCGACCTGGGCTCGGCTGGTGCCGATGGCGAGCAGGGTGCCGAACTCGCGAACCCGCTCCATGACGGTCATCATCAAGGTGTTCGACGTCGACAGGCAGACCAGGACGAAGATGACCGAGCCGAGGAACCAGAAGATCCCCAGGTAGAGCGACTCCACCTGTCCGTAGAACGGCGCCCGCGTCCTCCAGTCCGCGACCCCGAGAGCCGGTTGTCTGCCTTCCAGCAGATGGGCGAGCCGGGCCTGCACCTCGGTTGTGCGCGAGGTCTCGTCAAGCCCCACCACGAGAGACGAGACGTTCTCGGTGCCCAGCAGCCGCTGGGCGCTGACCAGGTGCATCTTGACGATGCGCGAGTCCACGTCCTGCAGCCCCGTGGTGAACAGGCCGATCACGCGAAGGTCGAGCGCGTTGAGTGTCCCGTCCGCCGTCATGCCGAGCAGCGTGACCAGATCCCCCTGGCGCGCATCGAGGGTCGTGGCGAGCGCCGTGCCGAGCAGCACGCCGTCGTCCGCCTCGGCAGGGGGGGCATCGGGCAGATCGGTCCCGCCGCGCATCCTGACCTCGAAGTGCATCCGGCGCTCCCGGTCGGGCTCGGTGGCCAGGGCCAGCACGGCGGCGGAGCGTTCCTGGCGGGAGATCATCCCGGTGAACTGCACGACGGCCCCGGCGGCCAGCACGTGCGGGGTCGACTCGACCTCGCCGCGCAGCTGCTTCCAGCCGGTCAGATGCGGCAGCCCCGAACGCAGCGCAGACGACCCACCGGCTTGCAGATCGTCGGCCGGCGCCACCTCGATGTGGCCGAGCCCGCCATGGATGATCGCTTCACGCAGACCTTCGAACGAGAACCGGATGAAACCAGATGTGAGCAGGGCCACCACCGTGCCCGACGCGACGATCAGCAGGGACAGGAGCGTCCTGCGGCGATTGCGCGCGAGATTGCGCAGCGCGATGATGGCGAACTTCATGGCGCGCTCTCGTCGGCGACGACCCGCCCGTCGAGGATGCGGACCTTGCGTGCGGACCTGGCGATGATGGCCGGGTCATGCGTCGCCACGAGAAAGGTCGTGCCGCGCTCCGCGTTGGTGCGCGCCAGCAGGCCGACGATTTCCGCGCCGGTGCCCGAGTCGAGATTCGCCGTGGGCTCATCGGCCAGAATGACCAGCGGGTCGTGGACGAGCCCGCGGGCCAGCGCGACACGCTGACGCTCCCCCCCGGAGAGCTGGTCGGGCCGCTGGTGCATCCGCTGCGCCAGCCCCACGGAGGCGAGCGCGTCTTGCGTGCGGCGCTTTCTTTCGGCCCCGCCCAGACCGTCGATCCAGAGAGGGTACTCGACGTTTTCGTACGCGGTGAGGACCGGAACGAGGTTGAACGACTGGAAGACGAATCCGATCTTGCGCCGCAGAAAGAGAGTCCTGGCTTCGGAGGACAGCCGCGCCAGGTCGGCGCCTTCGAACAGCACCGAGCCGGAATCGGGGTCGTCGAGCGCGCCGAGCAGGTTGAACAGCGTCGTCTTGCCGCAGCCGGAAGGCCCCGCCACCACGACGAACTCACCCCGCGCGACGTTGAAATCGACGCCCCGCAGCGCCTCGATGGTGACCGCGCCGAGCCGGTAGCTCTTGCGCAGGTTCGACGCCTCGTACAGGAGTGGGGCGTGTGCCGATTCGGGTCGCATCGAGATCTCCCGGCCGCGGCTCGGGCGCGTGCCATTGGTCCGCTGGGCCGATGGCCCGGAGTATAGCCGAGGCGGGGGAAAGGCTTGGATTTATCCCCCGCGACAGCTTATAGTCGAGGCATTTCCCGAGGGATTCGGACCGATGAGACGGGCATTCAGCGGCGGGGTCATCGTCGCGGCGGCGGCAGTCGCCTGCGCGCTGGCGGCGGGGTGCCGCAGCGGCGCGGTGGAGGCGACCCAGGGCAAGCCGGAAGCCGTCACACGCCAGGTGCGTGTCGCCGCGGCGGAGCGGGGGGCGATGCCACGCCGCGTCTCGGTCACCGGCACGCTGGCAGCCGAGGAGCAGGTCTCGCTGGGGATGAAGGTGGCGGGCCGGCTGAGCGTGATCGAGGTGGATCTGGGCAGCCGGGCCGTGAAGGGCCAGGTGCTGGCGCGACTCGTGTCCACCGATTTCCAGCTGCGCGTGGAGCAGGCACAGGCGGCCCTGCAGCAGGCGCGCTCCCGTCTCGGTCTTCCGGAAGGGGCGCCGGACGCACGGGTCGATCCGGCGCAGACCTCGCTGGTCAGACAGGCCAGCGCCGTGCTCGAGGAAGCGCGGCTGAACCGCGACCGGTCGCAGAAGCTGTTCGACGATCAGCTGGTCGCCCGCTCGACGCTCGATGCCGCGATGGCGGCGTTCCAGGTCGCCGAGGCGAAGTACCAGGACGCGCTCGAGGAGATCCTCAACCGGCAGGGGATGCTGGCCCAGCGCCGCACCGAGCTGGACATCGCGCAGCAGCAGCTCAGCGATGCGGTGCTCACCGCGCCTTACGATGGCGCGGTGCGGGAGCGGCAGGCGTCGCCCGGACAGTTCGTTGCCTCCGGCCAGCCGATCGTGACGCTGGTGCGGCTGCATCCGCTGCGGCTGCGTCTGGCGGTGCCCGAGCGGGACGCCGCGGGGGTGCGCGAGGGGCAGGAGGTGCACCTCACCGTGGAGGGGGATGAGAAGGCGTACTCGGGGCGTGTCGCCCGACTGAGCCCCGTGATCTCGGAAGGCAGCCGCACCCTGATGGTGGAGGCCGAGGTGCCGAATCGGAACGGCGCCCTGAGACCCGGTTCCTTCGCCACGGCGGAGATCCTGACCTCGGCCGCTCAACCGGTCCTCTTCGTGCCGGCGTCATCGATCGTGACCTTCGCCGGCATCGAAAAGGTCATCATGGTGAAGGACGGCAAGGCGGTCGAAAAGCGGGTTCACACGGGACGCCGCGCCGACGACCGGGTTGAAATCCTCGACGGGATCGAGCCAGGCGATCAGGTGGTGGTCGAGCCGGGCAACCTGGTGGCGGGCCAGGCGGTCTCCGTGGCGGGCTGACCGGACATGCAGAAGCTCGCCGAGATCTGCATCCATCGACCCGTCTTCGCCACGATGATCATCCTGGCGCTGGTCGTCGTCGGCGCGGCCGGCTACTTCCGTCTTGGAGTGGACCGGTTTCCCTCGGTCGACCTGCCCACGGTGACCGTCAGGACCGTCCTTCCGGGCTCCTCGCCCGAGGAGATCGAGTCGGAGGTCTCCCAGCCGATCGAGGAGGCCGTCAACACGGTGGAAGGCATCACCGAGCTGCGGTCGGTGTCCGCGCAGGGCACCTCGATCGTCATCGTCACCTTCAACCTGAACCGCGACATCGACGTGGCGGCGCAGGACGTGCGCGACCGCGTCTCCACCGTCATCGGAAGACTGCCCACCGACATCGAGCCGCCCATCGTCGCGAAGCTCGACAACGACTCCACGCCGGTGATGACGGTGGCCGTCGCCGCCGATCGCCCGTTGCGCGAGCTCACCGAGATCGCCGACAAGACGGTGAAGGTGCAGCTCGAGCGCTCGGCGGGCATCGGCGAGGTGCAGCTGGTCGGCGGCATCGAGCGGGCGATGAACATCTGGGTGGATGCGGACCGTCTGGCCGCCTTCCAGCTTCCGATCAGCACCGTGCGGCAGGCCATCCAGCGGCAGAACGCGGACGTCCCGGGCGGCAACGTGACGTCGGGGGCGCGGGAATCGGTGCTGCGCACGATGGGGCGGGTGGCCGATGCGCGCGAGTTCAACGACATGGTCATCGCGACCGCGGAAGGAGCGCCGGTTCGCGTGCGCGACATCGGATGGGCGGAGGACGGCACCAAGGAGCAGCGATCTCTTGCCCGGCTGGATGGCGTTCCCACCGTGACGCTCGAGCTGAGGAGACAATCGGGCGCCAACACGGTGGCCGTGATCGAGGCGGCCAAGCAAAACCTCGAGCGCGTCGCCCGGCAGCTTCCCCCGGACATCCGCCTCGTCCCCATACGGGATCAGTCACGCTACATCTACAACGCCCTGCATGAAATCGAGCTGCACCTGATCATGGGCAGCATCCTTGCCTCCCTGGTCGTGCTCGCCTTCATGAAAAGCTGGCGCTCCACGCTCATCGCGGCCGTGGCGATACCCGCGTCGGTGATCTCGACCTTCGGCATGATGTCGGCGCTGCACTTCACGCTCAACAGCGTGACGATGCTGGCCCTGGTGTTGATGGTGGGAGTGGTGATCGACGACGCCATCGTCGTGCTCGAGAACATCTTCAGGTTCGTGGATGAAAAAAAGATGAGCGCGTTCGAGGCGGCCCGCGCGGCCACGGCCGAGATCGGCCTTGCCGTGATGGCCACGACGTTCAGCCTGGTGGTGATCTTCGTGCCGGTCTCGTTCATGTCGAGCATCTCGGGCCGGTTCCTCTATCAGTTCGGCATCACCGCGTCGGTGGCGGTGCTGGTGAGCCTGCTGGTCTCGTTCACCCTGACTCCGATGATGAGCGCCCGCCTGCTGCGCGCGCAGGACGCGCAGGCGGGCAGCAAGCACGGCACGTCCGGCTCGCGCGCGGGTTTCTACGCTCATCTCGATGGCTGGTACGAGCGGATGCTCGCCTGGTCGATGGACAACCGCAGGAAGGTGCTCTGGGCCGGGGCCGTCGTGGCCGCGTCGTCGGTTCCCCTCTACATGATGGTGAAGCAGGAGTACATCCCGAGCCAGGTGGACGAGGCGGAGTTCGATGTCAACGTGAACGCGCCGGAAGGAACGAGCCTGGCTTCGATGGACGAGATCATGCGCCAGGTGGAAACCGAGCTGCGTGCCACGCACGGCGTCAGACTCGTGCTGTCGTCGGCCGGCGGCGGGTTTCTCGGCGGCGTGAACCAGGGCACCGCCTATGTCCGGATCGCGCCGCACGAGGAACGAATCCTTTCGCCGGGACGGATCTGGACGGCCTTGATCCACGGACGGCCGTTTTCCGCGTTCAACGACAACTACTCGCAGGCCGACGTGATGTCGGAGGTGCGCCGGCGTCTGCGGAAGTTCACCGACCTGCGCACCGCGGTGCGCAACCCGCCGGCATTCAACCTGGGCGGCGGGAGCTTCGAGATCGACTTCGTCCTGCGCGGCCCCGACCTCGTGGCGCTGTCCGGGTACGCGGAGCAGCTGCGGCAGCGGGCCCCGGAGCTTGGCATCGTGGACGCCGACACGACGCTCAAGCTGGACAAACCGGAGCTGCGCGTCGTGATCGACCGGGCTCGCGCGGCCGATCTCGGCGTGGACACGCAGGAGATCGCGCAGGCGCTTCGTCTGATGGTGGGAGGGGACCAGGAGGTCTCCCGCTTCCGCGACCCCTCGGTGGACGAGGATTACTATGTCGAGCTGCGCCTGGCCGAGGCGGACCGCGGCGACCCCGAGACGATCTCGCGGCTGCTGGTGGCCAGACAGCGCGGCGGACTGGCCCGGCTGGACAACCTGGTGAAGATCGAGCCGGGCCGGACGGCGTCGCGGATCGATCGCCTCGACCGCCTGAGGCAGGTGAGCCTGAGGGCGCAGGTGGCCCCGGGGTATGCGCTGTCGGACCGGCTGGTGGCCCTGCGGGAGGCGGCCAGGCAGATGAACCTGCCGCCCGCCTATTCCACCGCGGTGTCCGGGCGCGCCCGGGAGCTGGAGCGGACGTTCACCGAGTTCATCTGGGCCTTCCTGCTGTCGGTTGTCCTGATGTACATGATCCTGGCGGCGCAGTTCGAGAGCTTCGTGCATCCCTTCACCATCCTGCTGTCGCTTCCGCTGTCGGTGCCTTTCGCGCTGCTGTCCCTCTGGCTGACCGGCAACACGCTGAATCTCTATTCGGCGCTGGGGATCCTGGTGCTGTTCGGCGTGGTGAAAAAGAACGCCATCCTGCAGATCGATCACATGAACCAGCTGATCGCCGAGGGGATCGGGCAGCGCGAAGCCATCATGCGGGCCAACCGCGATCGTCTGCGGCCAATCCTCATGACGACGCTGGCCCTGGTGGCGGGGATGCTTCCGCTCGC
>DASROJ010000063.1:0-6098 GCA_035646975.1 Patescibacteria group bacterium
TGGCACGACCGCCGCATACTCCGAGGCGGGGTCCTGCCGGGGCCCGAAGACGTTGAAGTATCGCAGCCCGATCGTCGGGAATCCGTACAGGCGGAAAAAGGCTTTTGCGTAAAGCTCTCCGGCGAGCTTGGACACCGCGTAGGGGGACAGCGGGTCGGGCGGCATCGTCTCGACCTTGGGCAGGGACGGGCTCTCGCCGTAGACGGATGAAGACGACGCGTAGACGAACCGCTTCACCCCCGCATCACGGGCGGCGATCAGCAGATTGAGAGTGCCGGTGACGTTGGCGGCATTGGTGGCCGCCGGGTCGGCCACGGATCGCGGCACCGACGGAATGGCGGCCTGATGAAAGACAAAGGAGACATCCTTCATCGCGCGCCGCGCCAGATCCATCTCGGTGATGTCCCCCGGCAGGACTTCGAGCCTCCCCCATCGGCTCGAGCCGGGGACGAACTCCAGGTTCTCCCTCCTGCCGGTGGAAAAATCGTCCACGACACGGACATCCTGCCCTTCGGAGAGCAACCGCTCCGTGATGTGGGATCCGATGAAACCCCCGCCGCCGGTAACCAGGTTGAGCGTCATGCTGTGTCCCTCCTCAGGCCCGGTCGACCGACCGCCGGCCGACGCAACGATAGGTGAACCCGAGCCGAGCCATGTCGTCGGGCGTGTAGATGTTCCTCAGATCGACCACGGCGGGCGTCCTCATCAATCCCTTGATGCGCTTCATGTCGAGCGCACGGAACTGGTTCCATTCCGTCGCCAGCACGAGCACGTCGCTGCCCTCCGCGGCGGAGTACTCGTCATTGCAGAAGGTCACGTCTTTCAACGCCGGGCGCGCGTTGTCCATGGCGATCGGATCGTAGGCCTTCACCTTCACGCCATGTTTCTGCATCCCCTCGATGATCTTTATCGCGGGCGATTCCCGGATGTCGTCCGTATTCGGCTTGAATGACAGGCCCAGCACCGCGGCGACGCTTCCTTGCGGTTTGCCCAGCACGCCGAGAATCTTGCCGAGCATCGCGTCGGCCTGGCCCTCGTTCACCTCGATGACGGCATTGACCACTTTCATCTCGTAGCCGGCGGCCCGGCTGATGGCGAGCAGCGCCGATGTGTCCTTCGGAAAGCACGACCCGCCGAAGCCCGGGCCCGGATGCAGGAACTTCCTGCCGATCCGGTTGTCGAGCCCCATGCCGCGCGCGACATCGTGCACGTCGGCTCCCAGGATGTCGCAGAGACGGGCGATCTCGTTGATAAAGGAGATCTTCGTGGCAAGAAAGGCGTTCGAAGCGTACTTGATCATCTCCGCCGTCATGACGTCCGTGGCCACGAAGGGGGTCTCGATCAGGTAGAGCGGGCGGTAGACATCGCGCAGGATGGCGGCGGCCTGCGAGTCCTCGGTGCCGATGACGATGCGGTTGGGGCGCATGAAGTCCTCGACCGCCGACCCCTCGCGCAGGAACTCGGGGTTCGACGCCACGCTGAACTCGTTCGTCCCGGGTCGATTCTCCTCGATGATCTGCCGGATCATCCGGCCGGTGCCCATCGGCACGGTGCTCTTGGTGACGATCACCTTGTACTCGTTGAGGCTCCTGCCGATGCTGGCGGCCACTTCCTTGACGAAGCTCAGATCGGCCCGCCCGTCACGATCCGACGGCGTGCCCACGGCGATGAAGATGACGAGCGATCGCTCGACGGCACCGGCAAGATCGGTGGTGAACGAAAGGCGGTTCTGCTTGACGTTCTTCTCGACGAGCTCTTCGAGGCCCGGCTCGTAGATGGGCATGATTCCCTTCCGGAGCCCCGAGATCTTGGCCTCGTCCTTGTCGATGCAGGTCACGTTGACACCCAGCTCGGAGAAACAGGCGCCCGTGACGAGTCCGACATATCCCGTGCCGATCACCGCGATATTCATGTTCCCTCAGCTCGACCGTTGCCCTGGCGCCCGGCGTTACCGAACTCAATCGATGAAACGGTACTTGATGATCGTCCAGATCGCGCTGAAACCATCCTTCCAGCCGATCTTCTTGCCTTCGGAGTAGTCACGGCCGTGGTAGGAAATCGGGACTTCGTACACCCTCCAGCCCTTCCTTGCCACTTTCAGCGTGAACTCCGGCTCGAAGCCGAAACGGTCCGAGCGCAGAATCATGCCTTCGAGCACTTCGCGCCGGAAGACCTTGTAGCAGGTCTCCATGTCGGTCAGGTTCAGGTTCGACATCATGTTGGACAAAAGAGTCAGGAACCGGTTGCCGACCATGTGCCAGAAAAGATGCACGCGATGCGGACCGCCGAGGAACCGTGAACCATAGACGACATCCGCGTTCCTGTCGAGGATCGGCTTGAGCAGCACCGGGTAGTCGGCCGGATTGTACTCCAGGTCCGCGTCCTGGATCAGGATGATGTCACCGCTCGCCCGCGAAAAACCGCTGCGCAGCGCCGCGCCCTTGCCCATGTTCTGATCGTGGAACACCACCGTCACGTCCGCCAGGCCGAGGTTCCTGAGCAGGTCCCGCGTGCCGTCCTTCGAGCAATCGTCCACCACGATCAGCTCGCGCTGCAGCCCGTCGAGCCTCACGGAGAGCACCCGCTCGATGATCTCGCGAACGAACTGCCGCTCGTTGTAGACCGGCATCACGATCGACAGCTTCACGTGAAGGCGACCTCCGCCTTCAGCCACGTGACGAATCTCCTGATCCCCTCCTCAATCGGCACCGTCGGCGCGTAGCCGAGCTTCTCGCGGGCGTGGGTGATGTCGGCGCAGGTCATCTTGACGTCGCCGGGCTGTTCGGGCATCGACTCCACCTTCGCCCGGACGCCGATCTCCGATTCGATGATCTCGATCAGCCGTGAGAGACTCACGCGTCGCGACTCCCCGAGGTTGAAGACGTCGTAGCCGCTGACCTGGTCGAGCGCCTTGAGGATGCCGTCGAGGATGTCGTCGATGTAGGTGTAATCACGCTCTGTGCGGCCGTCGCCGAATCGCTGGAGCGGCTGGCCCTGCAGGATCAGCCGCGCGAACTTGTGGATGGCCATCTCCGGGCGCTGGCGCGGCCCGTACACGGTGAAAAAGCGCAGACACGAGACATCGATCCCGAAAAGATGGTGATAGGTGTAGCAGAGCAGCTCGCCGGCCACCTTGGTGGCCGCGTACGGCGACACGGGCCTGTCGACACGCGCGTCCTCGCGGAACGGGACATCAGTGGAGTCTCCGTACACCGACGACGACGAGCCGAAGATGAACCGCCTGACGCCGTGCCTGCGGCAGGCTTCGAGCAGGTTGTTGGTGCCTTTGACGTTCACCTCGTCATAGAGCAGCGGCGCCTCGATCGACGGCCTCACGCCGGCCCTTGCCGCCAGGTGAACCACGGCGTCGATGTCGTTTCCGGCGAACACCTCGCCAATCGCCGTCGTGTCGCGGATATCCGCTTCCACCAGCGCAAACCGCGACGTCGCGGCGTCACCGATCGCCGCGCGCAGGTTCCTCCGCTTGATCGCCGGGTCGTAATAGTTGTCGAAGCTGTCGAGCACGAGCACGCTGTCGCCCCGGGCGAGCAGGCGTCCGACAACGTGCGACCCGATGAAGCCGGCGCCACCCGTCACGAGGATCGCCCCCATCAGAGCTTGACCACCTTGCCGCGGCCCCGCCTGATGCTTCTTGTGGCGTTCCTCGTGTCGACGACGACCCGGGAATGATCCACCAGCATCTGGTAGTCGATGCCCGCATGATCCGTCACCACGACCGCGCAGTCGTACTTGCGGACATGCGCGGGTGTCAGGGCGACGCTGCGGCTGGCTGGACCGGGACCCGCCACCCCGGCGCCGAGCGACGGCACGAACGGGTCGTGGTAATCCACCTTGGCGCCACGCTCGCGCAGCAGCTTCATGATGTCGAGCGATGGCGACTCGCGCGTGTCGGAGGTGTCGCGCTTGTAGGCCACTCCCATCACCAGGACCCGGGAGCCGGACATCGCCTTTTTCTGGTCGTTGAGGGCGTCCACCACCTTCGAGAGAACATAGTGAGGCATGAAGCCGTTGATTTCCGAGGCGAGCTCGATGAACCGCGCCTGGTAGTCCAGCGTGCGAAGCTTCCACGAAAGATAGTGAGGGTCGATCGGGATGCAATGACCGCCGAGACCGGGGCCGGGATAGAAAGGCATGAAGCCGAACGGCTTGGTGGCCGCCGCGTCGATGACTTCCCACACCTCGAGTCCGAGTCGATCGCAGATGAGGGCGATCTCGTTCACCAGGGCGATGTTCACGCTGCGGAAGGTGTTCTCGAGCAGCTTGATCATCTCGGCCGCGCGCGACGAGGACACCGGCACCACCCGATCGACCGCCTCGCCATAGAGCAGCGAGGCCATCTCACCACAGGTCCTGGTGATCCCGCCGACGACTTTCGGGGTGTTGCGCGTGTGCCAGACCCGGTTGCCCGGGTCGACCCGCTCGGGTGAGAAGGCAAGAAAGAAATCCTTGCCCGGCTTGAGACCCGTCTCGAGCAGACGCGGCAGCATGATCTCCTCCGTCGTGCCCGGATAGGTGGTGCTCTCGAGGATCACCAGCATTCCCTTGTGGAGCCGCTGCGCCACCTCCTCCAGCGCGGAGACGATGTACGAGATGTCGGGGTCGCGCGTCTTTCGCAGCGGCGTGGGCACGCAGATGATGACGCAATCCATCTTCTTGAGGATCTCGAAATCGGTGGTGGCGCTCAGCTTGCCCGATTCGACATGGCCGGCCAGATCCTCGTCGGTCACATCCCCGATGTAGGAGCGCCCCGCGTTGATCTGGCGGATTTTTCCGGCATCGAGATCGATCCCGTCGACCTTGAAGCCCGCGCGCGCGAATTCCACCGCCAGCGGCAGTCCCACGTAGCCCATGCCGATGATTCCCACCCGCGCGCGCCTGTCCCTGATGCGTATCTTCAGCTCCCTGCCATCCACTCAGTGGCCTCCATCCGGCACGTTCGGGTCCGCCGCGCCCTTGTCCGGTTGCTGTGTTCCGTCCTTCTGCTGCCTGTTTTCGCCCTTCTTCCTGTAGTGCCGGATCAGCCCGCCCATCATCTTGCTCTGCTGGACGCCCCGAAGGACGCTCTTGAGATCCTCGTACACCTGCGGATCGTTGATGAGGGCTCCGGCCGAGCCGTCACCCTTGTTGAGCTTGTTGGTGATCGCCGCGAGATCCGAGGAGATCTTCCTGATGTTCTCGAGGACTTCATCCCCGTACTTCTCGTCGCCGACCAGCCGCCCCACGGTCCCCCGACCCTCCTTAAGACCGGCGGTGAAATCCCGCAGATCGGCGGTGGCCTGGTGGATGTTGTCGAGCGACGCGGCGACCTTGCCGTTGGGATCCAGGGCGCGCGACGCCACGCCATCGTCGGCCGTCAGCTTCTGCATGAGGATCTCGAGGCGCGACAACGAGAGCTTGATCGATTCGGTCGTCTGCTGGGCGAACTCGCGGTCGTTCAGCACGCGGCCCACCAGCCCGTCGTTGCTGTTCACCTTTTTCATCGATTCCTTCATCAGGCGCGCCGATTCGGACAGGTCGTTGAACGTTTCCTGCCCGAAGTTCGGATCGAGCAGCATCCGGCCGACGACGCCTTCCTGCTTCTGCACCGTCTCGAGGATGATCCGGACGTTGTTCGAGATGCTCTGGATGTCGTCGGCCAGACCCGCCGACAGCTCGCCGAGCTGCTCCATCCCGAAGCTCTCGGGCACCGTGATGTACGAGCCGGGTGGCAGCGCGGGAACTGCCGGGCTTCCCGGCGTGAGCTCGATGTACTTCTCGCCGCCCAGCAGGGTGAGGATCCGGACGTTCGCGACGCTGTCCTGCCTGACCCGGTCCTGGTAGGCCTGGTCGATCGCCAGGGCCACCTCGATGCCCGACTGGTTCGGATCCACGGGGATGCTCACATCGCTGATGGCGCCCACCTGCACTCCCGCCAGCCGCACGGGCGACCCGTTCTGCAGACCATTGGCATCCTTGACACGCAGGTGATACCCAGTTTTCTTCACCCACATCCGTTGCTGGCTGCCGATGGAGAAGATGCCCACCGTGAGGATCAGCAACGCGAGGAGCACCACGATGCCGACCGCCAGGTCCCTCGT
>DASROJ010000064.1:0-13615 GCA_035646975.1 Patescibacteria group bacterium
GCGGCCAAAATACCCGAAGGCCGCCAGCCTGTCAACGCGATGGCCGATCGGGCGGGCTTTGCGGCGAGCGGCCCCTTGCCGGGCTTGCGGCGGCCGCCACGCCGCCGCCCGCCGCAAGCCCGGCCAGGGGCCGCTCGCCGCAAAGCCCGCCCGATCGGCCATCGCGTTGACAGGCTGGCGGCCTTCGGGTATTTTGGCCGCCATCTTTCAACCCTCCAACACGGTGCCTCGGTAGCTCATCGGTAGAGCGAGGGACTGAAAATCCCTGCGTAGGTGGTTCAATTCCGCCCCGAGGCACCAACCTTGACCCGGTGCTGTTGCATGATCACCATCGCAAGCCCGAGCAGCACGAAGGCGCTGTAATCGAACTCGACGTCCCCCGACAGGCCGAACACCGCCAGGTTCACGAAGAAGCCCTGGATGGCCAGCCCGAAAAGATACTCGAACGAACGCAAGGCGCCCCGCGCCTTCAGGTCGCGCTCCATCCGCCGTAATCCCCGCCAGGTGACCCCGATGACCGCCAGGTAGATCAGCAGCGATGGAACGCCCATCTGTGCCGTCAGGTCCAGGTACATGTTGTGCGACGGAGCGGCGCGCTTCATGTGAGAGGTGTTGTAGTCCCAGAACAGCGGAACGTAGTTTCCCATCCCGACACCCAGCAGCGGATGAGCCGTGGTCATGGCCAGACCCACGCTGGCGAGCTGCAGCCTGTCGACATCCTTGACTTCGTCGATCCTGGAAAAGCGCGCGAACAGCTGGTCGGGGATCATCAGCCAGCCGCACAGCGCCAACAGGAGCATCACGGCCACGGCGCGCAGGTTGCCTGTAAGCTTGAAGAAAAGAAACATCAGCACGATGCAGAGGCAGATGAAGCCCGACCTGGAAAGCGTGGACAGCGTGAAGAAGAGGTCGGCCGCCGCCAGGCCGAACAGCAGGACCTTGAGCCGCCTTCCCCGAACGTAGAGAAACGCGAATATCGACAGCACGAGCATCGTGGTCAGGTTGAACGCCAGCTCGTTGGGGTTCTGCACCAGCGCGCCCGTCCGCTCGAACTCCTGCGAAATGGTGATCTTCTCCTGCCCGAAGTATCCAAGCCTGACGGCGGCCGCGACACAGAGCAATCCCAGGTTGGAGACCATGAACGTGACCACGACACGGCGCGCCTGCGCGATGGTGGTGACCAGCGCGCCGACGATCAGGAACATGATCAGCCGCACGAGGAACAGGTTCCGGTACTGCCTGAAGTTCTCCGGGCCCACCATGACGCCGGTCATCACCGAGAGCAGCACCCAGATCGCGAGAAACCCGAGCAGGGTGTGCTGCGCGGTGCCGATCGCGACCCGCTTCCTGAGAAACGCCGTCTGGAAGAGAATCGCGCCGAGCACCAGGAACTCGATCAGCACGGGGACGGAGACCGGTCCGACGCGGGGCATGTCCACCACGTGCGTGAGACCCACCATCGCGTTGAACACCAGCACGTGAAGACCGATCTCGGGGCGGATGAGGGTTCCCACCGCCGCGGCGAGGATCAGCATCCCCAGGAACATGGTCGGGATCGAGATGCCGAGCAGGACCGTGCAGAGCAGCAGGAAGGCCGCAAGCCCCGCCACGGCGAGATGGGGCCGCTCGCGGCTGATCTCGAACGTCCTTGCCGTGGGCATGCTCATGCGAAGAACTTACTCCCCCATGGGCCAACCGGGCAAACCCTTCCCCGTGGTGACTACCGGACGTCCGGAACATCCGCGAGCAGGGGCAGGTCGGGCCGCCGTGCCCCCTTCCTGACGGCGACGTAGATGAAGACCGACGCGCAGCCGATTCCTTCGAGCAGACGTCGCGCCCTGTCCAGCCCGAAGCCATAGCCGGAAGCCACGGGCCCCTTGCGGATCGCGACCAGGTCGAGCCCGGCGGCGGCGAACTCCCGGCGCCACCGGCTCCGTCCGAACGCCAACAGCTCGCGCCAATGTGTCGGCTCGGCTCCATGGGGCTCGGGCACGAGCATCATGGCCCAGAAGGATCGGCGGGCCCGGACGACCTTCGGATTGTTCTGCTCGCGCGTCGCCGGTTCCCTGCGCCGCTCCGGGTCGCGAAGCTTCCTCGCCGCGGCGGCAAAGCCTTTCGGCTGAGTGAGCCGCTCGATGATGAGCGCGAGGCGGTTCGGCGCGTGCAGCAGCAGATGGCAAACCTTCCAGAACGGGCCGGGCATGACGTGTATCGTGACCCCCTCGTCCGACAGCAGGTCATGCACCTGCTCGAGCACGCGACGAGGCTCGGGAAGATGCTCGAGCAGGTTGGAGGAAAAGATCAGATCGAACCTGCGCCCCGCGAACCGGCTCGAGATCTCCTCCGCGTCGCAGACTTCATATCGGATCCTCTCGTGCGCATCGCCGGCGAGAATTCCCGGCTGATAGTCCGTTGCCACCAGATGCGTGACGTAGCGGACCAGCATCCGGCTCTGGGAGCCGTCGCCGGCGCCCAGCTCGAGCGCGGAGCCGAACCGGCGTTCGGGGCATCCTGCAAAGACCAGGTCGATCTCCCGCTGGCGGAATCGCCGCAGATGAGGCAGCCATTCCGTCTTGAGCTTCACCTTGCCGGCCCACCCGGCAGCGTCGCCGGGACGATGTGCATCTCGACGCCATCCTTCAAGGGGAAGCTCAACGCGAGCCCGTCCGGCACCACCCACCATTTCAATCGATCGAGATCCTGCCATGCCCGCCCGTCATGCTTCGTTCTCACCGCCGAGACACCCGTGTAGCCCGCCGGCAGCCCGACGACGATCGACGCCTCTTCGATTCCGGTCAGCCGGCGCTTTGCCCACCCGGCCGGCGGCTCGACCAGGACATGCAGACCGTCGGCTTCCACCTGCCAGCGGACGGATGCAGTCCGGCGCGCCTGCAGCCACAAGGCCAGGTCGCGCGAGCGCGGATACCAGACACGTGAACCATACCGAAGCTCGACGTCGTCGAGCACCGCGTCGAGCACGAGGTAACGGGGCGACACGCCGCCGAACTCCGCGAAGGTTTCCCACCAATGGTCGAACAGGTTCATGATGCCGCCTTGCGCCACGATCTGGTCGACCTCGTCGCGCCCCCGCTGGACCTCGGCCAGGAACCGTGGGTCGGACCGCAGGTGCCCGGGCTCGAGGCTTCCCCGGGCGAGATCGGCTTCGAGCGATTTCGATCGGCTGAAGCATCGGCTCAGGTTGGTGTTCTCGATCTCGAGGATCTCCCCTCCCGGGTATGGCACCCACCACTCCCGCCCTGCCTCGTCCCCGTGCCTGCTGCCGAATATCGCCTCGAAACCTGCCCCGGCCGCGGCCTTCAATGCCTGCGGGGAGTCCGCCATTCCTGGAAACCGCATGACGATGGTCTTGTCGTCCGGAATACCGATCGAACGGAAGGCCTCGCGTGCCAGTCCCAGGTGCCGCCGGCAATACGCTTCCTCCGACAGCTTCGCGTGGTCCACGTTGCACCCGGTCTCGGTGACCGAGAATTCGTGGTGGTCGAGGTTGGCGTCACCGTCGGGAGAGTGCGTGTAGCCGTGCCCCCCCAGCTCGACCCAGCCGAAAGCGGGATCGGTGGCGAGCCGCCGCCAGACCGCGGCTGCCGGCGAGCCTGCGACCAGCCTCTGTCCGGCAAAGTAACGATTGGCCGGACAGGCCATCAGGCCGACCTTCAACGCCGGGTGGTCCTTGTGCAACCTGAAGAGCAGCTTGTCCGGCCATCCAAGTGACTCGAGCGTCACCGCCGGCCCGATGTCGTCAGGCGTGTAGGTCACCGCGAGCTGACGCTCGTCTCGTGTCCGCGCATCGAACGGAAATCTCGGCCACCGGATGGCGCGCACTCGCAGCTGGAGCGGGCGGATTGCCGAGCGGCCATCCGGCAGACTCACCCTCACCACGGCGGCGTAGTCACCGGGACCGCCGGGTGTCCCGATGATGTGGCCATTGCGGCGAAGCTCGAGCCCGCCCGGAAGACTGCCGCGCTCGACTTCGAACGAGCAGGACAATGCGGAGGACTGATCCGCGCGAAGGGTCTGGCACTTCAGCGTGAGATCGATCGGCCCGCCCACCCTCATCGGGGCCGGCGACACCGGATCAAGCAGCGGCGAATCCGGTGTCTCCAGGTCGGACCAGTCGAGGTCATCGAACTCGGCCAGGGTGTCGTGGATGGCGAGCAGGCCGACGTCTCCCCTGTTTTCCGCGGTCCCGCCCGCGTAATAGACAGACGCGCCATCCACGAACACCGCCACGTGGGTTCCCGCGAACACCGCCATGACCGCGTGCGGCCCCGGCGACGCCGGGGTGAACCGGGTCGTGCCGAGAGACTGGCGCTGTCCGTCCGAATGCTGTCTCGCGACGGCCACGCCTGCCCCCAGGTCGACCGTGATTTCGAGGTAGTCGCCCGGACCGCGATAGCGCACGGCGAAGCCGGCCGGGCCCTCCTCGGGGACGATGCGGGCCGAGACGACCCCATCGCGCAGGCTGCTTCCGGCGATGCGCAGACAGCTGTCGGTGGCCACCCCCAGGGATCTGATCGACCCATCGCGCGGGTCGTCCAGCCCGCGAACGGCCTCCCAGTCGTCGAGCGCGCCTCCGCAGCCGGCCAGGAACTCGGGCATGCCGGGTGCGTCGAAGTCGAGGTGACCGGGTAGGGTTGCACCCGGAGCGGAGGCTACCGCCAGAAGCAGAAGCCATCCCCGGAGGGAGTCAGCCAACATCAGGGGAGAAGTTCGTTCTTGGTCTCGACGCCGCACGGATCCGCGGCCGTGATCTTGTAGAAGAAGGTCTGCCCGGCCACTGGAATCGCATTGTCCGTGTATGCTGTGTCGACCTGGCCGTCCCCGTCAAGATCATTGTTGGCGGCATTGAGGGTGATCAGGGCGGTGAGCGCCGGTGGATTGCTGTAAGACGATGCATTCCCCTGTCGATAGACCTTGTACGACAAGGCCCCGCGCGCGAAGGCCCAATTCATGACATTTCCGCCGGGGAGATCAAGGGAGTCTCCGACCGCCCCGGGTGGCGTGGTGTCGCTGACGTTCTTGGTGGCAAGCGCGACACGCTTGGCGTAATTGAACTCTCGATTGACGGGATTGACGGAGTCGCTGGCCCGGACGATATACATGAACTTCAGGTCCGAGCCCGATGCCGAGAAATTCGTGTCGATCCAGGAAAGCTGGGAAGTGGTGGCGACCTTGTTGGATGCGCCGGGCAGAAAATCAAACCAGTTGGTGCAGGGCGGCGACTGTCCCGCGGGGGCGGCAGTGCAGTCGAACCGGTAGATGTCGTAATCCACGGGGGGCGTCAGATCCGTGGCTTCGTTCCAGTCCAGCACGACGCTTCGGACGCAGTCGAGCGGACTGGCCGCCGCCTGCAGACCCACCGTCGTCGTCCAGACCGGCGGGTAGTTGTCCATGTAGCGGTAGGCGCCGACAATCGCATCGGACGTCGCATCGGGATTCGTGACGGTCACATCGACCGTGCCCGCGGAATGAGAAGCGGGTCGCGCCAGTATCTTCTGCGACGAGATGTAGACCGTCTCGTTGGCCTCGCTCGAGCCGAAGTTCACGCGGGCTCCCGGGTCGAACCCGCTGCCTCGCACCAGCACCCAGTCCGTGCCGAAGGTATCTCCCGAAGACGGATCCAGCCTCGAAAGCGCGATCGGCAGCCCGGAATCGGCAGGTGCCGGAGCGAAGTGCGCCCCCATGTCGACGAGGCCGGCGTCGAACGTTCCGTCGATCGAGGTGGTCAGCGCATCGGCGCCCGTGGCCGCCGCAGTGTCGCTGCCGCTGTCCAGCACGGGGCTGCTGACGTTGTTCGGGTCATTCTGGGTGAGGTAGAAGCGGCCGCGCAATCCCCGGCGGAATTGCGGATCGATGGAGACGTTGCCGGTTCCCGGCACTCCCCCGCCTCCGATATCGGAGAATTGCAGGGGCATCTGCCCGGAGTGGTCGTCGGTCTGATTCCCCCAGATGATCAGGTCCTTGGCCGCGAAGGTCGGGCTGACACTGACGCTCGGTCCAATGGTGAACCCGGCCCCGACACCGGCACTCGCGGTGTTGCTCGCCAGCGTGCTGCCGGTCAGCGTGCCATCGAGCATTCCCAGTCCGGCGACGTTGAATCCGGCGTTCTCTCCGGTGGTCTTATTGAACGCGATCACATTGTTGTTCGCGAGAAGAGTGACCGCATCGGTGTGGGTCGAAAGATTCAGATCGACGCCGGCGCCCGCCTTCGAGCTGTTGCCGACGATGGTATTGCCGACGATCTTCAGGTTGAGCTGATTGTATCCATAGAAGGAGTTCGTATTGACCGAGATTCCGCCGCCTCGCGACAGGTACGACCTGTTGCCGGCGATGACGTTGTCGCTGATGGCGACCTCGAGGCTGTTGCCGAGCGTGTAATTGGGATAGATCGCGATGCCGCCGCCCGGGCCGCCGTAGCTCCGATTGCCGATCAGGACATTGTTCGAGATCTGGGCGCGCCCGCCATAGGCGGTGGAGAAGTTGATGTAGAGGGCGCCACCCAGCGATGAGGCGTTGTTGCCGACGATGACGCTGTTGCTCAGCACCACCTGATCGCCCACGAACTCGATGCCCGCGCCGCCGATCCCTTCGCGCAGCCCGTCCATGAAGGTCAGGCCGTCGATGACCACCTTGGCATCCAGTCCGAAGCTGCGCGCGTTGAACCCGAACTGGTTCGAGTCGATGACCGAGACGCGCGCGTCGGGGTCGCGGGTCGTGAATGTCGGATCGTATCCACCCGCCAGAACGTACCCGCTTGGGATGCCGAGCGTGTTGTCGCCGTAACGTCCCTCCGTCACCAGTATCAGGTTGGTGACCGCCGCCGACACTCCCAGGGCCCCCGCGACGGTTCTCTTGGGTGTCGCCGGCCCGGTGCCGTTGTTAGCGTCGCTGCCCGTGGCCGAAACGTAGATGTTCTTGTCGGTGAAGATGAAAGGATAGAGATCGTCCGTGGCGCCGCCCGGATTGGTGACCACCACGCGCGCGATTTTTCCCACCGTCGAGGTCGGCACCTGGACCGTGAGCGTTCGCGAATCCACGAAAACCACGGTGGCGGCGACGCCGTCGAATGCGACCGTGCTTGCCGGAGCGAACCCGATACCCCGAATTGTCGCGGTGGCGCTGATCGCCGGTGTGTTCTTTGGCACCCAGGCGGGATTGATCGACAGCGCTTCCATCGCGAGGGCCGGGCTGATGGATGAGAAGGTGAGCGCCAGAAGGGCGCCGGCCAGCACCCTTGCGATCGGTTCGGCAATTTGTCGAGGATTCATCCCTGCCCTATCCGGATCGGAACAACGGAATCAACAGGATTCAGTATTTCGCGCCACGAGACGACAACGTACCCGGTATTCGGCTGCACCAGCGTTTCCAGGGATTAGCCTCTGCCGCCCCCGGATGCAGAAGGGCGCACGGCGTGCTTCTTCATATACGGGCAGATCCCCGGACGGTCAAGGGCTCAAGATGACGTCCAGCAGGGTGCCGCTCAGCCCAGGAGGTAGGTGTAGAGCGGCGTGAAGGCGCCCACCGCCCTCACCAGCTCTTCGGTGAACCGGGGCTGATCGGGTGTCGCCTGGTATGGCTGGATCTTCTCTCGGTACTGCCGGCGAGGATCCTCTGGCTCCGTGTAATAAGGAGCGAAGAAACGCAGCTCCAGGTTGAACCGGTGGTTCAGCCTTTCGCTGACAAGCTCCTTCATCAGCACGTACCATGAGGACGCCGTCTTGAAATATCTGTTCTCGGCTTCGGGGACGTCGAAACCAAAAATCGTGTCGACCTTGTAGTACCCCTCCCCGTCGTCCACGACCTTCTGGCCACCCATGTCGTGGCGGTGCCGCATGTGCGCCCAGAGCTCGGGCAGCTCCGTGCGGATGCCGCGCAGAATCTCCAGGAACTTCTCTTTATCCCGCGCGAGGTTGTTGAATCGCTCCCACTGCCGGTTCTTGGCATGATTCGGGATGACCAGCGAGACCTCCAGCGCATGATGTTTCGCCGAGACACTGAAGTGGCAGTTCTCGTTGTAGGCTTCGCCGTCCACGAAGTAGACGTCCGACGACTCGTCGGGAAGAACCGACACGACATTGTCGCGATACTTCAACCGGACTCCGAGCGTCTGCTGATGGAGGTTCCTGATTTTCGGCTCGGCGGACGCCATCAGCTCACGCAGCTCGCCCGCGGTCTCCTGCTGTATGGTCGGATACCGCTCTGCCCAGGTCTTGGCGCCTTTGTAGACTACTGCTGCTTCGCGAGCCACAGGCTTCGCCCCCAGGAAATTGTGAATCGTGATCGCATTGACCGTCACTGTATCTGAACGGCCGGGAGTATATCACATGGCCCCCTGAGGGCCGGTGTCCAGGATCGGGTATCCTCCCGGCATGCTCCGATCCACATTCATTCACTCCCCCGGGGTCGGCGACCGGACCGAACGGTGGCTTTGGGAATCCGGGATCACCGACTGGGACCGGTTCCGGGCCCAGGGGGAGATCCCGGGAATCGGACCCACGGTGAGAGGCAGGATCGACGCCGCGCTCACCAGCTCAATGACGGCGCTGGCCCGCGGGGATGCGGGCCACTTCCAGCGGGTCCTGCCGTCGCGGGAGGCCTGGCGGATGTACGGCGAGTTCCGCGGCTCGACCCGCTACCTCGACATCGAGACCGCGGGCCTGGACTGGCGGGAGGATCGGATCACCGTCATCGGCGTTTCAGACGGCGTCACGTCAAGGGCGTTCGCAGCCGGAGTCGACCTCGATCAGTTCGAAGAGGCGCTGGAAGGGGCGGCGCTGCTCATCACCTTCAATGGCAAGTCATTCGATGTTCCACTCATCAGGCGTCAATTCCCCGCGGTCAGGCTGCCGCCGGCGCATATCGATCTTCGGCATGTCCTGCGAGCCGTGGGCCTGCGGGGAGGGCTCAAGAAGATTGAGCGTGAAATCGGCGTGGACCGCGGCGACCTGTCCGGCGTCGACGGGGCGTTCGCGGTGGCCCTGTGGCAGCGTCACGAGGCCGGCGATCGACGCGCGCTGCCGGCGCTGATGCGATACAACCTGGAGGATGTCGTCAACCTGCCCGGTCTGATGGTGTGGGCATACAATCGTTCGATCCTCCTGCGCGGGGCCCCCGCGGATCCTCTCGCGGTCATTCCCCCCGACAGCCCTTCGATCGAATACGACCGGAGCATCCTGCACGAGATCGCGGCGGAAATCGCGGCGAGCGGCAGTTACTGGTAGATCCGCCTGTAGCCGGGGAGCCATTCCCCGAACCGGCAAGGACACATCCCGGATTCGACGGTCGACCCGCTCACGAGGCCGGTTTGGGCCGCAGCCTGCTCTTCGCGTCGCCGACTTCCGGCGGCGCATCCTCAGCGGCTCCCCACAGATCGAGGAACTGGCGGTATCGCGCCTCGGCTTCGTCTTCCTTGCCCAACGCCTCGAGGGCGCGGCCGGAGTAGTACTGCGCGAGCACCGCGATCTCCGGCTGGTAGATCCCCTTGACGCCCAGCGCGCGGATCCGCTCGTACGATTGCAGGGCCTCGGCCGGCCTGCCGGCCGCCAGGTACCCTCTGCCCAGCGCGTCCAGGAAGTAGGCCTCGGTGTGACCCGCGATGCAGTCCAGGGCCAGCGGCTCTTCGAACTGCCACGCTTCGCGGAAGGCGTCCAGGGCGCGCGCCGCATCTCCTGCGGCCAGGGAGATCTCGCCCATCATCAGGCTGCGCCATGGCTCCGTCCAACCGGGCTGGGATGGACGGGATTCCTGTGAGAGCCGGTGGACCACCCGCTCCGCGTCGGCGCGGTTGCCGGATTTGAGCAGATTCCGTCCCAGGGAGTATTCGAGCACCGGCTGCGGGCCGGCGATCGTTTCGGCTGTCTCGAACGCCGCGTTGGCCTCGCGCGTCCTGCCGAGCAGCGATTGCGTGCGTCCGAGCAGCAGCAGAAACCTCGCCCGCGCGCTCTTCTCCCATGGGGCCGGCAGGAACTCGGGGCCGCGCTCGAAGTGCTCGATCGCCTTCGAGAACCGCCCCGACCAGACATCGTTGAGACCGGCATACAGGTGGGTCAGCACGTTGACTGGCGCGGTGTTTGTTCGCTCCATCTCCGGGTCGTACATCGAGGCGAGCTGCTGGTGATGACCGGTGAGGATGAAGACCGGCGCCAGCCCGTGCGCGAACACATCCTCCCCCCGGCGGACCACTTCGTCGGCGGCTTCCATGGCGTCGCCGTATTCGCCACGAGCGATTCGCGCGCGACCGGTTTCAGCGATCGCTTCGATGGACTCGGGATGACGCGCCTGGTTCTCCTGGGCGCGACTCAGCCGCCAGTCGTGCATCCCCTTCATCTCATAGGCTTCCATCAGCGCCGTGCGCACACCCGGATAGTCGGGCTGCGCGCCGAGCACCTTCTCGTAATGCTCGATGACGCTGTTCGGGTCGAAGTAGTCGCACACGCGCGCGGAGACGGTGCCTGCCATGTAATGCAGATCGGCGTCGGCCGGTTGCCGCGCAAGCGCTTCTTTCAGCGAGGCCATCACGAGATCGAAAGCGCCGTCGATGAACTGCGCGAGCACCGGCATCGAGGTCCGGTACGGCTCGGGCAGGCGTTCCTGGTTGAGCGCCGCTGCCTGGATGGCGCTCCTGGCCTCGTCCTGCCGCGACACGATCACGTCGGTCATCGCGAGACGATAGTGCCCGGGTGCGAAGGCCGGGTCGAGAAGGACCGACTTGCGGAAGCGGGCCGCGGCCTGCACCGGCAGACGGTCCAGCAGGCCCAGCCCCTCCTCGTACACCTGGAACGCGACGGCCGAGGAGGTCATGTCGCGGTCGCGCGGGTTGGCTCGAACCAGGCCGGACCCGGCGGCCCCCTCGGCCGCGCCGGTGGAGGCATCGGCGCGCGATTCGGCTGTCTTCGGAAGGGTGCCTGAAGGCTGGTCGAGGGCTGTGCCGCTGCTCGGCGATGGCCTGTGGGCCGCGCTCCACAAAGCCAGACCGGCAACGCCGAGGCCGATTGCGGCGACCAGGGCGATCTTTTTTGCGCTGGAACTGCCGACGGGAATCACCGGCGGCGATGTTAACTGAAGGCGACGGGTGGCGCAAGGCGCGTGGTATACTCACGCGCATCGCAGGCACTGGTGAAGACGGCAGCACGGGAGGATTCCAAAGGTGTCGAAGTACGTCGAGTACGTCGTGGAAAAGAAAGGTCTCGGCTCGACCACCTATTTCATCGCGAGCAAGGAAGATGGGGACGGATGGATCTCGGGGTTCTTCCCCGCGTACATGGCTCCCGACCCCGACGAAACCGATGAAATGATCTTCGACCTGGCAAACCCGGACAACACGATGACCGGCGCCACCAGGGAGGAGGCCGAGCAGAAGATCCGGGATTGGGTCGAGGCCACCTACGGTATCCTCGAAAGGCGCATCAAGCGCCAGATCCTCAATCCCTGAAGCGGGGCAGGGCCGCGAACACGATGGCCGCGAGCCCGAGCGCCGCGGCGATGCCGCTCAGCGCGGCGCCGACCCCCAGCGCGCCGGCCAGCTGGCCGGCCACGATCGGGCCCGATGCGTGCCCGACATCCATGATCGTGCCGAACGCGCCGTGAGACGCGCCATACCGCTCCTTTCTCGACAGATCGGTCACCAGGGCGGCAGTGGATGATGTGGTGATGGCCACGCCAAGACCATAGAGCGCCGACACGATCAGCAGCTGCGCGAAGCTCGAGCGGCTTCCCACCAGTCCCAGGGCCACCGCCGCCACGATCAGACCCGCCACGATTTGAGCGCGCCGCCCCAGCCTGTCCGAAAACCTGCCCATGATCGGCTTGGCGACCAACGTGGTGACGATCTGCGCGGCGAACAGCCAGCCGATCCGGCCACCCGGCAGCTGCAGCGTCTCGACCGCGTAAATCGGAAGAAAGGCGTCGAGCGCCCCGGTGGCGAGGAACTGCACCCCCTCCACGACGCTGGTGGCCATGATGCCGAAGTGGCGCGCGACTTCCCGGATCCCCCGGACGAACTCCGCGAGATCCTCCTTCGCCCCGGCGGCCCGGGCGTACGATTCGTGCTTCCAGGTCGCCGCCAGGGCGAGCGCCGCGAGGCCTGCCGCTCCGCTTGCGAGAAACGGCCAGTGGAAGTCCGCACCGACGATCAGGTAGCCCCCGATGAGCGGCCCGAGACTCTTGCCCACCAGTGTCGCGGACGAGAAGGTCGAGAGGCGCTCGCCCCGCCGCGACGGCTCGGCGATGTCCGAGACGATCGCGGAGGAGACCGGTCCGAACGTTGCCGTCGACAATCCATGGAGCAACCGGACAGCCAGCAGAGAAAGCCCGGCGGTGGCAATCGGATAGAGAAACGGCGGAAACGCAAACGCGCAGGCCGACAGGATGAGGAGCGGTCGCCGACCCGCCATGTCGCTCAGGCGCCCCATCGGGAGCTTGAGCGCCACACCGGTCAGCGTCGAAGCCGCCACCACCAGCCCGATCATCTGCTTGCTCAGACCCAGGCTCTGCGCGTAGAGCGGGATGACCGGGAAGCGTGAGAGCGCATAGGAAAGGTGCACCGCGAAACCGATCAGGCACAGACGCACGAACGGCTTCTGCTGGTCCAGCACAACCTCCTCGTGACGCATCGCGCGCAGGTGGGTCGCACCGGGATTATAGACCTGTGCATCCCCGGGCATCCCGGGTAGAATGACCACTTCTGTTTCCGTTGCGGAGAAAACCGTCGATGAAGCGCAGATCGTTTCTGAGAAACGCAGGGCTCGGCGCCGGCGCGCTGGCCGCCTCCACCGCAGGCCTGCCGCTGGCCGCCGCGGAGAATCCCTCGGCCGGAAAAGCGCAGGCTCGTGGTGACATCAAACCGATCGTGATCGTCAGCAAGGACAAGAAAAACGTGACCGACGCGGCCATGGAAATCCTCCGCAAGGGCGGGGATGCGCTGGACGCCGTCATCGCGGGTGTGAACCTGGTGGAGGAGGACCCCGACGATATCACCGTCGGCTACGGCGGCCTGCCCAACGAGAACGGTGTGGTGGAGCTGGACGCCTCCGTGATGCATGGTCCTTCTGGAATGGCGGGAGCCGTCGCGGCCCTCCAGAAGATCAAGACCCCTTCACGCGTGGCCCGGCTGGTCATGGAGCAGACCGATCACGTGCTGCTCGTCGGAGAGGGGGCGCTGGCGTTCGCGCGCGCGCAGGGGTTCACCGAGGAGAACCTGCTCACCGAGAGGTCCCGCCGCATCTGGCTGCACTGGAAGCAGACTCTCTCGGACAAGGATGACTGGATCGCTCCGCCCGAGTCCGAGTGGTCTCAGGAAGTGAAGGATTACCTTCGCACCTCGGGCACCATCCACTGCAGCGCTATCGACCTCAACGGCAATCTTTCGGCAACCACCTCGACGTCCGGGCTCGCCTGGAAAATGCCCGGCCGGGTGGGCGACTCGCCGCTCATCGGCTGCGGGCTTTACGTCGACAACGATTTCGGCTCCTGCGGGTCCACCGGGCGCGGCGAAGCGGTGATTCTTTCCAACGGCAGCCATGCGGTCGTCGAGCAGCTCAGGCGCGGAGCCACCCCCGAGCAGGCGGCCCTCAACGTCCTGCAATGGATCGTCGATCAC
>DASROJ010000065.1:0-2551 GCA_035646975.1 Patescibacteria group bacterium
CCCGCAGGTTGATCCCCGGACCGGCCGGCGCGCCGGACGACGGTGGAATGGTCTCGGCGGTGACGACGGCCGGGTCGGATCCCACCGCGTTGGTGAGGATGGCGCCCAGCTGCGCTGAATCGTCGGGGCCCGGCATCCAGACCAGCGTGCCATCGGCTCCCCTGATAACGGGCGAAGCAGGCGCGGCGGGACGCGCGGGCACTTGCGCAGGGGGGGCCGAAGGCGCGGGCACTTGCGCTGAAGGGGCGGAAGGCGCGGACATCGCGGTGGACGCCGGAGCCCTGGCGGCGTCTGCGCCGGCGTTGGCCGGAGTGACGGCCACACCATGCCGATACACCAGCGCGCCGCCACGGTCGGCGGTTTCGACCAATGCCCAGGTTCCTCCCAGCGCCGCCAGCAGGACGAGCCACCTGACTCCCGTGAGGCGATGGCCGACGCCGCGATCGACCCGGAGGATCACCAGGCGCAGCGCCGCCACGACGGCAAAGACGATCAGCGTCCACCAGGCCCAGTCGGAGTGATCCTCCACGAGCGTTTCCAGCGACGCGGGCAGATCGATCAAGGAGTCCTCGGCCCATTCGCCCGCGAGGTAGGCGGCCCCGGCGCCGAGGGCGCCCATCGCGTAGAGCGAGGTCGCGGTGAGGTCGATCCATCGGTGCCGTCTGATCATCAGACAGGCGACATCGAACAGGACGGCGGCGAGCCACAACGCGATCGGAAAGTGAACCACTGCGGGGTGAAGGTTGGGCAGGTTCATGCCGATCTCCCTGTGTCGTGTGGATCGACGGCGCCTCGCTTCATCTCGAAATTCCATTTCCAGTATTCGTAGATCGGCGGATAGACCAGCAGCTCGAGAACGAAGCTGGTGACGAGGCCGCCGATCATGGGGGCGGCGACCCGCTTCATCATGTCGGCGCCCGTGCCCAGCGACCACATGATCGGCATCAGGCCCATCATGGCGGCGCAGACCGTCATCATCTTGGGCCGAATACGCTTGACGGCTCCGTGAACGATCGCCTCCTGCAGGTCTGTTCTGGTGCGCATCCTTCCCTGCCGGACGGCGTCATGGTAGGACAGGTCGAGAAACAGAAGCATGAACACGCCCGTCTCGGCATCCAGACCCATCAGCGCGATCATGCCGACCCACACCGCGATCGACACATTGTAGCCGAGAAAATACAGCAGCCAGACCGCACCGATGAGGGAGAAGGGCACCGCCAGCATGACGATGCCTGCCTTGGCGGCTGACCGGGTGTTCATGTAGAGCAGCACGAAAATCAGGAAGATGGTGATGGGCACGACCAGTTTGAGCCGCTCTCGCACGCGAATCATGTTCTCGTACTGGCCGCTCCACTGGAGCGAGTAGCCGGCGGGAAGGGCGACCTTGGTCGCGACGAGCTTTCTGGCCTCCTCGACGTAGCCACCCACGTCCCTGCCCGCGAGGTCGACGTAGACGTAGCCGGCGAGCATCGCATTCTCGTCGCGGATCATGGCAGGACCGGTCACCAGCCTGATCTCGGCGAGCTGGGCGAGCGGAATCTGGGCGCCCGACATCGTGGGCACCAGCACCCGCTCGAGCCGGTCGAGGGTGTCTCGATCCTCGCGGGCGTACCGTACGTTGACGGTGTAACGCTCACGCCCCTCGATGGTGCGCGTGATCACCTCGCCACCGATGGCGGACTGGATGACCATCTGCGCCTCGGCGACACTCAGACCGTAGCGCGCGAGCTGGTCGCGCCGCAGATCGAAATCCACGAAATAGCCGCCGGCCGTCCGTTCCGCGTAGATGCTGCGCGTGCCGGGGACATCCTTGATGACCGCCTCTATCTCCGAGCCGATGCGCTCGATCACCTCCAGGTCGCCGCCGAAGATCTTTATCCCGACCGGTGTCCGCACGCCCGTCGTGAGCATGTCGATCCGCGCCTTGATCGGCATCGTCCAGGCGTTCGACACGCCGGGGAATCGCAGCTTCTGATCGAGCTGGGCGATCAGGTCCTCCTTGGCGATCCTGTCGGACCAGACGTGCCTCAATGGCGCCTGGATCCAGTCGGGCCAATCGGCGAAGAAGCGGGGGATGCGCCGCCACTCCGTCTCCGGCTTGAGCAGGATCGTGGTCTCGATCATCGAGAATGGAGCCGGGTCGGTCGAGGAGCTCGCGCGGCCGGCCTTGCCGAACACCCGCTCGACTTCAGGGACCTCCTTGATCTGGCGGTCCATCGATTGCAGAAGCCGTGACGCCTCCGTGACGGACAGACCGGGCAGCGTGGTGGGCATGTAGAGAAGTGTGCCTTCGTACAGCGGCGGCATGAACTCGGAGCCGAGCGTCATGTAGACGGGCACGGTGGTCGCCATCAGCACCATCGCCGCGAAGATCGTGGTCCTGGGATATTTCAGGACGAGCCGGCAGGGGGGCTCGTAGACACGGAAGAGAATCCGGCTGATCGGATGCTTTTCTTCGGGGTAATAGGTGCCCACGGCAACCTGGTTGGTGATCCAGGCCAGCCAGCGAGGCTTGAACCGGATCGGATCCATCCGCGCGAAAAGCATGCGC
>DASROJ010000066.1:0-7202 GCA_035646975.1 Patescibacteria group bacterium
GCCATCGAGTGCCTCACGTGACGAGTTCCCTGGTGACAAGATATGTTGGCTCGGCGGGCCAGAGGAAGGAGGCTTGTCCCGTCGAGACGAGCCCGAGGGTATCACGAAGCGCGCTGATGCGGCGCTTTATGGTCTTCCCCCGAATTGGCGCACACGAGATCTGGTACGGGTTGAGTGTGTGCCTCGACCTGAATCGATCCCAGCTGATCAGGCTGCGGCCGGGGTGGCGCGGGGTCGTGCAGCGAGAGATGACTCCGCTCCGTACACATCCTCGCGTGCCCTGTTACACCTCTTACACCTCCCGTTACACGCCGCGTCACCTCACCGCGATGTCTTGAGCGGCGCTCATCCTCCTCATTGCGAGGCTCTTGCGCCGCCGGCCCGACAATGCCGCACCACACCAGGGCTGCCCCATCCCGTGGCATGCACATTGCGCTTCGTGGGGGCTGTAGCAGCTGAGCCAGGGGGCGGCATCGGGGGCGTCACACACACGCAGCAGACCCGCAGGAGGTGCGCCATCGACATGAGCCCCGCACACGACCCATTGTCGGCCGGCATCATCGGCCGCAGCGCCGCCATCGTCAAACTCACCCGCACCATCGCGAAGGTGGCGGCGTCCCACGCCAACGTCCTCATCGAAGGTGAAAGCGGCACGGGCAAGGAGCTGGTGGCCCGGGCCATACACATGACCAGCTCGCGCGCCGACGGCGTGTTCCTGGGTGAAAACTGCGCGGCGCTGTCCGAGACGCTGATCGAGAGCGAGCTGTTCGGACATGTGAGAGGCGCTTTCACCGGGGCGGAGCGGGACCGCCGGGGGCTGTTCGCGCTGGCCGACGGTGGCACGCTGTTTCTCGACGAGGTGGGCGACATGTCGGCCCGCATCCAGGCCAAGCTGCTGCGGGTGCTGCAGGAAGGGGAGTTCCGTCCGCTGGGAGGCCGGGACATCATCCGCACCGACCTGCGGATCATCTCGGCCACCAACAGGGACCTGAAGGCGCTGGTGGAGGCCGCGGAGTTTCGCGGCGACCTGTACTACCGGCTCAACGTGGTGGGGATCCGGCTCACGCCGCTGAGGGAGCGAAGAGACGACATCGCCCCGCTGGTGGAGCACTTCCTGTCGCGTCTGCGGGTTTCGGCGCCGCGGGGCATCTCGAAAGAGGCGCTCGAGATGCTGACGCGCTATCCGTGGCCCGGCAACGTGCGGGAGCTGCAGAACGTCATCGAGCGGGCGGCGGTGATGGCGGCCGGCGATGTCATCGGCGTGGACGCGCTGCCCGACGGGGTGATCGACTTCGCCCTGGCGGAGCGTTCGGGCCCCTACCCCGATGAGGCGGCCAAGCCGCAGGAAATGGTGATGATAGAAAAGGCGCTCATCCGGTTCCGCGGCGACAAGTCAAAGGCGGCACGGGCGATCGGGTGGAATCGCCCCAAGCTCTACCGCCGCATGGACCGCTTCAGCATCCCGAGAAACTTCGGCCGGGTCTGACTCGCGGTGCGAGGTGCCACGTCTGCTGGCCGCGTCACGGACACGGACATGGCCGCGACGCTTGCGCTTCCTCCGCGAAGGCACCGCGCCGGATGAATCGCTTCGTGAGCCGCTGGACCTGGCGCTTGCGCATGATGAACGTGTGACCAGACGGCACGAGGATGTGATCCCGTTGTCCCGCAAGACATGTTTCGGGTGGCCGCACCGTGTAGTCGTACGAGCCGGCAATGACGCCGATCTCGACATCGTCCGGCGTGGGTATCGCGCGGGCCGCGCTGCCCGGCCTGGTAGTCAGCTCGGGCCGGGGACGCGAAAGCCATGACAGCCACGGGGCGAACTCGTCGGCCAGGTGCGCCCCCTGGTTCGGCGGCGCCAGCATCACGATGCGTCCCAGCTTGGATGGTCGCTGATAGGCGATCACCCATCGGATCACGATATTGCCCAGGCTGTGGCCGACCATGTGGACCCTTGCGATATCCGGGCGTCGCTCGACGGCCGCGATCCGCTCGGCCAGCGCCTGACCCGATTCGGCCACGGTGGCCCGGCGGCTCGGGTAGCCGTGGTTGAGCACTTCATACCCTGCCTGCTCGAGCGCCCGTTGAACCGGCAGCATCGAACGGCGGGTCCGCCCCATTCCATGAACCAGGACGACCAGCTCATGTGCAGCGGATGGCGACGGCGTGGCCGGCGACGGCGCAGCCGCAGCCTCGGGGGTCCCCAGCAGGAGCCAGCAGGAAAGCCAGGCGGCCGGTGTCATGGACTTTCCTTACGCGCTGGACACCCGCGAGGTTGCACTCATAAAAAAAGGGCGCTCCGAAGAGCGCCCTTTGATCGACTGTTTTCTGGACTGCGACTAAAGGATGCAGCCACCCACGCCGGGCCTGCAACCACCCACGCCCTGCGTCGTCGTGCCGCCGGACTGCTTCAGCCCGCCGTTATCCTTCGAGCCATGCAGAAGAGCCTTGGCCGCGGCCAGCACATGGTAGGGAATCGCGCCGCTGAGGCTGTCGAGGATCGAGGGGGTCGTCGGAGCCTGGTTCACTGTGAGCAACCAGCAGCCACCCACGCCCGGCCTGCATCCACCCACGCCTGCCATCGCCGGCTGAGAAACAGCCAGCATCGCCACCATTGCCACCACCGCCAGAATCATTGTCTTTTTCATGTCGTCCCCCGTTGAGCGCCTAAGTTTGATTGCGGTCTGTTGCCTGCGGCACTCCATAGAGCATGGGACGTGCCATACGGGGGATTTGCGGGGCGTTGGAGTAACAACTCTTTCTAATGCTGTGACTTGCGAGGCGCGTTCATCGTCTGTCGGGGTGCACTCGGGTGATCACCCCAGTCTCGAATTGAGACAAGCTCCGATGGGACCATCAGGTAAGCTACCGTGTTCAAAGGCATAAATGGATCCATCGGGCGGGTCTCCCACATCTTAATGTGAGATGTTGAACTTGCGGAGTTTCCTGAAGATGGTCGCCCTGCTGATGCCCAGCAGCTCGGCTGCCCGGCCGCGGTTGCCCGCCGCCTCCATCAGCGCCTTGACGATCTGGCGGCGCTCCATCTCCTCGAGCGGTGTGAAGCTGTCCTTTTCCTCCAGGCTGGTGATCTTGTCGAAGAGCTCGCCGCTTTCCATCAGGTCGCGCTGCGTGATGACATCACCAGGACAGAGCACCGCGAGGCGGGCCACTTCGTTTTCCAACTCGCGGATATTGCCGGGCCAGGAGTATCGCAGCAGCAGCTGCAGCGCCCCCATTTCCATCCGGAGCGGCGGCTTGCCCGCCTCCCGGGTGATCTTCTGAAGGAAATGGTCCACGAGCAGCGGGATGTCCTCCTTGCGCTCGCGCAGCGACGGAAGCGGAATCTTCACGACGTTGATCCGGTAGTACAGGTCCTCTCGGAACCTTCCCTCCTTCATCATGCGGTCGAGATCCTTGTTGGTGGCGGTGATGATCCGCACGTCGACGCGACGCGATTCCTTTCCACCGACAGGCCGGATCTCCCCCTCCTGCAGCGCGCGCAGCAGCTTGCTCTGCATCGGCACGGACATGTCCCCGATCTCGTCGAGGAACAACGTCCCGCCGTCAGCCAGCTCGAAAAGCCCTTTCCGGTCCCGGTCGGCGCCCGTGAACGCGCCGCGCACGTGACCGAACATCTCGCTTTCCAGCAGCGTGTCGGGGATGGCGGCGACGTTCTCGGAAAAGAACTTGCGATGCCGGCGCGGGCCGCTGTAGTGGAGCGCGCGCGCCACCAGCTCCTTGCCGGTGCCGCTTTCGCCGTTGATCAGCACGGGCAGGTTGGAGGCGGCCACCTTTTCCATCAAGTCGTACACGGCCTGCATCTTCACGTTCTTGCCGATGATGTTCTGGTACCGGTTGCGCTCGCCCGCCTCACGCATCAGGTAGACGTTCTCGCTGGCCAGACGCTCCTGCAGTCGTGCCTGCCCGACGGCGCCCGCGGCCAGGTTGGCGAACGCCTCGAGAAACCGCAGATCCTGCTCGTCGAACGGCGCGCCCTGGCGGCGGCTGTCGACGTAAACGGTGCCGATAATCTTGTCGTGGCTTTTCATCGGCACGCAGAGCAGCGACTTGATGGCGTACAGCCCCACGCTCTTGAAATCCTTGAATCGGTCGTCGCTGCTGGCGTCCAGCGCGACGATGATGCGCCCGGCGGCGGCCTGCTTCACGATGCTGCGGCTGTATTCCAGGGCGTCGCGCACCGTCTCTTCTTCCAGATCGCGCGCGGCGGCGATCCGTTGTTCACCCGTGGTGTCATCCAGCAGCGTTATCAGCCCGCGCTCACCCCCGACGATGCCGAGCCCGACATCCAGCACCCGATCCAGCAGCGTGTCGAGATCCGACATCGAGTTGATGATGCTGGCGATTTCGTAGATTGCCGCCAGCGCCCGTTCGGGTGAGCCGTCGCCTGCCTCGGCCTTGCGGCGGACCGCCAGAGCCGATGCCCGTCGCAGGACCTCCGCGCGGCGGGGCGCGGCGAGGTAGGCCAGGCGGATTGGCTCATCGGTCATCGAGTCCGCGGCGCGCTGCAGCGCTTCGGCGGCCTCTGCCAGGGCGCCGCGCTCCAGGGCACGCCGTCCCTTGCGTCGTGCGATCTCGGCGATCATCGCGTGCCCCTGCCAGATCGCTTCGAGCAACCCGACCGGCGCGGCTGCGGCGATGGCCCGGCCCGCGGCCTGGCTGGCTTCGTCCACGCCGGCGTCGTTCTCTTCGGCCAGCAGGCAGTCGCCCAGCAGCAGCTCGCCAGCGGCGATGCTTTGAGTGAATCGGCCCGGGGTGGCGGTCTCGATCGCCAGTCTGGCGCTCTGGGTGGCCTGAACGAGTTCGCCGCCGGCAAGACTGGCGCGGCCGCTCGCCTCGTGCAATCTCGACTGCAGTCGCGGGCTCGAGCTGGGGGAGGCGATCTTGACCGCCTTGCGCAGATTCTCTTTCAGGAGCCTGGCATCCTGCGAGGGGCGGTCGAGCGCCAGCGAGGCCAGTGCATAAGCTTCCTGGATGGCAAGACCCGCGCGACGGGCCAGCGTTACGGCGCGCTCGTGCGCGGCTTCCGCCTCGACCGGCCTGCCCAGCTCGCGTTCAACCATTCCCAGGTAGTCCAGCGCCTCGCACTCCAGCAGCTCGTCACCCACCGCGCGGGCGCAGACGATCGCCTCACGCGCCGCCGCATGCGCGCGGTCCATGCGGGCTTGCGCAAGGTAGATGCTGGCCAGGTTGGCCTGGCTCTGGCCGACGAGCCAGCGGTCGCGATGCTGGCGCCCGAACTCCAGTGCTTCCTCGATGCGCGCGGCGGCGGCGGTGAACTCGCCCCGCTTCCTGTGCCACACGCCGAGGTTGCCGAGCACTTCGGCAGCCTGCTGATGATCCCCCAGGCGGCGTCTGAGCGCGAGAGCTTCTTCGAGCTGGGCGCGTCCTTCATCGGTGGGGTTGAGCACCATGTCGAGCAGGCCGAGATTGTTCAGGCAGGCGGCGGTGCCGTGCGGATCCTCGATCTCCCGGCGCAGCGCGAGAGCCTGCTGGTTCAGATCGCGCGCCTCCTCGAACCGGCCGCGCGTCGCCGCGCTGTTCGCCAGACTGCAGAGACATCCTGACAGGATTCCCTTTTCCCCTTCGGCGCGCAGCACCGGGATGACTTTTTCTGCAATCCTCTGCGCCTCCTCATGCTGGCCGGTGCGCCAGGACAGGTCCATGACGCCGTCGATACCCTCGTAGGCGAGCCGTCTCAGCCCGGCAGCTCGGGCCCCCTTCACCACCCGGTCGTACGCGTCGATCGCCTTTGCGTTCTGGCGGGCCTGGCGCAGCGCATGGGCAAGGTTGAGCTGAACGCGCAGCCTTCGTGGCGCGTCGCCAGGGCCCACCATCTCGAGGGCCCGCTCGAAGTAATGGATCGCCCGCTCGGAGGCGCAAAGCGCCATTGCATGCGCCCCGGCCCGCTCGGCGTAGTCCAGGGCGCGCGCCGCATCCGGCGAGCTGATGAAGTGATGCGCGAGATCTTCGACGCCGGCGCTTCCCAGGGCCTCGAGTGCCAGCCCGAATCGGCCATGAAGGTCTCGGCGCCGGCCCCAGTCCATCGATTCGTAGACATGGTCGCGCGTCCGGACGTGATCGATTCGAAGCGTCATGCCGCCCGATGGCGCCACTTCGCGGGCCACCAGCCGCCTCCGCAGCAGTCCGTCGATGGATCGGGCGAAGGGGTTCGAGCCGCCCTGGACTCCGAGCACGCCGAGAAGCAGCGGCTCTTCCACCGGTTTTTCTCCCACCGCGAGCGCTTCGAGCACGGCCGTCTCCACAGCGTCGAGCCGGGTGAGCCTGCGCGCGATGGCGTCGCTGACCGACCGGGGAAACGGGATGCTGCTCAGTGCGGTGACGTCGTGGTGCCAGTCGATGCCTGGACGGGCCAGCTCCTGCTCCTCGATCAACGCTTCGACGGCCACCTGCACGAAAAACGGGTTTCCCTCGGTCTCTCGCAGGATCAGATCCACGAGATCGGCGGGTGCCGATTCAAGACCGAACATCCCGGCCAGCATCGCGGCCACGTCCTCCGCGCGCAGACGGGACAGCTCCATCTTCTGCCAGTCGGCGCAGCGAAGCAGGCGCGGCAGCGCCGTGGAAAGCGGCGGGGCCTCGGCTTCCTCGCTGCGGTAGGTCGCGATCAGCATGAGCGGGCCGGCCGACGCCATGTTGCGCGCGAGATGCTCGAGAAGATTCAATGACGCGGTATCGGCCCACTGGATGTCCTCCACGCAGACCATCAGCGGCCTGGAGCCGGCCGCCTCCACGATGGCGCTCACGGCGGCATCGCTCACGCGGCGCAGCTCGCGCTCGGGATCTCCGGAGACCCCCTCGGCCGCCGCCGCGTCGGAAACCGGCGCCAGCAATCGGTGGAGCGATTCGTCGGACGAGCCATCAGGCAGAATCTGCCTCAGGATCTGGAGAAAAGGATGGAAGGCGGCGGCGGAGCCTTCATAGCACTGCCCCGAGGCGCAGGAGCCGCCGCGCAGCTGCGCCTCGTACTTGAGCTGACGCAGCAGGCGACTCTTCCCTATGCCGCTTTCACCCGACAGCATCAGCAGCGTGCCGGGTTCCCCGGCGCCCGCGATGTGCGTGGCCTCGATGAAGCCGATCAGCCGCTCGAGCTCTCCGTGTCGTCCGACGAAGGTGCCGCTGCGCACGTAGGAGACGCGCGTGTCGACGGTCTCGACGTCGAG
>DASROJ010000067.1:0-3059 GCA_035646975.1 Patescibacteria group bacterium
GCCTAGAGCGGCGATTGTGCAGAACGGCACGCGCAAGGGAGCCGCCCCGGAGCCTCTGCAGACGATCCTTTCGTCGGCCGGGCTCGAAGGGCTGTGGCAGATGCATTGGTCCTACAACGCGCTTCTCGAACAGAACAGTCCGGCGCTGTATATCGCGAATGTGGACGACGCTCCGACGATCGCCGGATTACTGACCACACCCGCGGCCGGGCGGGGGAGGGGGAACGCCGCCCACACACCTGCCTACTGGCTCAAGGTGTCGGCCTATCCGGACGGGGCTTTCACGATCACCAACCCACGCAACGGCTTCAGCAAGACGTATCCGGCGAGGATGAAATGAGAGTGCCAGGGGTGCCAGGGGTGCCACGGGTGCCCGGGGTGCCAAGAGTGCCAAGGGTGCCAGGAGTGCCAAGGGTGCCAGGAGTGCCCGGGGTGCCCGGGGTGCCAGAAGTGCTTCGGGTGCCGCGCGTGCCACCGGTGTACGCACTCCAGGGCACTCTAGTCACTCTAGGAGCCAGTCCGAGTAATCGGAATATCGGTCATACCGCGTGCGGCTGCGTGTCGGTCATGGTCGACAGAGCGTTCCGTGAGCAATCCCGAGCTGCGGGCAGGAGCTGCCGGTGATGCGTGGCCTCGGCGCGGCGGCCCTTCGACCGTCTCCGATCACGTGCACAGGCGATACAGTTTGAGGATGTTGTGCGTGGTGCACACCAGCGCCCATTCGCCCTGGACCTTCGCGACGCGCAGCAGGAATTGGCGAAAGCCTCGCGCCTGCTTGATTTGTCCCAGTACCGGTTCGACGATCGTCTTGCGTCTGGCGTAGACCGCGGCGCCCGCGTTCGTCAGGAGCTTTCGCGTCATCCGCTCGACGCGCGTGGCGGTCTTCGGCAGGGGCCCACGCGGACAGGGCCTCGGGCGTTCGCCGTGTTTCTGCTTGCGCGTCGAGATGTACGCGTCGATTCCAGTAGTGGCGATCGCAGCCAGGTTCTCGTCCGAGCAGTACCCCGCGTCGGCGAGCACCTGGGACGGCGTGTCGCCGGCTTGCTGCGCGATGGTCGTGATCATCGGCAGCAGCTGGTGTTTGTCGTTTGTCGCCTGGGTCACGGCCTGCCCGACGATCAGCTGCAGCTCGTTCACCGCCACCTGCACGTTGTACGCCTGCATGAAGCCGTCGGGCCCCTTCATGATCCGCGACTCCGGATCGGTAAAGTTGTATTGCGCCGTCGGATCCGGCTTCGCCGACTCGGTCGGCTGGCCCGCGGCCCCGGCCTCCGCCCTCGAGCGGGCTTCCAGCGCACGCTTCGCCTCGCGAATCCGTTGCAGCCGACTCTCTCGTCGCTGCAACTCCGCGGGCAGCTCATCGCCGTGATCGGCGCCGTACTCGGTGTCTTCCGCCGCATCGACGGCCTCGGCCTGCGCCAGCAGCTCCTTCACCTCGTCGCTCAACTGGCGGCCTTTGTCGCGCATGCGGCCGTAACTCATCGCCTTGTACTTCGACGCGTTCGCCTGGATCTTGCTCCCATCAATCGCCACCCGCCCAACGCGCGGCGCGCCCAGCTCACGGGCCAGCCGCAGCACCTGCTCGAAGAAGCCCTGCAGCGGCGCAAGGTGCCGCTTACGGAAATCCGCGATCGTCCGAAAGTCCGGCTGGTTCCCGGCCGCGAGCACACGAAACGCCACGTCCTCGACCAGGCGGCGCTGGATCCGGCGCGACGAGAACACGCCGACGCAGTACCCGTACACCAGCACCTTGGTCAGCATCACCGGGTGGTACGGCGGGTAGCCACGTTCGTCGTCTTCGTACACCCGCAGGATCGCCGATAGGTCCAACTGCTCGACCAAATCACTCACAAAGAAGGCGAGATGGCCCTCAGGCAACCAGTCCCGCAGGCTCGGCGGCAACAGCAGATCCTGTTCGGGCACATACGGGCGGTACGTCTTCGCCATCGCCCGCAGTGTAGTACATTTCGCCCCGAAGCCACCCGACGCAAACAAGACTCCGCCGCTCCATGAGCATCCAATTCCGCCTCACGGTGATGAACTTCATGCAGTTCTTCGTGTGGGGCTCGTGGCTGATCTCGCTCGGCGCCTACATGATCGTCACGCTCGGCTTCTCGGGCAGCCAGGTCGGCAGCATCTACGCGACGATGGGCGTCGGCTCGCTCTTCATGCCCGGGCTCATAGGAATCGTCGCCGACCGCTGGGCCAACGCGGAGCGCATGTACGGCATCTGCCACTTGGTCGGCGCGGGCCTCCTGCTGTGGGCGTCCACGGTCAAGGACTTCGACCTGCTGTACTTGATCATGTTGCTGAACGCGCTGGTCTACATGCCGACCATCGGGCTCAACAACACCGTGTCCTACAAGGTTCTGGAGCAGGGGGGCTGCAACGTCATCCAAGCATTTCCGCCGATCCGGGTGTGGGGCACCGTCGGCTTCATCGCGGCGATGTGGATCGTGGATTTAGCGGGCTGGACCACGAGCGAGCTGCAGCTCTACATCAGCGCGGGCGCTGCGCTTTTCCTTGGCTGCTACGCATTCACGATGCCGAAGTGCCCACCGGCGAAGTCGGACGGTAAGCGCAGGCTGGTCTCGGCGCTCGGCCTCGACGCCTTCGTGCTGTTCCGGCGCCAGCAGATGCTTGTGTTCTTCCTCTTCGCGATGCTGCTGGGCGCGGCACTGCAAATCACCAACGCCTTCGGCGTTCCGTTCCTGGAGGACTTCAAGACCACGTATCCGGGCTCTTTCGGCGTCGAACATCCGAACCTGCTGCTGTCGATCTCGCAGATCTCCGAGACGCTCTTCATCCTGACGATCCCGTTCTTCCTGCTCCGCTTCGGCATTAAGAAGGTGATGCTGATCAGCATCTTTGCCTGGGTCTTCCGCTTCGGACTGTTCGCGGTCGGCGATCCGGGCGCGCGCCTCTGGATGCTGGTGCTGTCGATGATCATCTACGGGATGGCTTTCGACTTTTTCAACATCTCGGGCGCGCTGTTCGTGGACCGCGAATCGGAATCGCACATCCGCGCGAGCGCGCAGGGTCTCTTCATGATCATGACG
>DASROJ010000068.1:0-3326 GCA_035646975.1 Patescibacteria group bacterium
ATGACGGCCTTCTCTCTTTTGGGCGCGTCGGGGGAGGCATATCGCTCGGGTATCGGTGTCTTCGCGCTGATGGCGTCCTCCTCGGCGCTCGTCATCCCGATGGTTTTCTATTTCGTGGGGACGCGTCTCTGGTCCCTGGGCAAACGGTACGGCTACATCACCCAGGTGCAGTTCTTCCGCGACCGGTGGGAGTCGGACCTCCTCGGGGTGCTGCTGTTCATCGTGCTGATCTCGCTGCTGGTGCCGTACGTGCTGATCGGGATGATGGCCGGGGGCATCACGGTGAACCAGGTGACGGGAGGCCAGGTCCCGGAGTGGGTCGGCAACCTGGTGATCTGCGTGGTGGTGTTCGTCTACGTCTACTACGGCGGGATGCGCGGCACCGCCTGGGTCAACACCTTCCAGACGATCCTCTTCATGGTCTTCGGAGCGCTGGCGCTGTTCGTCGTGCTGCGCAGGATGGGAGGTCTGGAGTCGGCCCTGGCCCGCGTGGCGCAGCGGCAGCCGGAGCTTCTCGTCCGCGGAGCGAAGATCCGCCGGCTTGAGATGCTGTCGTACATGTTCATCCCGCTTTCGGCCGGGATGTTCCCGCACCTGTTCATCCACTGGCTCACCGCGCAGAAGGCGGCCTACTTCCGGTACACGATCGCTCTTTACCCGGTCTGCATCGCTTTCGTGTGGGTGCCGAGCGTGCTGCTCGGCGTGCTCGCCGCGGCCGATTTCCCGGGTCTGCCCGCCGCTGCCGCCAACTCGGTGATCCTCAGGCTAATCACGCTGTACGCGCCCGGCTTCCTGGCCGGCCTGCTGGCCGCCGGCGTCTTCTCCAGCTGCATGAACTCGCTCGATTCCCAGGTCCTGGCGCTGGGAACCATGTTCACCCACGACATCGTGCGTCAGTACGCATTCCACGATCGGATGACCGAAAAGCAGCTGCTGGTGGTGGGAAGACTCTTCGTCTCGGCGATCCTGCTGGTGACCTTCGTGCTGTCGCTCATCACCACCCGCAGCATCTTCAGGCTCGGCATCTGGTGCTTCACCGGTTTCACCTCGCTGTTTCCGCTCGTCGTGGCGGCGCTGTTCTGGAAACGAAGCACCCGTCATGGCGCCATCGCCAGCGTTCTGACCGTCGCGGCGCTCTGGGCCGGATACTTTCTTGCGGCCGGCAACGATCCGGACTACTCCGTGGGCGGAACAGGGCTGATGCCGGTGGTGGTCATCCTCGCGGCGTCCACCGCCGCGCTGGTGATCGTCTCGCTGGCGACCAGGGCGCCTTCGCAGGCGGTCCTCGATCGCTTCTTCACGCCGTCATGAGAATCGCCTACATCACGGCCGGTGCGGGGGGGATGCTCTGCGGCAGCTGCCTGCACGACAACACGCTTGCCGCGGCGATCCGCGGACTCGGCCACGACATCGCCTTGATCCCCACCTACACGCCGATCCGCACCGACGAGGCCGACGTGAGCCTCGACGAAGTCTTCTATGGGGCGATCAACATCTACCTTCAACGACGATCGTCGTTCTTCCGCCGGACGCCCCGCTTTTTCGATCGGCTGCTCGACCATCCGGCGTTGCTCGGGTGGGTCGCGCGCCGCGCCTCGACCACGAGCGCGGCGGAGCTGGGCGCTCTGACGCTCTCGGTGCTTCGCGGCGAGCAGGGAAGCCAGCGCAAGGAGCTGGACCGTCTCGTGGCGTGGCTTCGCGACGACTTCAAGCCGGAAGTCGTGCACCTCACCAACTCGATGTTCCTCGGACTGGCCGGAGGGATCAGGCGGGAAACAGGCGTGCCGGTGATCTGCTCCGTGCAGGGAGAGGATCTTTTCCTGGACCGGCTCGAAGAGCCGTACCGCGGCCAGGTGATCGCCGAGCTGCGCGCCCGGGCGGGGGACGTCGACACCTGGATCGCCCCGTGCCGCGACCACGCCGATCGGATGTCGGAACTGATCGGAGTGCCTCGCGGCAGGATGCTCGTCGTGCCGCTGGGTCTGAACCTCGACGGTTACGCACCGGGTCCCCCGACGGACATGAAGCGCCCGTTCACCATCGGATATCTCGCGCGGTTCGCGCCCGAGAAGGGGTTCCATCTGCTCATCGAAGCGTTCCGGCTGCTGGCGGAACGGGCCGACAGGGCCGGCGGGCGTGCCGTGCTGCTGAGGGCGGCCGGCTATCTGGGGGAGAACGACCGGCGCTGGTTCGAGCAGCAGACGGCCCGTCTGGCTTCCTGGGGGCTGGCGGATCGCTTCGAGCTGATCGGAGAAGTCGATCATGCCGGCAAGATCGCCTTTCTGCGCGACCTCGATGTCCTGAGCGTTCCCACGATCTATCGCGAAGCCAAGGGGTTGTTCGTGCTCGAAGCGCTGGCCGCCGGTGTGCCGTTCGTGCAGCCCGCCCACGGGTCGTTTCCGGAAATGCTCGAGAGGACCGGCGGTGGATTGTTGTTCGAGCCCGGCTCGGCCGAGGACCTGGCGCGCAAGCTTGGCGACCTGATGGAAGACCCTGCCCTTCGGTCCAGCCTCGGCGGGCGCGGCAACGCCGCGGTGCGCGCAAACGGCTCGGCCGGGACGATGGCGGCCGAGACGATGAAAGTGTACCTTGCGGCCAGAGGCGACCGATGCACGAGCTGACCGCGCGACGACGCATCGAATTCTCCGACACCGATCTGGGCGGCATCGTCCATTTCAGCCGGTTCTTCGTCTTCATGGAAACAGCGGAAGACGGATTCCTCCGGGCCCTGGGTTCCGGCTTCGTCTTCGATCACGAGGGGCGGCGCGGTGGCTGGCCGAAGGTGGAGGCGACCTGCGAGTATCTCAGCCCGGCGCGTTACGGCGACGAGCTGACGATCCACCTCGAAGTCCTCAAGGTCACGCGCAGCACGATCAGCTACGGCTTCACGATCCGGCGTGACGACGTCGTGCTGGCCCGTGGGCGGACGACCTCCGTCTGCTGCGCGGGAAAACCGGGCGGCGGGCTCGAGGCGATCCCGATCCCCGCCGATCTCGCCGCGCGCATCGAAGTGGCTCCGGGATAACCCCGTGGCGGAAACCGGCGGACCGAGTCTTCGTGTCACCGACCTGCGCAAGAGCTACACCTTCGGGCCCGACACCATCGACGTGCTGCGAGGCATCACGATCTCCATGGTCGGGGGCGATGCGCTCGCCATCGTGGGGCCGTCGGGGTCGGGCAAGAGCACGCTGCTGCACCTGCTCGGGACGCTCGACCGGCCCACGGGCGGCATCGTTGAAATCGACGGGGTGCGGCCCCATGACCTGCCGGAGCCGGAGCTGGCGGCGTTTCGCAACCGGAGAATCGGTTTCGTTTTCCAGGATCAC
>DASROJ010000069.1:0-13419 GCA_035646975.1 Patescibacteria group bacterium
CGTATCGCGGCATGCTCAACCTGGTTCCCGATCCGAACAACGCTCCTGATACCTGCGTGCAGTTCCTGCTGGCTTCCGGCTCCGGCTCCTGCGAGGGTCTCGAGAAGCTCGACAAGAACCAGGGAAACTTCAACATCTGCACACCCGACACCGGCACTGGTCAGGGGACGGCGAACCCGACAGGCTGCACGCTGGCGCAGGCCTCGACCCTCGGGTTTGACGCGAACTTCGCCGGCTCCGACGTGGCGGCGGATCTCTGCGGCTCGGTCATCGCGGGGGGACTGACGAGGCCGGCCGTGTTCGCGGCGACCGAGTCATCGCCGTTCGTCAATCCGTTCGCGATCATCGCGAATCAGCAGCTCGCCAACCTGCTGCCATCGAGCCGGATCGTCCCTCATCCGAACCCATCGGTGCTGGATCCCAACAGCGACCCGGCGTTCAGCCTCTACGATCATGCCCGGGTGAAGATGGGGCTTTCCCGCGATCAACTCAACGGGATTTTCGGCCTGAACTCCACCTGCGACTGGCGCCAGGTCGACAACGGGATCGATCCGAACAACAACACCACCCGCGCGATCGGCGCGGTCATGAGGAACTACCTTTCCGGCACACGCAACAATTTCAACGCGACGATGCTCCAGTTCGGCCCCGCCGGCGACGGCGACATCTATGTCCCGGGCACAGGTGATGTCATCAACCGGGTCAACGCCAACCAGTGGTGCGGAACCAATGCCTCGGAGTGCGGAGAGATTCCCGGCTCAGGCACGGGCTTCGGCTTTGCGGCATGCAATGCCGTCAATCCTCCGGCGCTGAACAACCAGGCCATTTCGGTCGGTTACGTCGGCACCGACCGAAGCAGGACCATCGACCCGCTGACCCCGCTCGATCCGTTCGACGATTATCCGGTCGATCTTCGAAATACCGACAACTACTTCTTCCTCGAGTACAACGGGCACCAGTTCAACAAGTCCAACGTCCAGTGCGGACTCTACGACTACTGGTCGCAGGAAAGACTCTATTACGACACGGCCAACTTCCCGAGCGGCTCGCTCGGTCAGAAGGCTGTCTCGGCGATGGTCGCCGGGGCGGCCGCCTTCGCAGACCAGGACAGCCGGGTCGTCGCCACAAACGAGATGCACTTCAGCCGCTCGCGAGATGGCGCATCGCCTTTCCCGGTCACCGCATTCACCCCAGACTGCACCAACCGGTAGGAGAGGCAAAACATGAGAAAGCTGATTCAGGGGGGTATCGCGGCTCTGGCGACGCTGGCAAGCCTGGCGCTGTCCGTCAGTCCGGGCCTGTCGATCACATACACGACGGGCGACGTGCTCTACGTGGCCTACAAGCAGTCGGGCGCGGAGTACATCGTCAATCTGGGAAGCAAGGACAATCTTCTCAACACACCCACGACACTGGGCTTCCCCCAGGTCAACGCGACCGACATCAACACGCTGCTGGGAGCCAGCGGGCCCAACATCTTCGTCTCGACCTTCGGGATCCTCAACACCTCGACGCGCGACGGGATTCTCACACCCAACGGCCCGAAGTCGCTCGCCGAGACCACGAACACCAACGTGATCGGCGCGGCCAACGCCATCAGCAATTTCGGCGTGCGCGTGCCGGTGTTCGGCACTCCCGTGGCCGGCAACACCAACGCCGCGAGCTACCCGGGCCCCATCACCAACTCCTACCAGGCGTCGATGAACGCCCAGTTCCGGGGATCGCTGGCGAACAACACTCCCTATGATGTCGAGACACGTCTGTCGAGCGCCACGGGCATCCGGAACGCGGGGCCCGTGAACATCCCCTTCTACACCGGCCAGCGCAACGCGGCCACGGGTCTGCTGCAACAGGCGATCGTCGGCTTCTTCACGCTCTTTCCAGACGGCACCATCACCTACTCGCCCGATTTCGACGGCGACCTCATCCCCGACGACATCGACAGGTGCCCGGGTCTCGCCAGCAGCAACAACACCGATTCGGACGGAGACAATCACGCGGTGCCGTGCGATTGCAACGATGCCGACGCCTCCTCCTGGTCGATGCCCCTGGACGAAGCTTCCGATCTGACCTTCTCGAGCCTCACCTCGTTCACCTGGGTGCCACCGACGATGCCCGGCGGAAACCCGAATCGGTATGACATCTTCCGCTCGTCGATCAACACGGGCACGATGGGTTGTTTCCTTCCGGATGTTCTCGGCACCTCGTCCACCGACAGCACCGCGCCGGCCGCCGGGGTGATCTTCTACTACATCGTCCGGCCCCAGACATCGTGCGGCACCGGACCTTCAGGCACGACGAGGATTCTTGCGTCCTGTCCCTGATCGAATCAGAGCCGTTCACACGCCGGGTGTCCGGGACTGTTCCCAGCCACCCGGCGGTTCATTTTTCCGAAAGAGGAGATCGATGACTCGAGGGCGATCCTTCCGCGTGATTGCGCTGCTGATGGCCATGATGCCCGGGTTGTCGACGGGTCAATCTCTCGCGGCTTCACCCGCGGCGGCTGCTCCTTCTCCTGCCGGCTCGCCCGCCGCATCGACCAACTCCGCTGCCACCGGTTCGATCAGGGGCACCGTGGTCGATGCCGACGGCACGCTGCCCGGCGTGGTCGTGGAGTTGTCGGGTCCGACCCTGACCAAACCGAAGACCGCGGTGACCGACGCGGCAGGCGCGTTCCGGTTCACCCCGCTTCCCGCCGGCACCTATCAGATCAAGGCCACGCTGGGCGGCGGCGAGCCGGTCACCGTGTCCGGGATCCTCGTGAAGGAGGGCAAGGAAAACCGTCTCGATCCGATCTCGCTGCAGATCGAAACAGTGTCGGTCGAGGGACAGGGCGAAACAGTCATCAACCAGGAGACCAACACGGTGGGCAAGACGATCACCACCGAACAGGTCGCCGATTTGCCGACGAGCAGGTCCTACACCGAAGTGCTGAACCTCGCCGCAGGCGTCAGCCAGGACGACGGGTCGGGCGGCAAGTCGGTCTATGGTTCGACCGGGCTGGAATCGTCGTACATCATCGACGGCATCAACACGACTTCGGTGGAATCGGGGCTTCCGTCCAAGGACATCAACTTCGACTCGATCGAAAAGATCGAGGTGAAGACCGGCGGTTACGAGGCCGAGTTCGGTGGAGCCCAGGGGGCCGTGGTGAACGTCGTCACCAAGGCGGGCGGCAACGAATTCCACGGCTCGCTGAACTACTACCTCACACCGGACTCCTTCGCGGCCGAGCCCGAGACCAACGGCTTCGGCACGCAGCTGCCCAAGCCGGACAACCGGGAGCTTGCCGGCACCGTGGGCGGATTTCTGCTGAAGGACAAGCTGTACTTCTTCGTTTCCGCATCGCATCACAACGACGGGAAGATCGCCCCGCAGAGGTTCGCCGCCAACTTCGCGCGGGATGTCGCCGAAAGCACCGACACCGGGGATCTCTTCTCGCTCAAGCTGACCTGGCAGGTCACTCCGCGCAACACGATCGTGGGCTCGGCGTTCAGCGATCCCCGCAGGCGGGCGCTGCGCGACGAGCTGGAGGGGATCGGGGGCGACCGGCACATCGATACAGGCGGTGTGGACGCGACCATCACCTGGACCTCGGCGCTCTCCGACACCTATGTCCTGGAAGGCCAGGTCGGCTCGCATACAGAAGGAAACGAAACGACTCCCGATACCGACTTCCCGGTCGGCGCGGACCGCCGGCGTTCGAGCCAGTCGGTGCGCGGACGCGGCTTGCTGGGATTCACCTACGGGATCGATCCCAACAGCACGGTGAATCTCGGCTCCCAGTCGCTCGGCGAGCCCAGCGTCAGGCAGGGCCCGTACGCTTTTTCGGGAAAGACAGACGCCAACCGGCAGTTCGCCCGGTTCAGCACCGAGGTGCTCCTGCACATGCATGACGCCAAGTTCGGCGTCGAGCTTGAGAACTCCGACTTCAACCAGAACCTCGACTACGGATGGGGCACCGGCGTCTTTCTCGAGTGGATCGGGCTGCCCAGCACCGGCTTTTCCACGCCCCAGCAGGTCGTCGGGGTCCGCAGATGCTGGGGGGATGGCAACGGCCAGTGTCTCGACTGGGACCACCAGGTGGAAGCCCAGGCAAGCTCGAGCAGCATGCGGCTGTTCTGGCAGGACAGGTGGACTCCATTCAAGACACTCAACGTCAATTTCGGGCTTCGATACGAGTCGCAGGAGATCCTGGACAGCTCGGGGCGATCGCTGGCCAAGATCGACGACAACATCGCGCCGCGGCTCGGCGTCACCTGGGACCCGGTCGGCAACGGCAAATCGAAGCTGTACGCCTCGGCGGGACGCTACTACGACTCGATCCCGATGCAGGTGGTCAGCCGCGCCTTCAGCCCTCGTGTCACGATGACCCGTCTTTACCGGACCACCGGTTTTCAGGACTTCGGGCAGTTCTACAACGACATCAACAGCGGCAAGAGCCGTTCGCGCGGCGGTCTGTGCGCGACCAACACCAACCTGGATGATTTCGCCTCGTTCAACCGGCCCACATGCTGGGATTTCGAGAGCACGGACCTGGACAGCTATCCGTTCAACACCGACAAGATTCACGGTCCGGCAGGCATCACGGCAGGCAGCAGCGGGACGCTCACGCCCGAGGTCATTTTCGATTCCGGCTCCATCTACGCCGCGCCGATCAGCAGCAACCTGAAGGGCGCCTCCACCGACGAGAAGCTGTTCGGGTTCCAGTGGGAGTTCACCCAGGGCTGGCAGGCCGGCGTCAAGCTGATTCAACGCGACCTCAAAAACGCCATCGAAGACATGAGTCTCGACTTCGGCCGCAATTACGTCATCGGCAACCCGGGCCGCGACTTCATCATCGACTTCGACCCGGCCAACCAGGATCTCGCTGCGCTGGCTCCGGCGCTTGGCTGCACCGTGGGCAGGACCTGCCGGGTCACCAACCGGAGCCTCGAAAACGCCGGGTTCGACGGTTTTCCGAAAGCGACCCGCGCGTTCCGTGGATACGAATTCACCCTGGAGAAAGCCGTCTCGAAGCTCTTCTGGTTCAACCTGTCATACCTCAACTCGGAGACGAAGGGGAACTACCGGGGCCGCTACTTCTCCGAGATCGAGGAGCGCGATCCGAACCTCACCGAGGCGTTCGACGTCCCCGCGCTGGTGGTGAACTCCGACGGCTTCCTGCCGCAGGACAGAAAGCACCAGGTCAAGCTGTACGGCAACTTCCGGGTCACACCCAATTTCAACGTCGGCTCGTCCTACCGATATGCCACCGGCACGCCGATCAGCGCCACGACCGATCCGGCGGGAGGCTCCACGCCGTTCTTCGGCCCCATCTACCTGATGCCGCGTGGCATCTCGGGCCGCACGCCGAACACGCAGAACTGGGACCTGAGCCTGTCGTACGACGTGCGCGACAGCGGCAAGATGAAGATGTCGATGTTCCTCGACCTGTTCAACCTGCTCAACGAGCAGAAGCCAGTGGCCGTCGACGAGCAGTTCCTCGCGCCGGGTCTCTGGACCACCGCCAACGTCGATCCTCTCACGGGCGACGTTTTCTTCGAGCACGCCGGCCGCGGCGAGCCGTACGATGGATACATCGACACCCGGTTCGGCAACTCGGACGGAACGGTCCAACGCAGCGAGTGGAACTCCTGGGCACATTCGTTCGAGGGGAAGTTCGACTCCAACGCTCAGCTCTACAAGTTCCTCAAGAACGAGATGGTCGCTGTCAACGTCAACGGTCAGACAAAAGTCGTCAACGCCTATCCCGGATTCCAGCAGTGCCCGGCAAATCTTCCTTCCAACCCGGCAGACTGCCGTGCCTTGAACGCCAGCTACGGTGCCGCCAGGCTGCTCGAGCAGCCACGCAGCATCCGTCTTGGCGTGAAGCTGTCGTTCTGATGCGAAGCATCATGCTCGGCCTGCTCGGCACGCTGACTCTGGCCGCACTTGCCGACAACAGCGCGCCACCGGCCTATCCTGGCGCGGAAGCGCCGCTGCTCGAGGTCGATCGGTTCTCCGACACCGCCGCGACACTTCTGCGGCGCAGCGCGAACAAGACGCTTCCCGGTCCGAACCAGCCGATCGATCTCGACGCGCCGGTCTTCGTCGTGTCGCTGGAAGGACCGGGGGGCCGGCGCTCCCAGTGCTACGACCTGGACGTCCGGCCGACGGCTGCCGCCCGTCTCTACGTGTTCTACGACGAGGCGGGCAATTACAAGCTGGGCCAGTTCCCGGTCGTCGATGTCGCTCCCGGAGATCCGGGCTATTCCGATCTGTGGGATGTCTGGAAGGTGACCGTTCCCGGTGGCTTCAGGATCAACTCGCTTCGCGACAGGGCTGCCGTCGAAAAGCTGCTGACCGACAGGACGTCGGGCTACACGGCGGCAAGGAGCGGAGTGCTCGTCAACGGGCCGATCGTCCCGGATGGAAGCAAGGCGAGTCTGAAGGCGGGTGGTGGCGGCAGAACCTCGCTTCTCTATCTCTGGTACCGGGGGCAAAGGGCGCCGTATCTCTACTTCGAGGGGAGCATCGTTTCATCGACGGACGCGGCGCCCGTGTCCGAGATGCAGGTCACGTCGGAAACGCTGGCCCCCGGCGGCGGGATGACCGCGACGCTTGCGGCGATGCCGGGCGAGCCAGGCTACTCGCCGCTTCGCAGGGTCGTTCGCCCGGATGGCCGCCGGATCCTCGACGGGACGCTCAACTGCCCCGTGGTCTGGAACTGAACCTAGACGGCCGCGGGAAATTCGAGGATGAAGCGGCTTCCTTCACCGAGCCTCGACTCCACCCTCACCGTGCCGCCCTGCAGCCTGACCAGGTGCTTGACGATCGACAGCCCGAGCCCGGTGCCGCCCATCTGGCGGGATCGCGAACGGTCGACCCGGTAGAATCGATGGAAGACTCTTTCGATCGAATCGGCCGGGATGCCGACCCCGGTGTCCTCGATCTCGATCCGTACGGCGCCCGGCGCATCGCCGTTCGTCGCGGCCCGCACCGTCACGGTGCCACCCGGCTTGTTGAACTTGATCCCGTTTTCGAGAAGGTTCAGCAGCACCTGCTCGAGACGCCGGCGGTCGGCATGAATCCCCACACCGCGGGGGATTTCCATCACCAGGGAAACCTGAAGCCCCACCGCCTTGGGACGCGCCGAGTCGAGCAGCTCCTTGACGAGGGGCGCCAGCTCGAGTCGCTCCGGCTCGAGGAGGATGGAGCCGGTCTCGATCAACGACAGATCGGTGAGATCGTCGATGATCGCCTCCATCCTGTCTCCATTCTTCCTGATGATCTCGAGAAACCGGCGGTTGTTCTCCTTGTCATCGATCCCACCTGCCAGCAGCGTCTCCACGAAGCTCTTCATCGTGGTCAGAGGGGTGCGCAGCTCGTGGCTGACATCGGCGACGAACTCGCGCCGCACGCTTTCAAGCATGGTCAGCCGCGTGACGTCGAACAGCAACCCCACGGCTCCCAGAAGCGATCCGTCCGGGCCCTTCAGCGGCACGACGTTGAGCTCGAAGACCCGGCCGCCGTCGGTGTCCAGACGAACGACATCCCGGCGTCGCTCGCCGCGCCCCAGCACGCTGTCGAACGCCTCGATGATCCCATGCTCCCGGGTCACCTCGATGAGCGGGCGATCGGCGAGATCCTCGGCCTGGAAGCCGAGCAGCCGCCCCAGCGCATGATTGCAGAGCAGCACCCTGCGATCGGTATCGACCACCACCAGCCCCTCGCTCATCCCGTCGAGCATCGTATCGCGCAGGCTTTTCTCGGCCGACAGGGAGTCGATCTGCGCGGACAGCGCCCGGGTCATCCGGTTCAGCGCCGCGCCGAGCTGCCCGATCTCGTCGTTCGACCCGACCTCGATTGCCGTGTCCCGGCGGCCCGCCGCGATCTCGTCCGCCGCAAGGCTCATCTCTTCGATCGGCCGGGAGAATCTCCGGGCCACGAGGTAACCGATCAGCGCCACGCCGAGCAGCGCGACGAAGCCGAATCCCGCGAGCTTCAGACTGTAGTTGCCGGTGGTGCGCTCCAGCTCGCTCACCGGCACAGCGAGCCGCACGAACCCGGCCGGACGGCCATCCCGGTCGATGCGGCGGGCGAGATAGTACAGATCGTCCCTCACCGTGACGCTGTGACGCGTCGACGCTCCCATCCCGGCCGCACGGGCCTCGACGATCTCGGGCCTTGTGGCATGATTCTCGAGAGCGCCGAGCTGCTCGAGCTCTACCGAGGAGTCGCCGAGCACCAGGCCGTCGGGCGCCACGATCGTCACGCGAAGCCCGAGGTCGCGCCCCGCCAGATCGGCGAGCCGATCGGTTTCGGCGTGGGGTTCCAGGGTGGCCCCGGGATCGGGTAGCGCCAGGCGATCCCGCGCCAGAACATCGGCCAGGACGATGGCTTCGACCTGAAGCCGTTCGGTGACGCGATCGGTGACGATCCGCCGGATGACGGTTTCCCCGGAAATGAAGACCGCCAGGGCGGCAAGCCCCGCCACCGCGAATCCGAACCAGAGCAGCCTGTTGCGGAACTTCAAGTTCGCTCGTCCTCGATACCGCCGGGTTCCCGGAAGCAGTAGCCGACGCCGATCACCGTCTCGAGCCGGCCCTCCAGGGAGTCGCCGAGCTTCTTCCTCACACGCCGCACGTGGACATCGACGGTGCGCGACTCGCCAAAGTCCCTGTATCCCCAGACGCTCTCGAGCAGATGCTCGCGGGTCATCACCCGTGGACGGTTGTTCACGAGCGCCACCAGGAGATCGAACTCCTTGCGGGTCAGACTCACCGGCTTGCCTTTGACCCGAAGCACGCGGCTTTCCGGATCGAGAAACATCACGCCGTCGGAGTAGGCTTCGGAGCCCTGTTCCGCGCGCCCCGAGCGCCTCAGCAGGGCGCGGGCGCGCGCGACAAGCTCCCGCGTCGAGAACGGCTTGGTGACGTAGTCGTCGGCTCCCAGCTCGAGCCCCACGACCTTGTCGGTCTCGTCGACCCGCGCCGTCAGCATGATGATCGGGACATCCGCTGACAGTCGCTGCTTGCGCAGCGCCTTGCAGACGCTCAACCCGTCGATGCCGGGCAGGTTCAGGTCGAGGATGACCAGGTCGTACTGCTTGCGCCCCGCTTCGAGAAGTCCCTTCTCGCCGTCGGCGGCGACATCCACCAGGAAAGCGCCGTCCTTCTCGAAGTTGTACTTCAACGAGAGCGCGATGTCCTCTTCATCCTCGATGACGAGAACTTTCCTGCGCTGGGTCATGCCCGGGTCTCAGGAGGCTTCACCGTCCACCGGATGAATCCCACCGTGGCGTATGACACGGCCTTCGACGAGGTAGACGACCATCTCGCAGATGTTCGTGGCGCCGTCGCCGATCCGTTCCAGGTACTTTGCCACCATCAGCAGGCGCAGACCTCGTCCGATCGCGCGGGGGTCTTCGAGCATGTAGGAAAGCAGCACCCTGAAGTCCTGCTCCATCAGGGTGTCCAGCTCGTCGTCGCGCGTGATGACCGCGCGGGCGGCCTGCGCGTCCCGCCGGACGAACGCGTCAAGGCTGAGACGCACCATCTCCCGTGCGATCGACGCCATCCGCTGGACGTCGATGAGCGGCTTGAGGGGCGGCTCCTCGGCCAGCTCCATGGCCCGCTCGGCGATGTTTCCAGCCAGGTCGCCGATCCTCTCCAGTTCGGGGGCGATCTTCAGCGCCATGATGATGAAACGAAGGTCGCGGGCGATGGGCTGGCGAAGTGCGAGCAGATCGGTGCAGATCTGGTCCGCTTCGAGCTCGAGCTGGTCCAGCTCTTCGTCGCGCGCCATGATCTCGCGGGCAAGATCGGCGTCGCGCTTCGTCAGCGCGCGCATCGACTCCTCGATGGCCCTTTCCGCCTTCGAGCCCAGGCGGAGCAACGCCTCCTTGAGCCGGTCCAGCTCCTTTTCGAAGTGCCTTTCGAGCTTCTCCAAGATCTCTCCGCCCGGCTATCCGAACCTGCCGGTGATGTACTCCTCCGTGGTGGGCACAGAGGGATTCGTGAAAATCTTCTCCGTCTCGTCGAACTCCACGAGCTTTCCCTCGAGCAGGAACGCCGTGCTGTCGGAGACGCGCGCGGCCTGCTGCATGTTGTGGGTCACGATGACGATCGTGTAATCGGAGCTGAGGTCCTCGATCGTCTCTTCGATGCGGGCCGTGGCCGAAGGGTCGAGCGCCGAGCACGGCTCGTCCATCAGGATCACCTCCGGGTCCACCGCGAGCACCCGCGCGATGCAGAGCCGCTGCTGCTGCCCGCCGGAAAGCTCCATCGCGCTCTGATGCAGCCGGTCCTTGACCTCTTTCCAGAGCGCCGCCTGCCCCAGGGCGCGCTCGGCGATCTCGTCGAGCACGCTTCTCTTGTTGACGCCGTGCAGCCGCGGGCCGAACGTGACGTTGTCGTAGATCGATTTCGGAAAAGGGTTCGGCTTCTGGAACACCATACCCACCCGACGTCTCAGGTCCACGACGTCGACGCTCTTGTCGAGCACCGACTGCCCATCCAGGCGGACTTCTCCTTCGATTCGCACATTGCCCGCGATCTCGGCAATGCGATTGATGGTCTTGATCAGGGTGCTCTTTCCGCAGCCTGACGGACCTATCACGGCAGTGACCTTGTGCTCCTGGACATCGAGAGAGATTCCCCTGAGCGCCTGGGTGGCGCCATAGAAGAAGTTCAGGTCCCTGATCGAAACCTTCGGGGGAGCCACAGCCTCGCTCACGCCCGACGCTCGTTGCGCGAGAGCTTTCTTCGCAGGAGGATGGCGGAAATGTTCAGGATGAAGGTGAGCGACACGAGGACGAACGCCGTGCCGTACTGTATCGGCCGCGTCAGGGTCGTGTCATGCGACTGGGTCGCCATCACGAACACGTGATACGAAAGCTCCATGAACTGATCGAGCGGATTGACCATCGGTATCTGCAATCCTAGCAGCGGGATGGTCATGTGGGCAATCGGCAGGCGCGGCAGGTAGAACGCGGCGCCGGTAAAGAGTATGGGCGCCGTCTCGCCGGCGCCGCGGCTCACGCTGAGGATGGCCCCGGTCAGGATGCCGGACCAGGCCTGCGGCAGCACGACGCGCCGGACCACCTGCCACCGTGTCGCTCCGAGAGCAAACGCCGCCTCCCGATAGCTGCGAGGCACCGCGATCAACGCCTCGCCCGCCGAAACGATGACCACGGGCAGCACCAGCACGGCCAGCGTGGCGGAGGCCCAGAGCATCGCCGGCTGGCCGAACAGCAGACCTTCGCCCTTGATCCGATCGAGCCCCCGGCCGACGAACAGCACGAAGAAGCCCAGGCCGAACAGGCCAAACACGATCGACGGGACCCCGGCGAGGTTGTTGACCGCCGCGCGGATGATCCGGGCCAGACGTCCACGCCCCGCGTATTCGACCATGTAGATTGCCGCGAACACTCCCAGCGGCAGCGCCATCATGATCATCAGCAGCGTGACGCAGAGGGTCCCGAATATCGCGGGGAAGATCCCTCCCTGCGTCATGCCTTCCACAGGGGCCAGCGTGAGGAACCCCCAGGTCAGGACCTTCTCGCCCTTGAGGAAGATGTCGCCGAGGATCATGACGACGATCGCCATGGTCGACAGGGCGATCGCTCTCATCACGAAGGTCGCCCACCACTCCTTGCGGTGCCTGGCCGCCGCGCTCACAGGGTCAGCTTCCGGCGCATCCGGTTGATCACCATCTCGGCGATCAGGTTGAGCGCGAAGGTGATGGTGAAAAGCACCGCCCCGACGAGGAACAGCGACGCGTACCAGTCACCCCCCTTGGGCACCGATCCCAGCTCGGCGGCGATGGTGGCGGTCATCGTGCGCACGCTCACGAACGGATTCAGCGTCACCTGGGCGGCGTTGCCGGTGGCCATCAGGACGATCATCGTCTCGCCCAGCGCCCGGCCCATCCCGAGGATCAGCGCGGCGGTGATTCCCGAAAGCGCCGCGGGAAACACCACGCGGCTTGTCGTCTCCCATCGTGTCGACCCCATCCCGTAGGCGGCTTCACGCAGATAACCCGGCACGGCGCGCAGCGCGTCGTCCACCATCGACGCGATGACCGGGATGACGACGAACGAAACGCCGATCGCCCCGACGATGGCGTTGAGACGAAATGCCGAGCGCGTCACACTTTGCATGAGCGTGGCGAGCGTCGCCAGGCAGAAAAAGCCGATCACGACCGTGGGAATGCCGGCGAGCAGCTCGATGATCGGTTTGACCAGGTCGCGGGTTCTCCTGCTGGCGATCTCGGCCAGGTAGACGCCCGAGGCCAGACCAATCGAGCCGGCGATCAGCAGTGCGGGCACGGCGACGAGAAACGAGCCGAGCAGCAGCGGTATCAGCGAGTACTTCGGCCGGTCGCCGTTGGGCTGCCACATGTGGACGTAGACTTCGTTGCCGTCGAAATCGGTCTCCGCCCGTCCCCACCAGGACGACACCGGGATGCTGGCCAGGGCATGACCCGCCTCCCGGAAAAGAAAGACGAAGATCAGCCCGATGATGACGATGGCCACGACACCATTGAGCAGGAAGAACTTCTCGATCAGCCAGTCGGAGAGCTTGCGCCAGCGCGCGTCACGCCGGCCTGTGACCCGCACCCGGCCAGCCGGAGGGACGGGTGGCATCGCTCCGGTTGGCTCGGGTCGCGAGATCCTGTTCGACTGTCGTCTGATCCGTGTCTTGAACGCCACCGCCACGACGCGTGCTCCTACTTGCCCGGCATCGGGATGTAGTCGACTTCCTGGACGATTTTCTGCCCTTCGGGGCCCAGCACCCAGTCGAGGAACGCCTTCGGGTCTCCCTTGGGCGGCCCCGGAGAGTAGACATAGAGGTAGCGTGAAAGCCCGTAGGATCCATCATAGACGACCTTGAACTCGGGCCCACCGCTGCTTGCCAGCGGGCTGACGGCCGGGCCGCTCGCGGTCTTCTTGATCGACAGGATTTTCAGACCCGCGGCCTTGGCGAAGTAGGAGACGCCGCCATAGCCGATTCCCCAGGGATCGCGGGCGACGGCTTCCGCCACCGCGCTGGTGCCTGGCATGGTCTGGCAATCGGGCGCGTAGTCCCGTCCCTTGAGCACCTCGTCCTTGATGAAGCCGTACGTCCCGGAGGACGACTCCCTGCTGTAGCGGATGATGGCGTGGTCGGGGCCTCCCACCTGCTTCCAGTTGTTGACGTAGCCCGTGTAGATCTTGCCGATCTGGATCAGGTCGAGCGTGGCCACGGGGTTCTGCTTGTTGACCACGATGCTCAACGCATCCATCGCCACCGGGATCTCCACCGGCGTCCTCTTGGCTCCCTCGGCGGCAACTTTTTCCTCCGACTTGATCCTGCGGCTCGCGTTTGCCAGGTCGGTCGTGCCGTTGATGAGCGCGGCGATGCCGGTGCCGGAGCCGCCGCCGGTCACCTGGAT
>DASROJ010000070.1:0-6760 GCA_035646975.1 Patescibacteria group bacterium
CCGCCCAGCCCGATGTTCACGCTGCCGTCCAGATGGGCGCCTTCGAACTCCGCCGGGTCCCGCACATCGAGCACCCGGGCGCCGGCTTCGCGCAGCTTCAGCATCTCGTCGAGGCCCAGCGGCGCCAGCGCCCTCTCGAGCATCGTGTCGAGCGTGGCGCGCTCGCTGCGGTTGAGCTCCGCGTCATGGGCGAAGTAGCGCGGCGCCTCGGGCTGGTCGGCCGTCACCATCCGGACGAAAGCCTCCTTGCTCATCGGCTGCAGCGCGTAGTTGTACTGCCTTTGCGCGCCGATGGTCGACACCGTGTCGGTGCTGAGGTTCTTTCCGCACATCGACCCGGCGCCGTGAGCCGGATACAGCAGCGTTTCGTCGGGCAGGGCCATGAGTTTGCCGCGCAGCGAGTCGTACAGCATGCCGGCCAGATCGTCGGCAGTGATGCCGATCGAGGCCATCAGGTCGGGCCGGCCCACGTCGCCGATGAAAAGGGTATCGCCGGTGAGCACCGCGTGAGGCTTGTCGGCGCTTGCGTTGAGATCGTAGGCGAGAATCGATATTCCCTCCGGCGTGTGGCCGGGCGTCTCGAGAATCTTCAGCCGCACCGAACCCAGCTCGATCGTGTCGCCATCCTTCAAGGCGGTGAACGGGTAGTCGGCGCTGGCGCGTGCACCCAGACCGATCGACGCCCCCACACGGTCGCGCAGCTCGAGATGGCCGGCCACGAAATCGGCGTGGAAGTGGGTCAGCAGCACGTGACGGATGGTGAGCCCCAGTCGCGCGGCGTCGTCGAGATACTGGTCGATGTCGCGCTGCGGGTCGACCACGACCGCGGCACCCGCCTCGTCGGCGATCAGATACGAAGCGTGCGCGAGGCACCCGAGGTAGTACTGCTTGAGAATCATGGGCCACAGGATACCACTTGGGCCCCTCTCCGGCTCCCCTGTTCCAGAGCGGTGGTCTCGAGGTCCCAGGCAGAGGACGGTGCGGTACCGCGGCGAGGTGACACCCTCGAAGGGGTACTCTCGGAGCGAGCCGGTTGCCGCGCCGGGCGCGGCAGGCGAGGGAGAGGTAGGGGGCGCGGCGCCCGGGGCGACGCTCAACCCGGCCCCGAGAGGGTGTCACCTCGACGCGGCACCTCACGGATCAGATGTCGAGTCCCACGGCGCGCATCAACGCCAGCGCGTTGCTCTTCGTCATGATGCCGGGACGCATGATGTAGTCGAAGCTCATCTGTCCGTTTTCGAGATGGTCCTCGAAATGAACGTTGGCGGCACGCGGCGCCAGCGACTCGGCGATCTGAGACAACGCCAGGTCGTGGGTCGTCACCAGCCCGATGGCGCCGCGATCGATCAGCCCGCGCACCACCGCCTCGGCCCCGATGCGGCGGTCGTGCGAGTTGGTGCCGTTGAGCATTTCGTCGAGCAGAAACAACGGAGGCGGCGCCGACCTGGTGAGATCGACCACGTTGCGCAGCCGCGTGATCTCGGCGTAGAAACGCGACGTGCCGGCCTGGAGCGAATCCTGGATGCGCAGTGTCGCGCCCACCGCCAGCGGCGTGAGGCGCAGCCGGCGGGCCCGCACCGGCCCACCCGCCAGCGCGAGCACGGTGTTGGCGCCCACGCTGCGAAGCAGCGTGCTCTTGCCCGACATGTTCGACCCGCTGACGACCATCAGCAGAGGGCAGCCGGGTCCCCCCAGACGCACGTCGTTGGGCACGCAACGCTGCTCGGGGATGAGTGGATGACCCAGCCCAACGCCTTCGAACAACGGGCCGTCCTCCGGTGAGACGATCTCGGCAAACGGATCGCCCGGATTCTCGAAGGCGTAGCCGGCCAGCGCGCAGAGCGCTTCGATCTCCCCCACCGCCGCCAGCCATCGTGGCACCGCCGGGCCGGACGCCGCGCGCCAGGCTTCGATGGCGTGGGCGAGCTGCGTGGCCCACAGCAGCAGAAAGGACACCGGCGCGAACAGCTGGTTGCGCCGGGAGTCGAGCAGATCGATCAAACGCCGCAGCTTCGCGATGCGTCGCGATGGCGGCTCTGCCTCGGTGTCGAGCGCCGCGCGCAGCTCCACGAGCCGCGCGCACCGATAATTCTCCTGCTCCAGACGTCCGAGCAGCTGCGCCAGAAGATCCAGCTCGTGGGCCGCCAGGTCCACTTCGCCGATGACCTGCAGCACGCGCGCGCGCAACGGAAGGGCGAACGCCAGCTCGACGAACAATGCCGCGATGACGAGAGTCGGGCCGATGACGCCGGCAAGCCAGAGCGACACGGCCGCCACACCCGCAGCCGCGAGCAGCGGCGCCACGAGGCGGTTGGCACGAGACACCAGCACCGGGGGGGCCGTCCCCCAGGCCGAAAGAGCGACCGGATGGACGCCGGCGCGCACCTCGGCGCCCAGCAGCGACAGATCCTCGCGGAGATCCAGATGTCCCCGCAGCTCATCGACTGCGGCCTGCCGCGCGCGCACCTCGTCCGGCGTCGCGGGCGCGCGCAACCATCCGGCCAGCGTTTCCTCTCCCGCCCGCGTGCGCGCGGTGCAGAGCAGCTCGAACAACGAACCCCGGCCGAACAGGTCGAGGTCGGCGGCGTACAGGTGCTCTTCGTCGAGGAACCGCTCGCCCGAGGTGCCCTGACCGGCCCATCGGTCATCGAGACGCGCCAGACCTCTTTCGTAGAAGGCGACGGCGCGCTCGCACCGGCGCCGCGCGCGCACGACCCGCTCGTGGGCGACGACCAGCAGGACGAAGCCGAGCATGGGCGCGACCAGCCACCAGGCCGACAGGACCTCCGCCCCCCACGCCAGCCACGCGACCAACGCCGCCGCGACGATGACGGCCAGTCTCGCGTTGGACATCCGCAGATCGAGGCGCGCCTGCCGCGCCGCGGCGGCGCGGCGGTCATCCAGTCGACGGGTGTATTCGGCGCGCGGATCGGGTCGGTGGCTTTCCACGGGCCCGAGTATAATCGGGTGGAGGAGGAGCGACCATGTCCTTGATGGAAACGATCGCCGAAGACCTCAAGGCGGCATTGAAGACGGGCGCCAGGGAACGGCTCGAAACACTGCGGATGGCCCGGGCGAAGATGCTCGAGGCCGAAGTCAACCTGCGCGCCGAAATGGGACGCGAGTACAAGCTGGCCGACCCGGAGGCGATCAAGGCGCTGGCCAGTTATGCCAAGCAGCGGCGCGACTCGATCGACAGCTATCGGCAGGCCGGCCGCGAAGACCTCGCCGCCAAGGAGGAAGCCGAGCTGGCGATCATCCAGGAGTACCTTCCCAGGCAGATGGGCCCCGACGAAGTGCGGCAGATCGTGCTTGACGCCATCACGGAGGCGAAGGCCACCTCGCCGAAAGACATCGGTTCGGTGATGAAGCTCGTCATGCCGAAGCTCAAAGGAGCCGCCGACGGCAAGATGGTCAACCAGATCGTCGCGGAGCTGCTCGCCGGAAAATAATCGAGCCCCGTCACGCAAATGATCAGGACCCATCGGCCTTCCGACAACAGTCGGGTTCGTCCTCGGGCGACTCTGTTCGCTGTCGGATGGCTCCTTTCAGTCTGCGCCGCGGCTCCGGCCCTTGCCGAGCGTTTCCCTTTCAAGTCTTACACGACGTCGGACGGTCTTGCGCACGATTACGTGTCCAGCATCGTGCAGGACTCGCGGGGGTTCATCTGGTTCTGCACGAACGAGGGGCTGTCCCGGTTCGACGGGTACAGCTTCACCAGCTTCGGCAGACAGGATGGTCTGATCGGGCCCGGCGTCTTCGACCTGCTCGAAGCGCGCGATGGCACCATCTGGGTGGCGACGGAAGGGGGCCTGGCGAAGATGGAGCCTTCGGGCCGGCCGCCGGCTTCGATCTTCCGGATCTTCACTCCCCCGGGCCCCAGCGCCGGCATCATCCGCACGCTGGCCGAGACGCGCGATGGCTCGATCTGGGCCGGCACCTTCGGTGGGCTCTTTCGCTTCGACCCCGCCAGCGAGAAGTTCGACAGCGTCGATTTCGGACGCCCCGACGCGCGCGACAGACAGCTCCAGGTCAACGATCTGCTCGAGGATGCGCAAGGCGATCTCTGGATCGCCACACGGTATCTGGGGCTGATCCGAAGACACCCCGACGGCCGCTTGGATCATTTTTTTTCGAACGTGGCCCCGCCGGCGGGAAACATCCGGGCGCTGGCCCCCGATGGCGCGGGCGGCCTCTGGGCCGGCGGATTCGACGGGCTGGTCCATGTCATCCGCGGCAAGGAGGGCAACGGCGTCATCGCCGCTTCGCGATACACCCGGGCCGACGGGCTGCCGGATGACCAGGTCTACGCGCTCCAGTTGACCCACGACGGCAGGCTCGCGGTGGCCACCTCGTCAGGCGCCGCGATCCTCTCGCCGGCAAACGCCTCCCCTGCGAAAATCGTTTCGATGACCCCGAAGCAGGGACTGGGCATTATCAAGGCGGTCTCATTGGCGCAGGACGGCAGCGGCAACCTCTGGATCGGCTCGGATGGATCCGGCGCCTGGAAGCTGGCGCGCGACGGCTTCACGACATTCACCGAGTCGGACGGCCTGCCGGGCCCCATGGTGGTGTCGTTGCTGCGCGATCGCGGCGGGGAGATTTACGCCAGCACTCGGACCCGGCGCAGACAATGGGCGCTCACCCGTCTGGGCGACCCGCCGCTGCGCACCACGACGATCAAGCTGCCCGCCAGGATTAACTACCTGGGCTGGGGCATCGGCCAGCTCGCGCTCCAGGATCGTCTCGGAGACTGGTGGGTGCCGACGGGGCTCGGGCTGGTGAGGTTCTCCGGCGTGGACTCGGCCGAGCGGCTGGCGTCGGCTTCGCCGCGCGCGATCTACATGGCAAAGGATGGGCTCGCCACCGTAGACATCCTGCACCTGTTCGAGGACTCACGCTCCGATATCTGGGTATCGGCCGAAGGCGCCACACGGTTCGACAGGGGCACCGGCAGATTCTCCAGCATCGCCGCCTCGTCATCCGTGTTCGGCGAGGACGCCGCCGGCAATGTCTGGATCGGAACAGGGGACGGGTCGTTGCAAAGGTTTCGCGACGGCCATCTCGACAGCTTCGACGCGCGCGACGGCGTGCCGGCCGGAGGCATCGAGGCGATCTTCCTCGACAGCCGGAGCCGTCTCTGGGTCGGCACGTCGGATGCCGGCGCGGCACGCATCGACGAACCGGCCGCCGCCAAACCGGTGTTCACTTCATTCGGCGCCGCGCAGGGGCTGTCGAGTCTTCATGTCAATTGCATCACCGAGGATCTCTTCGGGAGGATCTACCTCGGCACCGGCCATGGGGTGGAGGTCGTCGAGCCGGACACCGGGCGGCTGCGCCACTTCACAAGAGACGACGGTCTTGCGGGCAACGACATCCTGGTCGCCCAGCGCGACGCCACCGGCGCTGTCTGGTTCGGCACGCAGGAAGGAGTCTCGCGTCTGAGCCCGCGCGCCCCGGATCCACGAGGCCCGCCGACCATCTTCATCAGCGATGTGAGTCTTTCGGGCGTGCGCCAGCCGGTGAACCTGCTGGGCGAGACGGCGCTGACCGGTCTGGCGCTGTCCCCGGATCAGCGCCAGATCGAGATCGGCTTTGTCGGGCTGGACTTCAGCGCGGGAGGACGGCTGCGGTATCAGTACCGGCTCGAAGGGGCCGATGCGGATTGGAGCGCGCCTTCAGAACATCGCTCGGTGAACTATGCGCGTCTTTCCGCCGGAGCATACAAGTTCGCCGTTCGAGCGCTCGACAGCGACGGGCAGAGCAGCCTGGTTCCCGCCACCGTTTCGTTTTCGATCATGAAGCCGGTCTGGCAGCGCGCGTGGTTCGTCTCGCTGATGGCGGCCGCGCTGGCAGGCCTGATCTACGCGTTGTACCGCTACCGGCTCAGCCAGGCCCTCGGCCTCGAGCGGGTGCGGATGCACATCGCCACCGACCTGCACGACGACATCGGCGCGAGCCTGTCGCAGATCGCCATCCTCAACGAGGTGGCGCTCAGACGGCTGCGAGGGAGCGACGGCGACCCGGCCGGTCTGCTCGCCACCGCCGCGCAGTCGGCCCGCGAGGTGGTCGACGCGATGAGCGACGTGGTCTGGGCCGTCGATCCGAAGCACGACAGGCTGGATGACCTCGTGCTGAGGATGCGGCGCTTCGCCGAGGACCTGTGCGCGGCCCGGGGGATCGAGCTGAGCTTCAGCGCGCCCGAAGACGGCGCGCGCCGGCTCGACGCGCAGGTTCGAAGACAGGTCCATCTGCTCTTCAAGGAGAGCCTCAACAACGCCGTGAAGCACTCAGGCTGCCAGCGCATCCAGGCCGAGCTGAGGATGGCGTCTCACGCGCTGACGCTTCGGGTGACCGATGATGGCGTGGGGTTCGACTCGTCGGCGGCCAGCGACGGCCATGGCCTGGCCTCGATGCGACGGCGTTGCGAGGCGTTGGGGGGGACCCTGCGCATCCGGTCGGCGCCAGGCGACGGGACGGAGGTTCGGATCTCGATCCCCGACTGAGCCAGCAGGTTGATGGGACCCACCTGTGCGTTCGCACAGGGGACAGGAGCCAGCCGCCGGAGTAAGGTACCTGATACGAACCTCACCCGGGAGGTGACAGGTGGAAGCACCGCAGGCGATCCGTGTCGGCATCATCGAGGATCGGCGCGAAATCCGTGAAGGGCTGGCGCTGCTGATCGACGCCACCGATGGATTTGCCTGCGCCGGCCGGTGGGGCAGCATGGAAGGGGCGCTCGAAGCGATCGGGGCGGGTG
>DASROJ010000071.1:0-2871 GCA_035646975.1 Patescibacteria group bacterium
GGACAGGAAGGGTGGGCGAGCCAGATCACGCCGGTCTGGCGTTTCATCGTGCGCCCCATCGCCGTGGGCGGGATGCTCGTGGGCGCGGCTTTCACCCTGTTCAAGATGCGCAAGAGCCTCTTCGGCGGTCTGTCGCGGGCGTTTGCCGAGATCAGCGGCGGGGCGTCAAAGCAGGCGGAGGCGAAACGCACCGAACGGTACATGACCTCCAAGACGGTCTTCTCGCTCATCGGGGTGGTGTTCGTCCTGATGGCCGCCCTCTACATCTATATGACGGGACTCGTGGCCGGTGGCATCGTGGCCGCCGTGGTGATGCTGATCGCCGGTTTCTTCTTCGCCACGGTGTCGGGCTACCTGGTCGGTCTCATCGGTTCTTCCAACAACCCGATTTCGGGTCTCACCTTGTCGACTCTGATCATCGCCGCGCTGCTGATGGTCGCGATGGGAGTGTCCGGAGCGAGCGGCGTGGTGGCGGTGCTGGGTGTCGCCTCGGTTGTCTGTGTTTCCTCCGCGGTGGCCGGCGAGCTGCTCCAGGACTTCAAGGTCGGATACATCCTGGGCGGCACACCGCGCACCATCCAGATCGTGGAGCTGATTGCCGTTGTCTGCGCCAGTCTGGTCATGTACTTCCCGCTGCTGGTGCTGCACGTGGGCAACATCAAGAGCGGCGGCATCGGATTCGGCGACCCGGCGCTGCCGGCGCCGCAGGCCGGCCTGATGGCCGCGCTGGCCACCGGCATCGTCGGTGGCGAGATGCCCTGGCCGCTGATCATCGTGGGAATCCTGATGGGCGTCTCGATGATCATGCTCAAGGTCAAGAGCCCGATGCTCGTGGCGGTCGGCATGTACCTGCCGCTGGCGACGACCTTTGCCATCTTCGTCGGGGGTGTCATTCGATGGCTCACGGATACCAGGGGCAAACGCAAGGGGTTCAACAGCGCGCAGATGGCCCGGGTGGAAAACGTCGGCATCCTCGTGGCCTCGGGGCTCATCGCAGGCGAGGCGCTCGTCGGGCTGGTGACGGCGACCTTCAGCTTCTTCGAGTGGCCATTGCCGCACCTGTTCGAGGAGCCAAGCTACCTCTTCGGATTGGTCGTCATGGCTGTGATTGCCTACGTGCTGGTCAAGGTGCCGCTTTCCAACGCGGGCCGGCCGGACGAGCCGGCGCCTCCCGTGGCGATGATGTAACGGAGGTTCGGAGGGCACGGCCCTGAAGCACGAGCCGTACGTCCCGGCGGGAACCATCCTGCCGGAGTTCACGCTGCGCGCCGTCCTTCTCGGCGTCGTGCAGGCCGTGATACTCGGAGCGGCCAACGCCTACCTCGGCATGAAGGCCGGCCAGACGATCGCCGCCACCTTTCCCGCCGCGGTCGTCTCGATGCTCGTGCTGCGCGCCTTCAAGAACGGATCCATCCTCGAGGAGAACGTCTCGCGCAGCGCGGCCTCGGTGGGCGAGGCGCTGGTGGCGGGCGCCATCTTCACGCTGCCGGCGTTCGTGATCGCCGGGCTCTGGAAGGATTTCGACTACTGGCAGAGCAGCTTCCTGATGCTGATCGGCGGAACGCTCGGCGTCCTGTTCGTCATCGTGCTGCGCCGGCCGTTATGCGAAGACCCGTCGCTGCCGTTTCCCGAGGCGGTGGCGGCCGCCGAGATCCACAAGGCCGGGCAGAAAGGCTCGGCGGGAGCGAGCTACCTGTTCAGCACGATGGGGCTGGCCGGGCTGGTCGAGCTGCTCAAGAACGCTGACGGATTCGCCGTCATCCGCGATTCGGTCAGCGGCTTCGTCAGGTTCTCGACCTCCCGCATCACCTTTCTCAATCGGGGCATCCCCTTCGGTCAGCCCGGCACCTACGCCGGCGGCGTGCGGTACGAAACGCCGTACGCCTCGCCCGCCTTTCTCGGCGTGGGCTACATCATCGGACCGAAGCTGGCCGCGCTCAATTTCTCAGGCGGCGTTCTTGCCTGGCTGATCCTCGTGCCGCTGATCCTGTTTCTGAGCGGCGAAGGCAGCGCGCTGATGAACCTGATGACCCACGCTTCGCTTGCCGATGCCTCCCAGCTGGACAAGCTGGAAACCGTGGCGGTCCAGGCATGGCGTTCGTTCGTGCGGCCGATCGCCGTGGGCGCGATGCTGGTGTCGGCCTGCTGGACGCTGTTCCGGATGCGTGAGCCGCTGCTGGCAGGACTCGCGCGGTCCTTTCGGGACATGCGCTCGGCCACCCCGGCGGCCGGTGAATCGCGCCACGAACGGGACATTCCGCTCAAGTGGGTCGGCATCTCGATCGTGCTGCTTCTGATCCCGATGACGGCGCTGTTCTGGTATTACACGCGGGGGCTAGCCGGCGCCCTGACCGCCGCGGTGGCCATGACCGTGACAGGTTTTGTCCTGTCGGCGGTGGCCGGGTATCTCATCGGAGTGATCGGTTCGTCGGCCAGCCCCATCTCGGGGCTGGCTCTGTGCAGCCTCATCGTGGCGGCACTGCTCCTGGTGGCGATCGGTGTCACCGGTTCAGGAGGGGTCATGGCCGTACTTGCCGTGGCGGCGGTGGTCTGCTGCGCGACCTCGATCGGCGGAGAGATCATCCAGGACCTGAAGGTCGGCCACATCCTCGGCGGCACCCCGTGGACGATGGAACTTGCCGAGATCATCGCGGTGGTCTTCACGTCGTTCGTCCTGGTCGGCCCGATCATGCTGCTGCACCGGGCCGACCAGGACGAACGACGTGAAGACCACCGCGATGATCTCGGCGAGTTCCATCGTCCACGGGGTGCCGCCCAGGATGTGGCCGACCTTCAGGTCCTGGATGATCTCTCCGCCGATCGACGTCGCGCAGCAGACCACCGCCGCCACGGCAAGTACGGCCATGACCC
>DASROJ010000072.1:0-8664 GCA_035646975.1 Patescibacteria group bacterium
ACCTGGCGCGGCTCGAAAAGGCGCGCGAGACGGTGCGGGTGGGCAAGATCTCCGGGGCGGTGGGCACATTCGCGCATCTGTCTCCCGAAATCGAGTCAGCCGTCTGCGCGAAGCTGGGGCTGAAGCCCGCGTCGATCTCCACGCAGATCCTGCAGCGCGACAGGTACGCCGAGTTCCTGTTCGCCATCAGCGTGACGGGGGCGGGCCTCGAGAAATTCTCCACCGAGATCCGCCACCTGCAGCGCACGGAGGTGCGCGAGGCCGAAGAGCCGTTCGCCGAAGGGCAAAAGGGCTCCTCCGCGATGCCCCACAAACGCAACCCGGTCAACGCCGAGCAGATCAGCGGACTCGCGAGGCTTCTGCGCTCGAACCTGATGGCGGGGATGGAGAACATCGCCCTGTGGCACGAGCGGGACATCTCCCATTCGTCGGTCGAGCGGGTCATCCTGCCCGACAGCGCCATCCTGCTCGACTACATGCTGGAGCGCTTCACCGGCATCGTCGATCGGCTGCGGGTCTACCCCGAGCGGATGCTGGCGAACCTCGAGTCCTCGAAGGGTCTGGTCTATTCCGGGACCCTGCTGCTGGCGGTGACGCGCAAGGGTTCCTCGCGTGAATCGGCGTACGAGGCGGTCCAGCAGGCGGCGATGAAATGCTGGGAGAGCGGCGAGCCCGGCATCCTCTTCAAGGACCTGGTCATGAAAGATTCGCGCATCACCTCGCTGCTGAGCCGGAAGGAGATCGACGAAGCGTTCGATCTCGGGCACCATCTGCGCAACGTTGACATCATCTTCAAGAGGGTTTTCGCATGAAAGCGCTGATCTACGTGACTCTCAAACCCTCGGTGCTCGACCCGCAGGGCAAGGCGGTGCGCGGCGGACTCCATTCGCTGGGATTCACGGAGACCGAGGATGTGAGGGTGGGCAAGTACATCGAGTTGACCCTGGCCGGGGCCGACCGCCCCAGGGCGGAAGCACGGGTCAAGGAGATGTGCGAGAAGCTGCTGGCCAACACCGTGATCGAGCAGTACCGGTTCGAGATCGTGGGTGTGGAATGAAAACGGCCGTCGTGGTGTTTCCAGGATCGAACTGCGATCACGATGCCTACCATGTGCTCAAGCACGTTCTCGGGCAGCCCACGGAGTTCGTCTGGCACAAGGAGACGTCGCTTTCGGGGTTCGACACGGTCATCCTGCCGGGCGGGTTCGCGCACGGCGATTACCTGAGGTGCGGAGCCATCGCGCGGTTCTCTCCCATCATGGATGCCGTCATCCGCCACGCCAGACGCGGGGGCACCGTCGTGGGCATCTGCAACGGCTTCCAGGTCCTCACCGAGGCCGGTCTGCTGCCGGGCGCGCTGCTGCGCAATCGCACCTTGTCGTTCCTGTGCCGCGATGTCTGGCTTAGGGTCGAGGCGGCCGGCACGGCGGTGACGTCGAAGTGCCGCCCCGGAGACATCCTCGAGATCCCGATCGGCCACGGCGAGGGGAACTTCTTCGCGGACGAGGACACGCTGGACCGGCTCGAAGGCGAGGGCCGGGTGCTGTTCCGGTACGTGAGTCCCACCGGGGTTCTCGACGACCGGTTCAACTTCAACGGATCGGCGCGCGCCATCGCCGGGATCATGAACGACGGGGGCAACGTGTTCGGCTTCATGCCACACCCGGAGCGCAACGCCGAGCCGGCTCTCGGCAATGCCCAGGGGCGGGTCATCTTCGAATCGCTGGTGGCCGGGGCCGGCGCCGGGGCGGGAGCGGCCGCGTGAGAACGACCAGGAACGAACCCGCGATCACGCCGGACCTGGTGCGCGAGCACGGGCTCACCGAAGAAGAATACGCCCGCTGCCGCGAGGTGCTCGGCCGCGAGCCGAATTACACCGAGCTGGGCATCTTCTCCGCCATGTGGTCCGAGCACTGTTCCTACAAGTCGAGCAAGACGCATCTGAAGACGCTGCCCACCACGGGGCCCCAGGTGGTGCTGGGGCCGGGTGAGAACGCCGGTGTCATCGACATCGGCGACGGGGACGTCGCGGTCTTCAAGATGGAGAGCCACAACCATCCGTCCTTCATCGAGCCGATGCAGGGCGCGGCAACCGGCGTGGGCGGCATCCTCCGCGACATCTTCACGATGGGAGCGCGTCCGGTGGCCTCGCTCAACTCGCTGCGCTTCGGCGAGATCGACGCGCCTCGCATGCGCTACCTGGTCGGCGGAGTGGTGCATGGCATCTCGTCGTACGGCAACTCGATGGGCGTGCCGACGGTGGGCGGCGAAGTCTCATTTCATCCCTGCTACAACGGCAACATTCTCGTCAACGCGTTCAATCTCGGCGTGGCGAAGGCCGACAAGATCTTCCTCGGCAAGGCTGCCGGGCCGGGCAACCCGGTGATTTATTTCGGCAGCAGGACCGGCCGGGATGGCATCCATGGGGCCACCATGGCCTCCGACGTCTTCGAGTCCGACAAGGAAGCCCGCCGCCCCACCGTGCAGGTCGGCGACCCGTTCACCGAGAAGCTCCTGCTGGAGGCCTGCCTCGAGCTGATGAAGACCGATTATCTGGTGGGCATCCAGGACATGGGCGCCGCGGGGCTGACCTGCTCCACCCTCGAGATGGCCGGCCGCGCCGGCACGGGAGTCGTGGTCGATCTGTCCAAGGTTCCGCGCCGCGAGAGCGACATGACACCCTACGAGGTGATGCTGTCCGAATCACAGGAGCGGATGCTGATGGTGGTCAAGCGTGGCTGCGAGGAGCAGGCGCTGAAGATCATCCGCAAGTGGGATCTCGACGCCGAGGTGATCGGCGAGGTGACGAGCGACGGTTGCGCGCGGATTCTCGATGACGGTGGCGTGGTGGCGGTCGTGCCGGCGGCCCCGCTTTCCGACGCCTCCCCCGTATACCGCCGCCCGATGCAGGAACCGGCGTCCTTCAAGCAACGACGTAAGCTCGATCTCAAGTCGGTCCCCGTGCCGTCCGATCTCGGCGCCATCCTCGACAGACTGCTTTCGTCGCCCAATCTCTGCTCGCGCGAATGGATTTACCGCCAGTACGATCACACGGTGCGCGCCGGCACCGTGGTGCGCCCGGGCTCCGATGCCGCCGTCGTGCGCCTCATGGACGCGGAGTTCACGGCCCGCACGGGACGGGAAAAGGGAATCGCCATATCGACAGATTGCAATCCACGGTTCTGCCTGCTGGACCCGTATCTCGGCGCGGCGCATGCCGTCGCGGAGGCGGCGCGCAATGTCGCCTGCTCGGGGGCGCGGCCGCTGGCCGCCACCGACTGCCTTAATTTTGGCAATCCCGAGAATCCCGAGATCATGTGGCAGTTCGCAAGGGCGGTGGAGGGAATCGGCGACGCCTGCCGCCGCCTGAACACGCCGATCGTCTCGGGCAACGTCTCGCTCTACAACGAAACCGACGGGCGCGCGATCAACCCGACCCCCACCATCGGCATGGTCGGGTTGATGGACGATGTCACGCGCGCCGTCACCTCATGGTTCAAGCAGGAAGGGGACCTGATCGTCCTGGTGGGCGAGACGCGCGAGGAGATCGGGGCCTCGGAATACCTCGCGTTGATCCACGGACGGGAGGAAGGCGCGCCGCCAGGGCTCGACCTGGCCCTGGAGGCGGCGGTGCAGGATGTGACGCTGCGCGCGGTGGAGAAGGGGATCGTTCGCTCGGCGCACGATTGCTCCGAAGGCGGTCTGGCCGTGGCCCTGGCCGAGTGCTGCATGTGCGGCACGGAGGCCCTGGGCGCCGGCGCCATGATGCGTGGCGCCACGGTCGATCTGCCCGGTGGCGTGCGCGAGGACGCGTTGCTGTTCGGAGAAACGGCCTCGCGGATCATCCTGACGATCGAGGAAAAGAACCTCCCTGTGTTCGAGACCATCGCGAAGGCCGGAAGGGCGCCGGTGCGGGTGATCGGCAGGGTCGGCCGGGATGGCGCGGCCGCGACGCTCGAGATCCGTTCGGGCGGCAACCGCCTGGTCAGCCGGCCGGTGGACGCGCTGCACCGTCTGTGGCACAGTACCTTTCCTTCCATGATGGCATGACGACGATGACGGAGACTGGCGAACAGCCATGAGCGATCTGCTTCGAATCATCGGCACCGACGACCATTTTCACGATGAGTGCGGTGTGTTCGGGATCCAGGGGCACCCGGAGGCAGCCAACATCGTCTACCTCGGGCTGCACGCGCTGCAGCACCGCGGCCAGGAATCGGCCGGCATCGCCACCAGCGACGGCGAGCGCCTGTTCGTCGAAATCGGCATGGGACAGGTGGGCGACATCTTCGGTCCGGAGACCCTCGCGCGACTGCCGGGCAACGCCGGCGTGGGTCACGTGCGCTACTCGACGGCCGGCACCAGCGACCTGAAAAACGCCCAGCCGATGCGTGTGCGCTGCCACAAGGGGGAGATCGCGGTCGCGCACAACGGGAACCTGGTCAACGCCGATCGGTTGCGATCGAACCTCGAGAGCGATGGCTCGATTTTCACCTCTTCTTCCGACACCGAGGTCATCCTGCACCTGATCGCGCGCAGTCATCAGCGCGAAATCGAGGACGCCGTGGTCGACGCGCTGGCCCAGGTGAAGGGGGCCTACTCGCTGGCGTTTCTGACCAAGGACCGGCTCGTCGGGGTGCGTGATCCGATGGGCTTCCGGCCGCTTTCGATCGGCAGGCTCGACGACTCGTATGTCATCACTTCGGAAACAACAGCGCTCGATCTGGTGGGGGCGACCTTCGTGCGCGACATCGAGCCCGGCGAGGTGGTGCTCATCCGCGGCTCGGAGATCAAGTCATTCAAGCCGTTCCCGCCGGCCACGCCCCATGCCTGCATCTTCGAGTACGTCTACTTCGCCCGACCCGACTCCCTGCTGTGGGGGCGCAACGTGTCGCGGGTGCGCAAGCGCCTCGGCATCGAGCTGGCCAAGGAGGCTCCCGCCGAAGCGGACATCGTGGTGCCGATACCCGACTCGGGTGTCTACGCCGCGATGGGGTATGCGGCGCAGTCGGGCATCCCGTACGATCATGGTCTGGTGCGAAGCCATTACATCGGGCGGACGTTCATCGAGCCGAGCCAGAGCATCCGCCACTTCGGAGTCAGGCTGAAGCTCAACCCGGTCAGGGAAGTTCTCGCCGGCAAGCGCGTCGTGCTGGTGGACGACTCGATCGTCCGCGGCACGACATCCCGCAAGCTGGTGTCGATGGTGCGGGAGGCCGGCGCCAGGGAAGTGCACATGCGAATCTCCTGCCCGCCGACGATAGGCCCCTGCTACTACGGAGTCGACACCCCGCTGCGCTCCGAGCTGATCGCCTCTTCCCATTCGGTGGAGGAGATCCGAAAGCACCTCCGCGCCGATTCCCTGTCCTACCTCTCGCTCGACGGCATGATGCGGGCCGTGGGCAGCCAGGAGGGATTCTGCTCGGCCTGCTACACCAACGACTACCCGATAGAGTTCCCGCGAGAGAAAGTCGATCAGTTGGGACTGTTCGAAAAGGCCCGGTAATCCGCCCGTCCGGCCGTCTCCGGTCCGCAGCTTGCCCTTGCGCAGTCGCGCCGATCTGCGTAAGTATGTGGGACCCACTCTGGCCTCAGAGGGAAACCTGTGCCCCGCCTCCGACATCTTTGTATTCTCGCGATTATCGGTGTCTCGATGCGTCCGTCCCGCGATCCGGCGGCTGCCGAGACCGCGCGGCAGGACGATGGCGCCCGGCCGGACTGGCTGGCCAAATCATCGGAGAGCCTCCGGCAGTCCGAGTACGACATCACCCTTCAGCCGCGCTCGGTCCTGCCGAACCATCCCGGCGGTCTGCAGGCGGCCAACCGGATGCAGGACCTCCGGGCCTATTTCCTCGCCGACGGCGTCGACATCGTGCGGCGCACGGAGGCCTCCCCGGCATGGTGGCTGCATCTGTCGTTGCTCGAGTCGGGATCCCGCGGAAGCCGCCATCCGGTGGAATGGGCCGCGCCGGAAGCAGCGGGACGCGTGGCGTCGTTCCGGCGCGGCGATGTCGTCGAGCGATGGGAGAACACCGAACAGGGAATCCTCATTCATCTGGAGCTTCCGGGGCTCGACGCGGGGCTGCGCGGTGAGGCGTTGCTCGATGTCGCCGGCCCGATGGACCTCATCGTCTCGGCCGACGGAACCGAAGCTGGTTTCTATCATGACGGCCTGCGGGTTGCGCGGCTCTCCGTCTCCAGTCCGGCCGACGAATCGGGTGGCGTCCGGCAGGCAAGACTCGAGAAGACCGGCGGTGGCCTCACCCTGAGCTACGCCGGCGCAGGCGGCGAGGCGGCTTCACGGCTCACACTGTCGCTCACCGGGCCTGGCTCGACACTGACGGGGCGAGGGCTCTCCACCACCCCGGACTGGATCACCGACGGCAACCAGACGAGCGCGAGCTATGGATTCTCGACGGCGACCGCCGGCGACGTCAACGGCGACGGCTACAGCGACGTGCTGGTCGGCGCCAAGGACTATGACAACGGTCAGACGGATGAAGGCCGGGCGTTTCTCTTCCTCGGGTCGCCGACGGGGCTTTCCCAGTCGCCTTCCTGGAGCAATGAAGGCAACCAGGCCGGGGCGAAGTACGGGATCTCGGTTTCCACCGCGGGCGACGTCAACGGCGATGGCTACAGCGATGTGATCGTCGGCGCGCAGAACTGGGCGGCCCCGGGCAAGCCGGATGCCGGCAAGGCCTACCTCTATCTCGGCTCATCCACCGGATTGTCCACCGCGCCCGTCTGGACGGTGGAGGGCGATCAGACCGATGCGTGGCTGGGCGACTGGGTCGCCGAGGCCGGCGATGTCAATGGCGATGGCCTCAGCGACGTCATCATCGGCGCCTATCGGTACGACAACGGGCAGTTCCAGGAAGGGAGGGCCTACGTCTACCTCGGCACCACCGCGGGGACCGGTCTGGCGCTGGCGCCGAACTGGTTCGCGGAGAGCGACAACGACGGCGCGGAGTTCGGCCAGTCGGTCGGCACCGCGGGAGACGTCAACGGCGATGGCTACAGCGACGTCATCGTAGGCGCGGTGCAGTATACCAACGGTCTGAACAACCAGGGCCGCGCTTATGTCTTTCTCGGCTCGCCCACCGGCGTGGCGAAGAACCCCGCATGGACCTACAAGGGGGACCAGGCCAGCGCGTTTCTCGGCTTCTCGGTCGGCACCGCGGGCGACGTGAACGGCGACGGATACAGCGACGTCGTGGTCGGCGCCGACATGTACGACAACGGGCAGACCGACGAGGGGCGCGCGTACCTGTTCCTGGGCTCGGCCACGGGTCTGTCCCTCTCTCCGAACTGGTTCGTGGAGAGCAATCAGACCACCGCGATCCTCGGCAAGCAGGTGACGACGGCCGGCGACGTCAACGGAGATGGGTACAGCGACGTCATCGTCGGCGTGCGCCAATGGACCAACAGCCAATCGAGGGAGGGGGCCGTCTGGATCTATCTCGGCTCGCCCACCGGGCCCTCCACCACGCCGGACTGGATGACGTTTGGCGGTCAGGCCAATGCCCGGTTCGGGGGCGCCTGTGCGACCGCTGGCGACGTCAACGGCGATGGCTTCAGTGATGTCATCGTCGGCGCCAGTCTCTATGACAACAACGGGCAGGTGGACGAAGGACGTGCCTACGTCTACCTCGGATCCTCGAAGGGGCTTTCGTCCACTCCCGCGGCAAGACGCGAGAGCGACCAGGACGGCGCGCGGCTGGGCATCTCGGTGGCGCCGGCGGGCGACATCAACGGCGACGGCTACAGCGACCTGATCCTCGGCGCCGACTCATACGACAACGGCGAGGTGGATGAAGGCCGTGCGTTGCTCTTCCTGGGTTCGTCGTCGGGACTCGCGTCGAGCCCTGCATGGGTCGCGGAAGGAAACCAGGCGGGAGCGCATTACGGGGCATCGGTCTCCCAGGCGGGCGATGTCAATGGCGACGGTTATGGAGACGTCATCGTTGGCGCACCCGGCTACGACAATGGACAGACCGGACAGACCGATGGGGGGCGGGCCGACGTCTATGCCGGCTCGGCCGCGGGACTTTCCACCGCGCCGATCTGGACCACGGAAGGGGACCAGGATGGCGCACAACTGGGGGCATCGGTGGCCGGGGCGGGCGACCTCGACCGCGACGGTTTCGGCGACATCATCGTCGGGGCGCCTGGGTATGACAACGGCCAGACGGATGAAGGGCGCGCCACCATCTATCCCGGGTCGGCATCGGGGCCCGCTCCCACGGCCTCCTGGTCCGTGGAGGGGAACCAGGACGGCGCGGCGTTCGGGTCCGCCGTGGCGGCGGCCGGAGACGTCAATGGCGATGGGTACGCTGACGTCATCGTCGGCGCGCCGCTGTTCGACAACGGCGAAATCGACGAAGGTCAAGTCTCTCTGTACACAGGCTCGGCTTCCGGGGCCTCGACCCAGCCATCCTGGACCGCGCAGAGCGACCAGGAGGGCGCGCATCTGGGCGCATCGGTCTCCACGGCGGGCGACGTCAATGGCGACGGGTTCAGCGACCTGATCGCCGGCGCCCCGCTGTTCGACAGCGCGACGAACACCGACGAGGGGCTCGCGGTGGTCTATCACGGCTCGCCCACGGGCCCCGGGGCCCGTGGGCGAGCCGTGATAGACCACCGCGAGCCCCTCGTCGGTGTTCGT
>DASROJ010000073.1:0-15282 GCA_035646975.1 Patescibacteria group bacterium
GCTGTACACCGCCCCCTTGCGCAGCAGCTTGAGGATGTCGCGCCAGGGTTGCAGCAGGGGCGGACCGATCCTTCCGGCGATGATCGACTTGGTGCGCGCGATCAGCCCCGGCGCGAGTGGCGCCAGCACGATAGCGAGCGCCGGCCCGGCCAGGGCCTGGACGGCGGTAGGCGCGCTCATGACGCGCCCTGCTGGAACGTGAAGAGCCAGGCCAGCATGATCACCAGCGTCACGACGATGTAGAGGACATACAGCTGAACCCGTCCATGATGCAGCCACCTGAGCCTCGACATCGCCCGGCTCACCACGCCGAACACCGGCCGGTAGAAGCGCTCCTGGAACGGCCGACCGACCTCCGACGCGAACGAGGCGCTGAGTGGGAAGTAGCCTCGTGGTGGAAGGATGCTGCGTCGTTCCGGAAGCAGCATTGCGAACATCTCGCGTGTCGGCTCGCTGAACGACGACGCGGTGTGCTGCATTCGAGCAGTGGGCTGATCGTACCCGCAGTCCCATGTGATCGATGAGCGCGCCTCGCGTCGCCGCAACAGCAGCCGGCGACACAGGGCCAACCCGGCCACCAGGCCCACCAACAGGCCGGCGCACAGCATGATGCTCGTGCCGAGGCTTGCGGCCTCGACGAGATCTGCCGGCGCGCTGGATCCAGCCGGACCGAGAAGGGCGGCCACCGCCGGTCCGAGAAGGGGAAAGGCGAGCATCGGCGCAAGCCCGAGCAGCAGGCACAGACCGGCCAGCGCCGCCATGGAGAAGGTCATCGCGCGGGAAGGATCGCGCCGCACGGCAACGGTCGCGTCGCGCGCCTGGCCCAGGAAGGTCAACCCTGCCAGTCGCATGAAGCAGGCCGCGGCGAGCCCGCCGCCCAACGAGAGCCCGACCACCGCGGCCATCGGCGCCAATCCACGGGCGCCGGCCAGCAGCGTCACGCCCCGGTAGGAGGCGAGATACAGCAGGAACTCGCCGACGAATCCGTTGAAGGGCGGCAGCCCGGCGATCGCGGCCGCGCCGACGAAGAAGCAGGCGCCGGTGACGGGCATCGACTTCATCACACCACCGAGCCGATCCATCCGCCGGGTCCGGGCCTCATGGGCGACGGCGCCCGCGCCGAGAAACAGAAGCCCCTTGAAAACGGCGTGGTTCAGCGCGTGCAGGAGAGCGCCGGCGAATCCGAGTGCCGCGAGCGCCGGCTGCTGAGAAGTCACGCCCATGAGGCCGAGCCCGATCCCGATCGCGATGAATCCGATATTCTCCACGCTCGAATAAGCCAGCAGCCGTTTGATGTCCTGCTGGACCATGGCGCTCAGCACGCCGATGAGCGCCGAGGCGACGCCGAGCGCGAGCAGGGTGGCCCCCCACCAGGACAGGGGGGGGCCGATGAAGCAGAGCGACCGCAGCAGCCCGTAGATTCCCATCTTGATCATCGCGCCGGACATCACGGCCGACACGTGGCTCGGCGCCGCCGGGTGAGCCTCGGGCAGCCAGACATGGAATGGGACGAGTCCGGCCTTTGTGCCGAACCCCACCAGCGCGAGAATGAAGAACAGACCTGCCATCGGGGGGCCTGTCGCAGCCGTCGTCAGCACGGATGCCTCGCGCCATCGCTCGAAATCCATCGACCCGGTGCGCGCGGCCATGGCAACGAACAGCGCCACCAGAAACGCCGTGCCGGTATGCGTCGAGATCAGATAAAGCCGGCCGGCGTCCCGGACCGCGGCCAGCTCGTCTTCGAACGTGACCAGCAGAAACGAGGCCAGCGTCATGACCTCCCACGCGACGAGAAACAGCACCCCGTTGCGCGCCATCACGACCACCGCCATGCTGGCCGTCAGAAGATTGAAGAAGAACCAGGATGAGCCAAGCTTCCGGTTCGAGCGGTGGTGACCAGGCCGGGCATGGTCGACAGGGTCACCATGGTCACGAAGGGACGATGCGCCGTAGATCGCCCCGGCGAGGCAGAGCCCGAACACGATGAGGAGGAAGAAGCCGGAAAGCGGATCGATGTCGAGGGAAATCTCGCCGTACGGCACGTCCCACGGTATGTGCCATGAATCGTGGGGGGCGGAAAATGTCGACGCGACACCGGCAAGCCCCAGCGCGCAGCCGGCGACACAGGTTGCCGCGCCGATGCGGGTGGCCAGCCCGGGACGGGATGAAGCCACGAGGGCCCCGGCGCCACCGGCCAGCAGAATGGCGAGTGCCACGACTACCGTGCCCAACGTGTCCCCTCGAGAACCCCCGTCCCGTCGCGGCTGTCTCGACGGGTAACAATAATGATGGAGAGGGTGCCTCAGCGCGGCTGGGTTGTCAAATCTTTCTCCTTGCGGCACTGTAACTTACGGGCGTATCATCGTGGGACTTCATACAGGTGAACGCATGTCGGGTCAGCTGGCCTTTCTCGAGGGTTTCGCCGCGGGCGCGCTGGTGGCTGCGGCGGCAGGGTGGGTCATCGCCCGATGGGCGCAACGACGCGAAGGCCGGAGATTCTCGGCGCTGGCGCACGAGCTGCGCACGCCACTGACCAGCATCGCGGCGTTCACGGAAATCCTGCAGGACGACCCGACTCAGTCCGAACGATACCTCGGCATCATTCATGAATCTGCCGGCAGGCTCGACGCGATCATCGGCGAGAGGCTCGGCTCCAGCGGTTCGCGTGCCGCGCGAATCGCCCCCGCCAGCATGGGCCCGCCGGTGACAGGTCTCCGGCGCGTGCTGGTGGTGGATGACGATCGCTACATTCTCGAGGCGACGAGGGCCTTTCTGCTGCAGGCGGGGTTCGACGCGCGCTGCGCCGCGGGCGGAGAGGAAGGAATCCTGCGCGCGCGAACCGACAGCCCCGACCTCATCCTCATGGACCTGATGATGCCCGGACTTGGAGGAGACGAGGCCCTGCGCCGGCTGCGCACCGACCCGGCCACCCGCGACATCCCGGTGATCATCACCAGCGGCGACCACGCGGCGACCGGGCTGGAGGGTGCCGCCGCCGTCCTGACCAAGCCGATCTCCCGCGAAACACTCCTGGACGCCGTCGTCAAGGCGATGCCAGGGGGCCCTGGAGGGCGATGACATGAAGAAGGTCCTGATCTGCGACGATGAGCCGCACATCCTCGAGTCGGTCGCGTACGTGGCGCGCAAGGAAGGATACCTCGTGCTCACGGCCGAGGACGGGGAAACGGCCCTGAGGATCGCGCGCGAGGAGCGGCCCGGTCTGGTGATGCTCGACCTCAACATGCCGATCAAGTCGGGGTACCAGGTCTGCGAGGAGATCAAGAGCGATCCGGAGACTCGAGGCACCTACGTCATCATGCTGACGGCGAAAGGACAGGAGTCGGATCGCGCCCGGGGCGCCGCGGCAGGGGCCGATGAGTACATCACCAAGCCGTTCTCGCCTCGAAAGCTTCGCCAGCGCATCACGGAGATTCTCGGAGCCGCATGAGCGAAGCCGACCTCAGAAGACGGCTCGACAGCGTCACCGCCGAGCTGCTCTCCACCTACGAGGAGATGGAGGTCCTCACCACGGTGGCGGAAATCGCCGCGTCGACGGCGGACGTCAAAGTGGTCGGGCGGCGTCTTCTGGACGAGGCGGCGGGCCTGCTCGAGGCCGACGTGGCGTTCATTTTCTACTCCGACAGGGAGCTCGCGGGCGAAGAGCCGGCGCCAACAGGCATCACGGAGCGGGAACGCGACGAGATCGCCGGGGCGCTCCAGCCCTGGCTCTCCCGTCAGCCCCGGCCGACGGTGATGGCTCCCTTTCATGAAGCGGCCGGAATCACTCATGCGCCCGACGCCATGGCGGCGGTGCCGCTGCGCTGCGAGGGGCTCGTGCTGGGCGCCATCTGTTTGGGCAAGCGTGGCGAAGGCCAGACCTTTTCCGCCGGTGACCTGAAGATTCTCTCCGTGCTCGGCAGCAGCGCCGCTTCGGTCCTCCTGCAGCGCAAGAACCTCGACCTGATGCGCATGAGCCGCGATCTGGAGGAGCGCAACCGGCTGCTCAAGGGAATCCTCGCCGTCAGCCGGGAGATCGCCTCGAGCCTGGATCTCGAGCGGTTGCTGCACGCGCTGGCCAACCTGCCCACCAAGGCGCTCGGTTTCGATCGATGCGCGGTGGTCCTGGAAGAAGGGGCGCGGAGGAGGCTGCGCGCGGTGTCGGGTGTTCCGCGCGTGGATCGAGCCGATCCCGAGCTGCGCTCGCTGGAACGGCTGCTGGACTGGTCCGCGGGTCACGGGTCGCGCGTTCTCGTGCAGCACGCGGAAGACGACGCGCGGGTCGACGCCGAACCGCCCGAAGCTGCCGAACAGGCGGCCGCGCACATGAAGCTGGCCGGTGCCAGGTCGCTGCTCGCGATCCCGATGCGGGACGACCAGGGATTGCTGGGGATCCTTTCGTTCGAGAGCGGCACGGCGGGATTCGTGGACGACATGAGACTGGAGGGGGCCACGATTCTCGCCAATCAGGCCACCGTCGCGCTGCGCAACGCGCGGCTCTACGGCGAAGTGCCGTTCATCGGTTTGCTGGCGCCGTTGCGGAGCGGCCTCGCGCGGGCGTCGTCGCTGCCGCGCCGGCGCCTGGCGGCATGGGGCGTGGCGGCGGTTGCGCTGCTCGCGCTGCTGGTGTTCGGCCGGTGGGATCTCAAGGTGCCGGGACAGGCCACCGTTCTTCCCTCGAGGGTGGTGCTGGTGAGCGCCCGTTCACGCGGCGTCGTGCGCGACGTGGGCGGGTTCCACGAAGGAGACCGGGTGACGCGTGGAGCGGTGCTGGCCCGCCTCGACACCCCCGATCTCGAGTTGCGGCTGAGCGAGGCGAAGGCCAGCGAGCAGACCTCGCTGCGAGACATGGCCAGACTGGAAGCCGAGGGCAGGGCCGCGGATCTTCACGTGGCCAGGATCGCCGCCGAGAGATGGGGCAACGAGCGCGAGAATCTCCAGGCGCGGATCGACGAAGCGAGCTTGAAGGCCCCGGTGGATGGAATACTTCTGACGCCACGGCTCGAAGAGCGGGTCGGCGAGCTGCTCGACGTGGGCGGCGTCTTCTGCACACTGGCCGAGATGGAACCGCTGCGGGTCGAGATCGCCGTGCGGGAAGGCGACGCCGACGTCATCGTGGGCAACGCCGCCGCGGGAACCGGCGCGTTCACCGCGGCATTGAAGTTCCACGCCTTCCCCGAGGTCGATTACCAGGCACGAATCCGCAAGGTGCGATCGTCCGCCGAGATGATCGAAGGCTACCGCTCGCTCGTGGCCGAAGGGGACGTGGAGCAGCCCCCGGGCGGCCAGCAGGGCCTCAGGCCGGGCATGACCGGCTCGGCCCGCATCGATGCGGGGCCGCGGCCGCTCATTTCAATCCTGCTGCGCAGACCTTATCGATTCATCCGGAGTCTGATCTGGCTATGAGCGCGCGCAACGCTGACGCAGGCGGCGGGAGGCCGACCGGGATGGGCATGACGAGCATGTCGAGCATCTCAAGCATGTCGAGCCGGTGCACGTTCGCCTTCGTCGCGGCGGTTGTCCTCTTTCCGGCAGCCACCGGGTGCGATCGCTCGCGCGAGGCGGAGGCCTCGTCGTCGCGTTCGCAGCAGGCGCCGCCCATCTCCCCGGCGCCTTCCCCGGCGCCTACCCATGCGCCTTCCTCTGCGCCTGCCCCTGCGCTCCGAATCGCGGCGCCGCCGCTCAAGGCCGGCAGCGGTCCCGTCCTGACGGCGATTTCCGGAAAGCCGATCACCCGCGCGATGACGCTGGCCAGCCATCTCATGGTGGAGCGGGATGTCGGTGTGACGGCGCGGCGTGACGGGGTGATCGGCACCATCCTGGCCGACAGGGGAGATCGGGTCAAGGAGAACCAGCCTCTCGCGGAGCTGGAGCATGGCGACCTGACGCTCGCGGAGAAGACCGCCGAGCTGGAGCTGCAGAAGGAACAGTCTTCCTTCGAACGGGCCCGAAAGCTATCCGAGCAGAAAATCATGTCGGATGAAGACTACGAGCAGGCGCACCTGCGGCGCGACGCCGCCGAGAAGAACCTCGAGCGGATACGATACGAGCTGGAGAAGTGCAGAATCGGCGCTCCGTTCGACGGGGTGATCTCCGGCCGGTTCGTGGAGAAGGGGCAGGTGATCAAGGAGGACGATCGCAGGATACTGTTCCAGGTCACCGCGATGGGCCCGCTGCTGGCCCGCGTGTACGTCCCCGAGTGGGCGCTGTTCGGTCTCAAGCGAGGCCAGCCGGCGCGGGTCACTCCCACCGGATCGCCGGTGGGCGACCCGGTCGCCGGCGGGCGGGGAATCGAAGCGCGCGTGAGATGGATCAACGATGTGCTCGACCCCGCATCGGCGACGGCCGAGGTGCTGGTGGAGATACTCCAGGGACCCGGCCCGGGGGGCCTCAAGCCCGGCATGTCGGTGCAGGTGGTATTCGACCTGTCGTTTTCCGCGGCGGGGATCGGGCGCGACACGCTGGTGAGTCTTCCGCGGGAGGCGTTCGGGGCGAGCGAGCCATCCACGGGCCAGCAGGTCGACCTGAAGGTGGTGGGGCCCGACGGCGCGGTGACCCGGCGCCAGGTGGCGATCGGCTTCGTCGGCGATCATTTCGTCGAAATCCGCCGCGGCCTCGCGGCGGGAGAAAAAGTGCTCGTGGATTCCAGATGAGCGCTCCGCCTCGTCTTGGCCGCGGCGTCACCATCACCCGCCGCCAGGTCAGCGAGGAAGAGATTTACTACCTCGTCAAGGATCCCCGAACCGGTTCCTTCCTCAGGATGGGCGAGGTCGAGGCGGCCCTGCTGCGGCTGCTCGACGGCAAACGCTCGTTGAGCGAGGTCGCCTCGACGCTCGAGGGGTCTCACGGGTTCGCCGTCGGGCTTCCCGCCATCGAGACATTCGTGGCTTCCTTGACGACCCGGGGGCTGGTCGAGTCGCGGACGTTCGACCCGGGAGAGTTTCGCAAGGAGTGGGTGCAGCAGCAGAGGTCGCGCCGGCGCACGCTCGGACAGATGCTCGGGACGCTCACCTACCTCAAGGTGCACCTGTTCAATCCGCAGCAGCTGTTCCGCGTGCTTGCCGGTCCGCTGTCATTTCTCTGGTCGCCCGCCTTCGTCATCGGCACGCTCGCCATCATGGCCTCGGCCGGCGTGATGAGCCTGCTTCATCACGAGGAGATTCTCAGGTCGGCGCATGCCTTCTATGTCAGCGCGACCGCGTCGCGGAGCGCCCTGGCACAGCACGCCCTCATCTTCTACACCGTGCTGTTCCTTGTCGTGGCGGTGCACGAGCTGGCCCACGGCCTGACCTGCGCTCATTTCGGCGGCAAGGTCACCGACATGGGCTTCATCCTGTTCTACCTTCAGGTGCCGGGGATGTACTGCGACATCACCGACGCCTACTCCTTCGAGCGGCGCGCCGACCGGCTCTGGACGACCTTCGCGGGCAGCTATACGGGTCTGCTGCTCGCGTCGATCGGCCTGTTCGCCTGGTGGGCGACCGAGGCCGGCGACCTGATCAACGACGCGGGAATCATGCTGATGTTCGTCGGCGGCCCCCCCGCGCTGGCCTTCAACTGGAATCCGCTGCTGCGTCTGGACGGCTACTACATGCTGATGGATTTCCTCGAAGCGCCAAACCTGATGGACAATTCCAACAGGTATCTCGGTTACCTGATCAGGTCGCGGATTTTCCGACTGCCCGGCGAGCCGGTCACCCCGCCGCGCCGGCTGCGCCGTGCCTACATTATTTATGGCATCTGCTCGTTCCTCTTCCTGGCCCCCTGGATCATCTACATGCCCCTGGTGGCCTACTACATTTTCTCCTCGATGTTCGGGGCTCTTCTCGCCCTGCCGATTGCCGTCGTCATCGGCTGGAGAATGCTCTCGCGCCCCGCCACGAAGGCCGTCGCCACCCTCCGGTACGCCTGGCTGTCCCACCGTCCGGCGGTCCTGGCGGGACAGCGGGGCACCGCGCGCGTGGTGGTGCTGTCCCTGGGCGCGGCCTTGACGCTGGCGTTGATGGTGCTCGGTCCGCGTTTCGCCGTGCGATCGCATGGCGTGGGTGTCCTGGAGCCGGCGGAGAGGGCCGAAGTGCGCGCGGCATGGGCGGGGTTCGTCGCGCCGGACCTCGAGATGCCCCGCGAGGGAGACCAGGTGCAGCCGGGACAGTTGCTCGTGCGGCTGGAGAACCCGGACCTCGTGATGGAACAGCGCGACGTCGCGCTCGAGGAGGAGTCGCTGCGCAGGCAGCGCGAGGCTCTGGAGGCGCGCGGCGATCCCGCGGCGGCGTCGGCCTGGCGTGTACGGGAGCGCGCCGCCGCCGAGAAGTCGGCCATTCTCGCCGGACGCGTCGGGGCCCTCGAGATCCGGGCGCCGATTGCCGGCGTGGTGCTGACGCCGAGGCTGGAGGATCGCGCCGGCAGCTTTCTGAAGCCCGGCGACGCCTGGTGCCTCGTGGGAACGCTGCAACACCTCCGGGTCAGGATGATCGTCACGGACAGGGATCTCGGTCTCATCCATGAGGGGGGTGAAGCGGAGATCAAGGGATATCATTTCCCCGACAGGGTGTTCCACGGACGCGTGACGCGGCTTCCCGCCGGCAGGCGTCCCGCGCGCCCGGATCCGGACGCCACGCACCCGGCGCTTCCGGTGACGGCGACCATGACGGCGCCGGGCGGCGAGCCCGCCGGAGCCGGCTCCCTCGACGTCGACGTCGACGTGGACAATGCCGAGGGTCTGCTGCGTCCCGGCATGACGGTGAGCGTGCGGATCTACGGGGAGCGTCTGACACCGGCCGGGCACGTCGCGATGTGGGCGCGGCGTCTCTTCAAGGGAAAGATCTGGTGGTGACCCGGACCGGTCATTGACCGGGCTTCGGGCCGTTCCTATAATGACGGCTCCCAAAAGGAGCCGCATTCCCATGAAAATCCACGAGTACCAGGCCAAGGCCATCTTCCGCCAGTACGGTGTTCCGGTGCCGCGGGGCGATGTCGCATGGACCGCCGCCGAAGCGCGCGGCATCGCGACCCGCCTGTCGGGGCGCGTCGTCGTCAAGGCCCAGATTCATGCGGGCGGGCGGGGCAAGGGAGGTGGCGTCAAGCTGGCCGAGACGCCCGATCAGGCCGAGTCGATCGCCAAATCGATGCTCGGCATGCAGCTGGTCACTCCGCAGACCGGCCCGGAGGGCAAGACCGTGCAGCGGGTCCTGGTGGAAGAAGCGCTGGACCGCGACCGCGAGCTGTACCTGGGTCTGGTGATCGATCGCGCCACCGAGCGCCCCGTGATGATCGCATCGAGCGCCGGGGGCATGGACATCGAGGAGGTCGCCGCGAAGACGCCGCATCTGATCCTTCGCGAGACGATCGACCCGGCCGTTGGCTTCCAGCCCTTCCAGGCGCGCAAGCTCGCGTTCGCGCTGGGGCTGGGCGGGCCCCTGATCGCCAGGGCCGGCGGGATCATGATGAGCCTCTACCGGGTCGTGGAGGGGACCGACGCATCGCTTGTCGAGATCAACCCGCTGGTCACCACGAAAACGGGCGAGCTGCTCGCGCTGGATGCGAAGGTCAGCTTCGACGACAACGCGCTGTACCGGCATCCCGAGCTCAAGGAGCTGAGGGATCTCGCCGAAGAGGAGCCGCTCGAGGTCGAGGCTTCCCGCTTCTCGCTCAACTACATCAAGCTCAACGGCAACGTCGGCTGCATGGTCAACGGCGCCGGTCTCGCCATGGCCACGATGGACATCATCAAGCTGGCGGGAGGGGAGCCGGCGAACTTTCTCGACGTCGGCGGCGGCGCCACGGCCGAGCAGGTCACCAACGCGTTCCGCATCATCCTGTCCGATTCCAATGTCAAAGCGGTGCTGATCAACATCTTCGGCGGAATCATGCGTTGCGATGTCGTGGCCCAGGGTGTCGTGCAGGCGTCCACGCAGGTCGGCGTCAAGGTGCCGGTCGTGGTCAGGCTGGAGGGCACGAACAAGGAGGAGGGCCGGAAGATTCTCACCGACTCGGGGCTGAACTTCGCGGTGGCCGATGGGATGAAGGACGCGGCGGAGAAGGTCGTCAGGCTGGCAGGAGGCGCGCGATGAGCGTTCTTGTCGATCGAAACAGCCGGATCGTCGTGCAGGGCCTCACCGGCAAGGAAGGCACGTTCCACGCCCGCGCCTGCAAAGCCTACTTCGACACCGCGATCGTCGCCGGCGTGACGCCTGGCAAGGGAGGCCAGTCGGTCGACGAGATTCCCGTTTACGACACGGTGGCCGAAGCGGTGGCGAAGCAGCGTGTCAACGTCTCGCTGATCTTCGTGCCACCGGCGTTCGCGGCCGATGCGATCCTGGAGGCGGCCGAATCCGGCGTCGATCTGGTCATCTGCATCAGCGAAGGAATCCCGACGCTCGACATGATCCGCGTGAAGGGATACCTCGCGCGGCGCCGAACCCGCCTCATCGGGCCCAACTGCCCGGGCATCATCTCGCCGGAGCGGGCCAAGGTCGGGATCATGCCCGGCCGCATCCACAAGCTCGGACCGGTGGGTGTCGTGTCCCGCAGCGGAACCCTGACCTACGAAGGAGTCGACCAGCTCACGCGCCGCGGCATCGGGCAGAGCACCTGCATCGGCATCGGCGGCGACCCGGTCATCGGCACCACGTTCATCGATGCGCTCGAACTGTTTCAGAAGGACCCCGAGACCCAGGCAGTCCTGATGATCGGGGAGATCGGCGGCACCGCCGAGGAAGAAGCCGCCGACTTCATCCGGCGGGAGGTGACCAAGCCGGTGGTGGCGTTCGTGGCGGGGCGCACCGCTCCGCCGGGCAAGCGGATGGGGCATGCCGGCGCGATCATCGCGGGGGGACATGGCACGGCCTCCGAGAAGGTGGAGGCCCTGCGCGCGGCGGGCATCACCGTGGCCGACAGTCCCGCCACGCTGGGAGAAACGGTGGAGCGCGTGCTTGCTTCCCCGCGCTCACGATAGCCGAACAGGTCCAGAGGAGAATCGAATCAGATGCCACAGCGTACGCTCACCATCATCAAGCCGGACGCCATCCAGCAGCGGGTGGCCGGCGAGGTCATCAGGCAGTTCGAGCAGGCGGGGTTTCGAATCGTGGCGGCCAGACTGGTGCACCTCACCAGAAAGGAAGCCGAGGGCTTCTACGCGGTGCACCGGGCCCGGCCGTTCTTCGAGAGTCTCACCACCTTCATGTCGTCGGGCCCCTGCATGCCGATGGTCCTGGAAGGCGAGGAGGCCATCGCCCGGCTCCGCAAGCTGATGGGCGCGACCGACCCGGCAAAGGCCGAGGCGGGCACCATCCGAAAGGCGCTGGCCACCTCGGTGGAACGGAACATCGTTCATGGATCGGACTCCCCCGAGACGGCGGCCACCGAGATTCATTACTTCTTCGGCGAGATGGATCTGACCTGAGCCGGGGATGGACAGGGGGCGCCCGGAATGCTACTCTGCCGCACGTGAGAATGATTCCTAAAAAAGATTCGCTCGCGGCCTTTGAAGCCGCATGCCGGGCCGGCGGGTTGAGCGTCACTCACCAGCGTCTGGCGGTCTACGAAGCGGTGCTGACGAGCCGGTCGCATCCGGGCGCCGAGGAGATCTATCGGACGGTCCGGAAGCGATTCCCCACGATCTCCCGGGGGACCGTGTATCGCACGCTGGAAACCCTGTGTGGAATCGGACTCGTGACCGATGTCCACCAGACCGCCGACACCGCGCGCTTCGAGGCGGTGCTCGAGCCGCACCACCATCTCGTCTGCCTGGGATGCCGCGCGATCGTCGACCTGTACGACGACTCCCTGCGTCGCGTCCCGGCGCGGGCCGGACGGAAGGCCCAGACGGCCGGATTCGAGGTGACCGGATATCAGATACAGTTCGTCGGCTACTGCCGCGATTGCAGCAAGGGCGTTCGATCCAGACCGCATCAAAAGGAGGAGCATCATGGCCAAGGAGCTTAAGAACAGCAAGACCCATGCGAACCTGAAAGAGGCGTTTGCCGGCGAGTCGCAGGCGAACCGCCGGTACCTCTATTTCGCCAAGGTCGCCGACATCGAGGGATACCCTGATGTCGCCGGCCTGTTCCGCGACACGGCGGACGGCGAAACCGGCCACGCGCACGGACATCTCGACTACCTCAAGCCCGCGGGCGACCCGGTCACCAACGAGCCGATCGGCAGCACGGACAAGAATCTCAAGTCGGCCGTCGCCGGAGAGACCTACGAGTACACGCAGATGTATCCGGGCATGGCGAAGACCGCCCGCGAGGAAGGGTTCGGCGACATCGCCGACTGGTTCGAGACGCTGGCGCGCGCCGAGCGCTCGCACGCGAACCGGTTCACCAAGGGACTCGAGACGCTGGGCAAGTAACGTTTGCTTCGTTCCATCGGGGGGCAGGCGGTGGCGGACCCGATCGTCTACGACATCCGGAGCCCGGAGTATCTCGACGAGGCCGCGGTCGACAAGGAGATGCGCCGCGTCTTCGATCTCTGCGCGGGATGCCGCCGCTGTCTGCCCCTGTGCCCGTCGTTTCCCGATCTGTTCGAGCGCATCGACGGCAACGCGACACAGGACGCCGAGGGCCTCTCGGCCGCCGACATGCGCAACGTGGTAGACCTCTGCTACCAGTGCAAGCTTTGCTACAACCACTGCCCCTACCATCCCCCGCACCGGTGGATGATCGACTTTCCCCGGCTGATGCTCCGCTCGCGCGCCTCCCGCGCGAAGAAGGAAGGCGTGACGTTCCAGGACAGGATCCTCGGCATGGCCGATGCGATCGGACGCCTCGGCTCGATGTTCGCGCCGCTGTCGAACTGGGCCAACAAGCTGCGTCTCAACCGCGTGCTGATGGAGTCGGTGCTGGGGATTCATCGCGACAGGAACCTTCCGGCTTACCACCGGACGACCTTCTCGAAATGGTTCCGGCGCAGGGCCGCGCCGGTTTCTCCGGCTGCGGCTCCGGCCACGGCGCCGGCCGCTCCGGCCGCGAAAGTCGCCCTGTTCGCCACCTGCTCCGTCGAGTTCAACGAACCCGCGATCGGACAGGCGGCCGTCGAGGTGCTGGAGCGCAATGGCATCGATGTCTCGATGCCGGACCAGCGATGCTGCGGGATGCCGTTTCTCGACGGTGGCGATCTCGAAAACGCGCTCAAGGTGGCACGCAGCAACGTCGCCTCGTTGCATACGGCGGTCAAACAGGGGCGTGACATCGTGGTGCCGGGCCCCACCTGTTCGTTCACCATCAAGAACGAGTACCCGCACATGCTCGACACCCCGGAGGCCCGGGAGGTGGCGGCGCACACGTTCGACATCTGCGAATACCTGATGCTCCGGCACAAGGAGGGCAGGCTCGACACCCGGTTCAAGGCGCCCGTGGGCAAGGTGGCCTACCACCTGCCGTGCCACCTCAAGGCCCAGAACATCGGCTACAAGTCGCGCGACCTGCTGGCGCTGATACCCGGAAGCACGGTGAGCATGGCGGAGCGGTGCTCGGGTGTCGACGGGACCTGGGGGTTCAAGACGCAGTACTTCGACCTGTCGATGAAGGTGGCGCTTCCGCTGCTCAGGGAGATCGACGAGGCGCGGCCCGACGTCACGGCGTCGGACTGCCCGCTTGCCTGCATGCAGATCGAAAAGGGACGTGGCGAGCGGCCGCTGCATCCGATCCAGATCGTTCGCCGCGCGTACGGAGACTGACAGGGGCCCGAGATGCAGAAGCTGACGATTCACGACGTGAAGGACCTGGTCGAGTACGAGAAGGTCCGTGACAGCTTTCGACGGCGGATCATCGAGACGAAGGCCCGTCGGCGGGTGACGGTGGGCGACCGCGTGAGCCTCGTGTTCGAGAATCGCGAGACCGCGCTGTCACAGGTCCAGGAGATGGTGCGCGCCGAGCGCATCGTCGATCCCGAAAAAATCCAGTTCGAGGTCGACACCTACAACGCGCTGATCCCGGCTCCTGGCGAGCTGTCGGCCACGCTGTTCATCGAGATTACCGATGCCGCGGACATCCGCCGCGAGCTGGACCGTCTCATCGGCCTCGATGCCCCGGGGGTCGTCTGGTTCGATCTGGGTGCGGCCGGGCGCGCCGACGGCCTGTTCGAGGCCGGCCACAGCAACGAGGAGCGGATCAGCGCGGTGCACTACGTGAAATTCCCGTTCTCGCCGGCGCAGCGCGCGGCTTTCCTGCAAATCCCCGAACTCTTCCTGGTCGTCGATCATCCGGCCTACCGTCACCGCGCGTCGATCGCCGATGTGACGCGGCGGGCGCTGGCCGAGGACCTCGCGGGCTAGCCGATCTTCAGCTTGCGCGCGGCCTCGAAGCGATGGGAGATGTCCTTCCAGTTCCAGACATTCCAGATCGCCTCGAAGAACTCGGTCTTGCGGTTCTGGTATTGCAGGTAGTAGGCATGCTCCCAGGCGTCGATCACCATCAGCGGCACGCCTCCCTGGGCGAGGTTCGACTGGTGGTCGTATATCTGCGTGATGAGAAGGCGCTGCCCGATCGGCTCCCACACGAGCGCCGCCCATCCCGAGCCCATGACCGTGGCGGCGACCTCGTTCATCTGCTTGCCGAACATCTTGAATGAACCCAGGTCGCGCTTGATCGCGTCGGCCAGGGCGCCGTCCGGCTCGCCGCCGCCCTTCTTCATCATGTTCTGCCAGAAGATCGAATGCAGGATATGCCCTGACAGGTTGAAGGCGAGAGCCTTCTCCAGGGCCGCGAGTCGCGTGAAGTCCTCCTTGGCGCGCGCCTCGTCGAGGCGTTCGAGCGCGGTGTTGGCGTTCTTCACATACGCGGCATGGTGCTTGCCGTGGTGAAGCTCGATGATCTTCGCGGAAATATGAGGCTCGAGCGCGCTGTGATCATAAGGGAGATCGGGAAGGACGTACTGCGGCATGAGGCACCTCCATTCGGATCGGGGGCAATCGTCCGTTCAGCAGGGTAAAGAAAGCCTAGTGCGGGGATCGAGCCGTCGCAATGAGGTGATCACCCCGGCGTCGGGATCGCCTCGTCCATCCGCCGCGCAAGGGCTTCGAGCTGGCCGTCGAAGTTGTGCCCGGCGCCGGCCACGGGCAGCACCCTGGCTCCGTGCGGCAGCGACGCGGCCAGCGCCATCACGAGCGGCAGTGCGCCGAACTGGTCCTGCGCCCCCTGGATGAACGCGATCTGCCTGTCGCAGCGCGTCAGGAAGGAAAAGTCGTACAGCGACACCGGCACGCCGATGCCGATCAGCGCCGTTACCCGGGCATCGTCGCATCCGGTCTTCAGGCCGACGAAGGCGCCGAAGGAATAGCCGGCG
>DASROJ010000074.1:0-6985 GCA_035646975.1 Patescibacteria group bacterium
GCGCAGTCCTGCCGCCTCGAGCGTGATGAGAACCGGCAACGGCGGCTCCCCGTCTCGTGGCGAGCCCGCCAGCCGCGCGCAGGCCGCCTGTGCGCTGTCGACCTCGAATCCAAGCGGCGCTTCTTCGCGTGTTGACGTCGGGACAGCTTGCGCCGCGGGAGGGTTGCCGGCACCGGGCGCGGCAAGAAACGATGAGGCGGTGGCAAGCCACATGAAGATGATCGTCACGCCACGGGCGATTCGAGATCCTGTCCTCACGCGGCAAGTATAGTGGCCGGCATCCTCTCGCGCAGGAAGCGCGCCCTGCCTGTTGTCCGGCGGCCCCGGATGGGCGTATGATGCCGTTGGTCCCCTTCCAATCCGCAGGCCGCCTACAGCCTGATTGGCTGCCCCTGCTATCCCCCGCCACCGCCCGAGTTGTACGTCTACTCGACCAAGCTCGATCTGAGCCAGTTTGCCGGCAACTTCGTCTCGCTTCGCGGGTCGTACCAGACGGGGAATTGCCAGGTCAGGCTGTTCCAGGTCAAGAAGGCCACCGTGATGCCGCCCATCTCCTGCCCCTGCCCGGCGTCGAGCAGCGTGTCGGCAGAACCGGCGCCGTCGGACATCACACGGATGCGCTGCGAACCTTGACCGGGAAGGCGGGATGGCTGCTCCTCATCCGGTCTCCTCGAACAGCTTGAGATTCGGCCAGGCGCGCTTCCGCGGCGAGCAGGTTCTGCAAAGAGCTCCGGGTACCTTCGACAGCGGTCCGCCGAGGTCGATTGCCGGGTCAGGGGGCAACGGAGCCGGGACGAAGGCCCGATATCCCGTCGGCTGCTGGAGGTAATTCCCGGCGCGGTTCCGCATGCTCTGGGCCAGCAACTTCTTGGAGCGGGCAATGGGATTCGAACCCACGACTTTCAGCTTGGGAAGCTGACACTCTACCACTGAGTTATGCCCGCCCCGTCCGGCTGGAACGGCTCGATCCTAGCACAAGGCCGCTCAGGCATCGAAAACGATGAGCGTGCGAATGACGTCTCCGGTGGCAAGGTCGGCAAACGCTTCGTTGATTTCACTCAACGGGCGCCTGCGGCCGATCAGCTCGTCGAGCTTCAGTCGTCCTTCGACGTAGAGATCGATCAGCTTCGGCATGTCGCGCTGCGGAACGCAGCCGCCGTAATAGGCGCTGGTAAGCAGCTTGTCCGAGCGGGTGAAGGTGCCGGCGCCCAGGTGAATCGATTCTGCGTGGCCGCCCAGTCCGACGAGCACGATCGTGCCGCCACGTCGAGCGGCCTCGATCGCCTGGCCCATCGTCGCCGGGTTGCCGATCGCCTCGAAGGCATAGTCGGCTCCCCGCCCCCCCGTCAGCTGCCGCACCACTTCCACCGGGTCCCTGCCGGAAGCGTCGACGACATCGGTCGCGCCCAGATCGCGCGCGATGGCGAGACGGGCCGGGTTGCGATCCACGGCGATGATCCGCTCGGCGCCGGACAGAAGACAGCCCTGCACGATGTTGACCCCCACGCCGCCGCAGCCGAACACAACCACGCTGGCTCCCGGTGCGACCTTGGCCCGGTACAGGGCGGCCCCGACGCCGGTCGCCACCGCGCAGCCGACCAGGGCGGCAACCGCCAGCGGCACATCCTTCCTGATGGGCACGCAGCAGGACGCCGGCACGACGGCCTGTTCGGCAAACGACGCCAGCAGGCAATAGTGATGCAATGGTCGGCCGTCCAGTTTCAGCCGCGTCGTGCCGTCGATCATCGTGCCATCCCAGACCGCCTTGATGAACGCTTCGCACTGCGCGGGCAGTCCGGCGCGGCAGTAAAAGCAGCTCCCGCATGACGGCGCCCAGGACAGGACCACGTGATCCGCCGGCTTGACGTGCGTCACACCCGGGCCCACCGCCGTGACGACACCGGCTCCTTCATGGCCGCAAACCACGGGCATCGGATGTCGCGTGGCGCCGCTCATGACATGATGGTCGGAGCGACAGACACCCGAGGCCGCGATGCGCACCTGCACCTCTCCGGCGCGCGGTGGCGACAGTGTCACGTCCTCGATCATGAGGGGAGTCCCCGGAGCGTGCAGAACGGCGGCTCTCACGCGCCCGACGCCACGGTCTGGTTGCCGGCCGCCACGCGGCGCACGGCGTCGATCCATCCGCCGCCGATCACCAGGTCGCCCTGGTAGAAGACGGCGGCCTGCCCGGCCGAGACGCTCCTCTGCGGCTCATCGAAGGTCACCGTGGCGCGCTCGCCCGTCTCGAGCGTCACTTTGGCCGGTGCGCCGGCGTGCCGGTATCTGACGCGCACGCTGGCTTCGAACCGTCCGCCACGCGGGCCGGTGGCATGACAGCGGACACCGGTCAAGCTGAGCCGATCGCAAAGAAGATCTTCTTCACCGCCGAGCACCACCCGGTTGCCGGGGGCATCCACCGCGACGACGTACAGTCTTTTCGAAGCGGCGACGCCCAGACCGCGACGCTGGCCCACCGTGTAGCCGGAAAGTCCGTCGTGACGTCCGAGCGTCTCGCCGCCGATGCCGACCATGGCTCCTTCAGGCTCGGCAAGCCCGCTGAGGGATGTCCGACGGCGCAGGAAATCGCGGTAGTCGCCCCCCTCGACGAAGCAGACATCCTGGCTTTCGGGCTTGCCCGCCGAGTCGAGCCCGAACCGGATCGCCTGCTCGCGGACCTGCCGCTTCGTCATGTCGCCGAGCGGAAACAGCGCCATGTCGAGCTGCTCCTGTGTCAGGTCGAACAGGAAGTACGACTGGTCCTTGGCCGGATCGGCCGCGCGCATCAGCCGACGATGGCCCGAAGCCGGGTCGTCCAGCAGCCGGGCGTAATGGCCCGTGGCCACGGCCTCGGCGCCGAGCGAGCGCGCCAGATCCGCCAGCGCTTCGAATTTCACATCGGCGTTGCAGCGGGCGCAGGGATTGGGCGTTCGTCCCACGCGGTATTCCTCGACGAAATAATCGAGCACGCGACGACTGAACAGCTCTTCCTTGTTGATGACGTAATACGGAAAACCGAACAGGCTCGCCACACGCCGCGCATCCAGGAAGTCCTCCGGCGAGCAGCAGCGGGCCACACGCCCGGATTCGCTGTGATCGTACAACTGCAGCGAGACGCCGATGACGTCGTGCCCGGCCGCAGCAAGCATCGCGGCCGCCACCGAGGAGTCGACGCCTCCCGACATTCCCACCAGCAGGCGCTTCATCCACGGCCTCCCGCCGGCGCGGGATGCGGCAGGCGCGCGGAAGCCTGGAGATCCCTCACGACCGAGGCGAGCGTCTCCACCAGCGCATCGATCTCCTCCAGGGTGTTGGTTGGACCCAGGCTGATGCGCAGGGTCGACGCGGCGTCCGCCTGGCTCAGTCCCATGGCCGCCAGCACGTGGGATGGACGGGCCGAGCCGGTGCTGCACGCTGAGCCGGTGGACAGGGCGAAACCTTCGAGGTCCATCCTGATGACGATCGTCTCACTGGCAACCGCGGGAAATGTCAGGCTGCTGGTGTTGGGAAGACGCGGCGCCTCGATTCCGTTGATGCGTGTCGCGGCAAGCCGATCGAGAAGGGCGCGCTCCATCCGATCGCGAAGCCCCGAGGGGTGCGCCCTTTCGAGTTCCCGGCCGGCCGCGCGCGCCGCCGCGGCGAACCCGGCGGCGAGCATCACCGATTCGGTTCCGGGCCGACGTCTGCGCTCCTGGCCGCCGCCCAGCAGCAGCGGCTTCATCGGGGCCGCCTCCCGTATCCACAACGCTCCGATGCCTGCCGGCCCGCCCAGCTTGTGCGACGAGACCGAGAGGTAGTCGGCTCCGACCCGCGCGGCCTCGAAAGGGATCCTCCCGATGGCCTGCACCGCGTCGACGTGCAGCGGCACGCCCGCATGACGTGTCACGGCGGCGATCTCCTCCGTGGGCTGGATCACGCCTGTTTCGTTGTTCGCGGCCATGATCGACACCAGCGCGGTATCGTGTCGCAACGCGGCGCGCACGGCGTCAGGATCGACCAGACCCTGGCCATCCACCGGAAGGATCGAGAGCTTCCATCCGGTCGATTCGAGGTGCCGGCAGCACTCCAGGACAGCCGGGTGCTCCACGGCGCTGGTGACGAGATGGCCGGGCGCCCTTCCAGCGGCAGTCCAGGCGCGCGCGACCCCCTGGATGGCGAGATTGTCCGACTCGGTGCCACCCGACACGAAGACGACGTCGCCCGGCTCGACGCCCATCGCCGCGGCCACTTGCCGGCGGGAGTCCTCCAGCGCGAGGCGCGCCTCGTGTCCGAAAGCGTGCGGGCTGGAGGGATTTCCGAAAGCGTCCGCGCGGCGCATCGCAAGGTCGATGGCTTCGCGGGCCACGTCGCGCAGCGGCGCCGTGGCGTTGTTGTCGAGGTACACACGGCGTCTCATAGGGTCGCGCAGTTTATCACGGCGTCTTGACAGCCCGAAAGGACGGCTGCTAAAGTTACGCGCTTCAGCAGGTTGCGCTCAACTCTCCCCATTGGCACTATGGGCCCCAATGGCCCAAATGGCCCCACCGGAGACATTCGTGACGCCCGAAGAGATCAAGGCGACTCTCAATCTACCTCGCACCTCCTTCAGCATGAAGGCGAACCTGCCGCAACGCGAGCCGGTGATGCTGAAGAAGTGGGAGGAGGGCGGGCTCTACGCGAAGATCCGCGCGGCCGCCGGCGGGCGGCCCCGGTTCGTTCTGCATGACGGACCGCCCTACGCCAACGGCCGCATCCACCTCGGCCAGAGCCTCAACAAGATCCTCAAGGACTTCATCGTGAAATCCCGCTCGATGATGGGGTTCGACGCCCCCTACGTACCGGGCTGGGATTGTCACGGACTGCCGATAGAGCTGCAGGTGGATCGGGAGCTTGGCGGGAAGAAAAACCAGATGGAGCCGCTGCAGATCCGCGAAGCCTGCCGCAAGTACGCCGAGAAATACATCGACCTGCAGCGGGAGGACTTCCGCCGGCTGGGGATCTTCGGCGACTGGCAGCATCCGTATCGGACCATCGACCCGGGCTACGAAGCCACCATCGTGCAGGAGCTGGCCGGTTTCGTCCGCCGCGGCACCGTCTACAAGGGCAAGAAGCCGGTCCACTGGTGCGCCACCTGCAGGACGGCCCTGGCCGAGGCGGAGGTCGAATACGCGGAGCATACCTCCCCCTCCATCACGGTTCGATTCCCGGTCGATCTCGGGGCACGCTTCCCCGAGCTGGCAGGGCGCAGCGCCAGCATTCCGATCTGGACCACCACGCCATGGACCCTGCCGGCCAACCTCGCCATCGCCCTGCGCTCCGACGCCGCCTACGTCGTCCTGGAGGCCAAGGCGCCCTCGGGCGGCGGCCGCTCCGAGCTGTTCGTCATCGCCGAGGCGCTCGAAAGCGCCTTCGCGCAGACCGCGAAGCTCTCCGACGCGCGTGTGGTGCTGAGGGTGCAGGCATCGAAGCTGGCCGGGCTGAAAGCGCGCCATCCGTTCATCGACCGGGAGTCGCTGGTGATTCTCTCGGACCATGTGACGCTCGACACCGGCACCGGGTGCGTGCACACGGCGCCTGGCCACGGCCAGGAGGACTACATCGCCGGGGTGAAGAACAATCTGCCCATCTACACACCGGTGGACGACGCCGGGCGGTTCACCGCCGATGTCGAGGGGTTCGCCGGACGCGAAGTGTTCGAGTCCAACGAGGACATCATCAAGCTGGTGGACTCGCGCGGCATGCTGCTGGCCCGGTCCGACATCCGGCACCAGTACCCGCACTGCTGGCGCAGCAGGAACCCGGTGATCTTCCGCGCGACGCTGCAGTGGTTCATCGCCATGGACGGGGCGGACCTCCGGAACAAATGCCTGGCCGCGATCCGGACCGTGCGATGGATCCCGGCCTGGGGCGAGGAGCGGATGTCCAACATGGTCGAGCATCGGCCCGACTGGTGCATCTCGCGCCAGCGTTCCTGGGGCGTGCCGATCCCCGCGTTTGCCTGCGAGGGATGCGGTCAGTCGATGATGGAGGAGCGCTCGCTGGCGAAGGTGGCCGACTGCTTCCACAAGGAAGGAGCCGACGCCTGGTGGAAGCGTCCGGTCTCGGATTTTCTGGAAGCCGGCACCGCCTGCCCCGGCTGCGGCGGAAAGTCGTTTCGAAAGGAGTCCGACATCATCGACGTCTGGTTCGAGTCGGGCGTCTCGCACGCAGCGGTGCTCACCTCGCGGCCGGAGCTGACCTGGCCGGCCAACGTCTATCTCGAGGGCCACGATCAGTACCGCGGATGGTTCAACTCGAGCCTCCTGGTCGGCGTCGCCAACCGGCAGCGCCCCCCGTACGACGAGGTCATCACGCATGGATTCACGCTGGATGGCCAGGGCCAGAAGATGTCCAAGTCGCTCGGCAATGTGATCAGCCCCCAGGACGTCACCGGCAAAATGGGAGCCGAGGTGCTTCGGCTCTGGGTCTCGATGGTGAACTACATCGACGACATGAAACTGTCCGATGAAATCCTGGATCGCAATGTCGAGGCCTACCGGAAACTGCGCAACACCTTTCGCTACCTCCTGAGCAACATCCCGGACTTCGACCCGGCAACGGGGCTCGTGGAGGAAAACGACATGGTCGAGATCGATCGTTGGGCGATGTCGCAGCTCGACGACCTGACCCGGCGCGTGCTGTCGGCCTACGAAGCCTACGAGTTCCACACCGTTCACCACGCCTTGCACAACTTCTGCACCGTGACGATGTCGAGCCTCTACCTGGACATCCTGAAGGACCGCCTCTACACCAGCGTGCCCTGGTCCAACGATCGGCGCTCCGCCCAGACGGCCATCTATCTCATCGCGCATGCCGTGTGCCGGCTCATGGCGCCGATCCTTCCGTTCACCGCCGAGGAGATCTGGGAGACGCTGCCCCGCGCCAAGGGCGATCCGGAATCGGTCCACCTGGCCCTTTTTCCGAAGCCGGCCGACGCCAGCGCTGCCCGCGCCGGAATGCTGCAGGA
>DASROJ010000075.1:0-5064 GCA_035646975.1 Patescibacteria group bacterium
GACATCGCCCAGACGACGATGAGGAAGTATTTCACCGGATATCTCACCGATTCGAGCGGCTTGAGCAGGGACAGGAGCGCGGGATACAGCGGGAAGAACCGGCCCAGAGACAAAGTGATCCCGCCGAGCGCGAGCGCCGCCAGCACGAGGGCTTCCGCGCGCCGCCTCCGGTTGCCCGAGGTCAACCCGCCCGCCAGCCCTGCGCAGGCCAGGATGATCGCGGCGGGCCCCAGATACAGACTCAGGATGAAAGGCAGACCTGCGTCGAAGACGCCACCGCCCCAATAGCTCGCGATGTCGGTTCGGGTCGGATCGCCGAACAGGTCCGGCACGGCGGTCTGCAGCAACGCCATCGGAGGCAGCGACCATTTGAGCGCCTCCTCCCGGTCGAAACCCGCCCCTCTTTCGGATTGAGCCAGAAGCTCGACGGTCGGCAGCACCGCGACCATCGAGATCGCCAGGGCGAGCAGCACGATGCCCGCGGCACCCGCGAGCCTCCAGACCAGAGATCGCGACTGCCCTGCGGGTGCCCCCGCCGGCGCCGATCTCTCGGTTGCGCCGCCGCCGAGGCTCCAGTGAAGTCCCAGGAAACCCGCCGCGGTGCACAGCAGCATCGACGGCTCCCCGGCCATTATCTGAACGGCCAGTGACAACGCCGCCAGGCTTCCCCAGGGCGAGAAGCCGCGAGTCATCGCGCGGCCCGCCAGCCAGACCGTGAGCGGCATGAAGGCCGCCGAATCGAGCAGGTTGATCAGATTGCCGAGCGAAAGCATGTACCCGGAAAGGCAGAAAACCGCGGCGCCGAGCAGGCTGCCGGCCCGGCTGGCCCCGATGTCCCGCAGCACCAGCCAGGCTCCGGCTCCCGCCAGGACGATCTGCAGCACGATCGACATCTTGAACGCCCACTCGAACGGCAGCACCACGAACAGCAGCGTGGTGGGATGCAGCACGAGCATGTTCGGATTGGCGAGCAGCGGCTGGCCGGCGCCGCGCAGCGGATTCCAGAGGGGGGCGTCTCCGGCGGAGATCATCGCGGTGGTGAGCTGTCGGGCGGGATGGTGGTTCTGGCTGACGTCGCGGAAATAGAAGACGCTGCCCGGCGACATCGCCGGCGCGAAGACGAGCAGGACGAGAGCGGCCAGCGCTCCGAAGGCGATCAGGCTGGCGGCCCTGCGGCTTTCCCCGAGCGGGGACAGTTTCAGTCCTCCCTCACCTCGTCGTCGATCGCCATGGCCTCCACGGCGGCGCCGGAATCACCGCCCGACGCGGCAGCCACCTCCGCGGCTCCATTGCGCTCCACCATCGTGTACTTCCGGGCGAAGTAACGGAACGAACGGAACGACATGCCGAGCAGCCGGGCGGCCTGCGACTGGATGCCGCCGCGACGCGTGAGCGCCTCGCGCATGTAGTGCTCGCGAATCTGCTCGAGCATCCGTTCGAGGTCGATCCCCTCCTCGCCCAGATCGGAAATCATCTCCCGCGCCACGTTCTGGCGGCCGCGCAGCTCGAGAGGCAGCGACTCCACGCGAATCATGTCGGACCGCTCCAGCGCCACGGCCCTCTCGAGCAGGTTCTGGAGCTCACGAATGTTGCCGGGCCAGTCGTAGCTTGTCAAGACGGCCATCGCCTCATCCGAGATGGAGCTGATCTTCTTGCCCATCTCCAGCTTGTACCGATCGAAGAAATGATAGGCGAGGTGGGGGATGTCCTCCTTGCGATCGCGCAGCGGCGGAAGCTTCACGGGGATGACGTTTATCCTGTAGAAGAGATCCTCGCGGAAGGTCTTGTCCCTGACCATCGCCTCGAGGTCGCGGTTGGTCGCCGCCACCACGCGCACGTCCACGGCGATCTCCTCGCTGCCTCCCACGCGTCGGATCACCCGCTCCTGCAGCGAGCGCAGCAGCTTGATCTGCATCGACGGCGAGGTGTCGCCGATCTCGTCGAGGAAGATCGTTCCGCCATCCGCGACTTCGAAGAACCCCTTCTTGGTCGCCACGGCGCCCGTGAACGAGCCTTTCGTGTGGCCGAACAGCTCGCTTTCCAGCAGCTCGTCGGGCAGGGCGCCGCAGTTGATCGAGGTGAAGGGGCTGGATTTCCGCTGGCTGTTGTAATGAATCGCGCGCGCGATCAGCTCCTTGCCCGTGCCGCTTTCACCGGTCAGCAGCACCGTGCTGCTCGTCGCGGCCACCTGGGCCACCACCTCCATGACCCCCTTCATCTTCTCGGATCGAGTCACCAGCCGATCGAACCCGAACTTGCCCTCCATGACCGACATCAGGCTGCCGAGACGCTTCCATCCGAGCGCGATGGCCACGTCGGCCATGATCTTGTCCGTGTCGAACGGCTTGAGAATGTAGTTGAACGCGCCCAGCTTGCGCGCCTCTTCGGCTGCTTCGTCCGTGCTGTAGGCGGTGATGATGATCACGGGCGTGTCGGGATCCGCCGCCTTGCTCGCGCGCAGCACCTCGATGCCGTCGGCGCCCGGGAGCTTCAGGTCGGTGACGACCAGGTCGTACACTTCCCGGCCGATCCGGTCGAGCGCGACGCCGCCCGACTCGGCAAGGTCCACCGCGTAGCCTCCCCGCTTCAGCAAGGTGGCGAGGACTTTTCTGAGGTCCGGCTCGTCCTCGACCACCAGGATCCGTTGCATGACGCGTTCTCCCTCGTGTCCGGGTCAGGTCCTGCTGTATCCCTGTTTGCGGCCCGGGTGAATGACGGCGAGAATCTCCCGCTCGACGTCCTCGGGCTCCGCCAGCTTCCAGAGACAGGCGCTCGCCCCAAGCTCCACGGACCTGAGAAACGTCTCGTCGTCCAGCGTCGCGGTGAAGACGATCACCGGGACGCCCGGCTGCAGCCGCGCCGCCTCGCGCACCACTTCGAATCCGTCCTGTTGCGCGCGCAGTGTCTCGGTGATCACCAGCGCGTACTCGGCGGTCGACATCAGCTTGACGGCTTCAGCCGGATTGGCCGCCGTCTCCACGCGAAAGCCTTCCCCCGCGATGATCGAGCCGATTCCCTCGGCGACTTCGGCGCAATCGTCCACGAGCAGCACGGCCGGCACCGCCTCACGCAGCGCCCTGCGCACCGCGGGCACCAGCGAAGGGACCGGCTCACCGCCGCCGCGTGTGACATGCCTGGGAAGCTCGCCGAGCTCCCAGACCCCCGCGCCGTAGGCTCTGCGACGCAGGGCGGGATCGACCGGCCCGGCCGCCAGGGCGATGACCCGCGCCGGCGGGCGCGTCCAGAGCGCCGCGGAGACCACTTCCCACTGGAGCTCGACGCCCGTGAGCGGAAGCACCACGACACGGTAGTCGCCCCCGGCCAGCAGCCACAACGCCGACTGGGGATCCGCGGCGGCCTCCGCCTGGACGCCCGCTTCCTTGAAGGCGCTCACGTACGACTCGAACGAGACCGCGGGTGCCTCCACGAAGAGAACTCTCATGAGGCTGCCTCCGCGGCGCCGGCGATCTCGCCGGCCATGACGATGCCGGGCGCCGCCGGCAGCGTCACCAGCACCTCGGTGCCCTTGCCCAGCCGGCTCCGCACGCGGATGCGGCCACGATGTTCCTCGACGATTCGGAAGACCACGGCCAGTCCGAGGCCCGTCCCTTCGCTGAAATTCGTCTGAAACGGCTCGAACGCGCGTCTCATCTCGCTCTCGCTCATTCCCACCCCGTCATCGGCGAAGGAGACCACGACCGATGAAGCGCCGTCCCGGGAGACGCTCACCGTGAGCGTTCCGCCACCGGGCGTCGCCTTGATGGAGTTCTTGGCGAGATTCCAGAAAACCTGCTTCATCATGTTCGCATCGATGAATGCGTTCACCTCCGGAGACTCGAACTGCGTCCGGACCGAGTGGTTCGAGCCGAACTCCTCGCTGTTGCGCAGAAGGATCAGCGCGTCGTTGAGTATCGGCACCAGGTCGTTCGGCTGCGGGTGGAAACGCCCTGGCTTGGCGAACAGCAGGAAGTCCTTGATGATCTGATTCAGCCGCCGCGATTCCCTAAGGACGATGTCCAGCAGCTCGCCTTCCTCGGCCGTGGGATGCAGCGACTTCTTCAGGATCTGCACCGACCCCGACATGGCGGCGAGCGGATTGCGGATTTCGTGGGCGATGCCCGCGGCCATCTGCCCGAGGGCCGCCATCCGGTCCTTGAGCCGGACCTCTTCTTCGAGCGCCTTGATGTCGGTGAGGTCCTGGAACGAGAAAATGTAACCGGTCGGCTCTCCACGCTGATCCCTGAGCACGGCCGAGGTGAATCCAAGGAAAAGACGACTGCCATCCCCGCGGATGATCGAATCCTCGAAGCGGAATCGGCGCTCCCGGTCCAGGTTGGTCTTCAGCTTGGGCAGGAACGCGACCTCGCGGGCCAGAAACGCGTCGATGCCGGCACCCTCGACGGCCGCCAGGCTGCGCCCCGTGATCTCCTCGGCTCCTCGGTTCATGAATGTGATGCTGCCGTCGAGGTCCGTGGTGATGATCCCGCTGCTGATGCTGTCGATGATGTTCTTGTTGAGGGCCTGCAGCTTGGCGAGGACTTCACGTTTCTCCTCCAGCTCGTCGCCGGCGGCCTTGAGCTTGAGGCTCAGGTAGGACGAAAGGTGCGCCACGGTGAAGAAGCCCACGAAATGGGAGAACAGCGAGTAGGCGACCCGCTTGTTGAGCGCCATCGCCTCGGCGGCCGGATGGATGAATGTCGGCAGACCGTCCGCGCCGGCGGCTCGCAACCCGACGGAGAGATCGGGGATCGCCCCGTAGACAATCAGCACCACGAGAAAGGCGTACATCACCCAAGCGCCGGTTGCCGAGGACATCGCCCCGGTTCGTCCGAGGGTGATGCTTGCCGCGATCAACGGAAGGAAGTAGAGCAACGAGAAGGGCGAGTCGATGCCGCCGGTCACGTAGACGAAGCCGGTGACCAGGACGAGGTCTCCCGCCACCTGCACGCCCGCCGAAGCCGGATGCCGCGACCAGAACGGGTGAAGCAGCGCGTAGACGATCGTCAACGCGTAGCCGGCCATCGTCAGCACGTAGAAGTGCTGCGACGCCAGGATGGGTTGCTT